>JBDHRG010000139.1:0-9969 GCA_039807445.1 Candidatus Competibacteraceae bacterium
ACATCAGTCTCGAGAAAGCGACATGGGCCGTCGATCAGGCTGAATCCTTCGTGGAGGCGATGCGGGCAGTGTTCATGCACGATGCTCAACCGAATGCCCGAGGCGATAGCGGTCCTGGGTTGAAACCGTAACGACCGGGCTTTCGATGCGGTAAAAGCGCAAAATCAATGAACTCTGCCGACTCCCCCCTTTGAAAAAGGGGGGAAAGGACAACGCAGGAGCCAGTCGCTGCGCTGCCGTGCAGCGGATCACCTTGAAAACCCTGGATCGTCACCCACTGGCCAGCCTCTGCAGGTGCTGGTACTTGGCGAGCAGCTGCTCGGGGGTTTCCTCGTGATCGGGGTCCTTCGGGATGCAGTCGACCGGGCACACCTGCTGGCACTGCGGCCGGTCGAAGTGGCCGACGCACTCGGTGCACAGGTTCGGGTTGATCACGTAGATCTCTTCGCCCTGCGAAATCGCGCCGTTCGGGCACTCGGGTTCGCAGACGTCGCAGTTGATGCATTCGTCGGTGATCATCAGGGACATGCGGGCTACCTCTGCCGCTTCAGGCCCGGCCGAGCTTGATCGCCAGCGCCCCGGCCACCCGCGGGGGGACGAACGGCGTCACGTCGCCGCCGTAGCGCGCCACTTCGCGCACCAGCGTCGACGAGATGAAGGTGTACTGCTCGGCCGGAGTCAGGAACACCGTCTCGATCGCGGGGTCCAGGCGGCGGTTCATGCTGGCCATCTGGAACTCGTACTCGAAGTCCGACACCGCGCGCAGCCCGCGCAGGATGACGCTGGCGCCGACCTTCCTGGCGAACTCGACCAGCAGGATGTCGTAGCCGACCACCTCGACGTCGGGCAAGTGCCCGAGCACGGCGCGTGCCAGCTCGACGCGCTCCTCGAGCGAAAACATCGGCCCCTTGCCGGGGTTGCCGGCCACGGCGACGATCAGGCGGTCGAACATCCGTATCCCCCGCTCGACCAGGTCGAGATGGCCGTTGGTCAAGGGATCGAAGGTTCCCGGATAGAGGGCGACGACAGACATTCGGCGTGCACCGGTGCGGGATGGGCGCCCGATTATGCGGTGCCTGCGCAAGCCGAATCAAGAAAGCCGATCGGCGGCGATCGCGCGACGGAACCGCGACAAACGGCACCGCGGATCACGACCCCGCGGCCAGCAGACGGTAGCGCACCTGGCCGGCGGTCTTGTCGCGCAGCACCTGCCAGCCCTCGGGGAGCGCGATCTCGTCGGGACCCGACTCGAGGTAGACCCGCGCCCCCGGCGCCAGCCAGCCGCCTTCGGCCAGCCGTGCGCAGGCGGGCGCGTGCAGCCCGAGCGCGAACGGCGGATCGACGAACACCACGTCGAAGGGCTCGGCCGGCCGCGCCAGGAAAGCCAGCGCATCCATCGCCTCGACCCGCGCACCCTCGGCGCCGAGCAATGCCAGGTTGTCGCGCAGCAGCGCGCAGGCGCGCGCATCGCGCTCGACGAAGCGCACCGCGGCGGCACCGCGCGACAGCGCCTCGATGCCGAGCGCGCCGCTGCCGGCGAACAGATCCAGGCAGCGTGCGCCTTCGATCAGCGGCGCCAGCCAGTTGAACAGCGTCTCGCGCACGCGGTCGGGCGTCGGCCGCAGCCCCTCGACCGCCGCGAAGGCGAGCCTGCGGCCACGCCAGCGACCGCCGATCACGCGCAGCGTGCCGCGACCGGCGGCTGCGGATCGGCGGGCGGGGGACGGTCGGGATCGGGGCGGCATGGAGACTCGGCCTATGGTGCCAGAGGCGCATGATACGATGTGCGCCATCCGCCTATCACGCCGCCGGTCGCTCGCATGTCCGATTCCGCCCAGAACGCTCCTTCCTGGTTCGGCCGCCTGAAGAGCCGCCTCGCGCGCACGCGCGAAGGCTTCGCTAGCCTGTTCCTCGGCCGCAAGGCGATCGACGCCGACTTGCTCGACGAGCTCGAGACGCGGCTGCTGATGGCCGACGTCGGCATCGAGGCGACACAGCGCATCATCGGCAAGCTCACCGAGCGCGTCTCGCGCCGGCAGCTCGCCGACGGCGCGGCGCTGCTCGATGCCTTGCGCGAAGAGATGACGGCGCTGCTCGCGCCGGTCGAGCGGCCGCTGGCGCTGCCGCCGGAGGCCAGGCCGGCGGTGATCCTGATGGTCGGCATCAACGGCGCCGGCAAGACCACCACCATCGGCAAGCTCGCCAAGCGCTTCCAGGCCGAGGGCAAGACGGTGATGCTCGCCGCCGGCGACACCTTCCGCGCCGCGGCGGTCGAGCAGTTGCAGGTCTGGGGCAGCCGCAACGGCGTGCCGGTGATCGCACAGGCGAGCGGCGCCGATGCCGCCTCGGTGATCTTCGACGCCTGCCAGGCGGCGCGCGCACGCGGCCTGGAGGTGCTGATCGCCGACACTGCCGGCCGCCTGCACACCCAGCACAACCTGATGGAAGAGCTGAAGAAGATCAAGCGCGTGATCGGCAAGGTCGACGCGCAGGCGCCGCACGAGACGCTGCTGGTGCTCGACGCCACCACCGGCCAGAACGCGCTGAACCAGGCGCGCCAGTTCCACGACGCGATCGGCCTGAGCGGGCTGGTGCTGACCAAGCTCGACGGCACCGCCAAGGGCGGGATCGTGTTCGCGATCGCGCAGCGCCTGGGGCTGCCGATCCGCTACATCGGCGTCGGCGAAGGCATCGAGGACTTGCGCGAGTTCGAAGCCGACGCCTTCGTCCGCGCGCTGCTCGACCTCGAGGCGTAAAGGCCGACCGCTGCGTCCGCGCATCGTCCGTCGCCTCGGCGGTTGACACGTGTCAAGGTACGGCAGGCGCATCGGTGGCAGGGTGGCCGGACAGCAGGCGATTGCCAGTCATCCGTTGCCGCCGCGCGCGGCCGAGGAGCCCCCGCCATGATCACCTTCGATTCGCCGATCGAACGGTGCCCGGTGTGCCGGAGTTACGTGCTGCTCGATGCGACGCAGGAGCAGTGCGCCCGCGAGCACGAATGTCCGCTGGGAGAGCAGCGCTGCCCGCTGGCGCGGTTCTTCGAGGGAGACAAGTACAAGGTGGTGAAGCCCGACACGCCCCAGCCGCCCGTTGCAGAGTGACGCAGACGGGGGTCTGGCTCGCGGTGAAAAACAGCGGCTACGCGCCGCCGCCCCCCGTCCTCCCCCCGCGACGGGAAAAGCAGACGGCGCATCACTCGCCTTGGTGTGGCACCAGCGCGGTATTGCGGCGTCGGGCGACGAGGCGGGCGCAGTAGAGGCCGGCTTCGAACAGCAGCCACATCGGCACCGCGAGCAAGACCTGCGAGATCACGTCGGGCGGGGTCAGCACCGCGGCGATCACGAAGGCGCCGACGATCACGTAGGGGCGCTTGGCCGCCAGCGACTCGGGCGTCGACACGCCGACCAGCACCAGCATCACGGTCGCCACCGGCACCTCGAAGCAGACGCCGAAAGCGAAGAAGATCGTCAGCACGAAGTCGAGGTACAGGTTGATGTCGGTCATCACCGCGACACCCTGCGGCGCGGTCGCGGTCAGGAAGGCGAAGAACACCGGTAGGATCACGAAGTACGCGAACGCCATCCCCGTGTAGAACAGCGCCGTGCTGGCCGCGACCATCGGCAGCGCCAGCTTGCGCTCGTTCTGGTAAAGCCCCGGCGCGACGAAGGCCCAGACCTGGTACAGGATCCACGGCATCGCGGCGAAGACCGCCAGCACCAGGCACAGTTTCAGCGGCGTCAGGAACGGTGACACCACGTCGATCGCGATCATGCTGGTGCTCGCCGGCATGTGCTTGATCAGCGGCGCCGCGAAGCGGCTGTAGACCTCGTTGGCGAACGGCAGCAGGCACACCAGCGCCACCAGCACGCCGCCGATCGCGCGCAACAGGCGGTTGCGCAGCTCGAGCAGGTGGGCGAGTAGCGGTTGTTCGAGTTGGTCGTCGGACACGGCGGATCAGCCCTGCGCCGGAGGGTTGGACGGCGGCGGCGCCGCGTGCGGTTCGGCCACCGCGCCAGGCTCGCGATCGGCGCCGCCTGCCGCCGGAGCGGCGGCTTCGGTCTGTGCCTCGAGCGCGGCGAGCGAGACCTGCGCCGCCGCGGCCTCGCGCGCCGAACGGGCATCGGTGTGCTCGCCCGAGCAGATCGCGGCCTGCGCCTCGGTCGCCGCGCTCTGGACGCCCGAGCGCAGCTCCGTCTCGAGGCTGCGGATCTGGTCCTGCAGCTGGCGGAACTGTTCGCCGGCCTCCTCGCTGAGGATCGAGCGCTTCATCTCTTCGAGCCTGAGCTCGCGCTCGACCTCGGCGCGCACCGCGCCGACGGTGTTGCGCGCGCGGGCGATCCAGCGCCCGAGCGTGCGCGCGACCGCGGGCAGGCGCTCGGGGCCGATCACGACCAGCGCGACGACGCCGATCAGCACCAGCTCCCAGAAACCGATCTCGAACATCGCCGCCCGCCTGCGTCAGCCAGGGCTCAGGCCTTGGGCTTCGGGTCGTGCTCGCGGGTGGCCTCACCCTCGATCACGCGGGGCTGCGGCGGCTGCGCGCCCTGCTGCGACACCTGGCCGGGCTGCTCGGGCGGCTGCTGGCCTTCGGCCGCCTCGCCCTCCTTCATCGAGTCGCGGAATCCCTTGACCGCGGCACCGAGGTCGCTGCCGATATTGCGCAGCCGCTTGGCGCCGAAGATCAGCAGCACGATCAGCAGCACCACCAGCCAGTGCCAGATACTCCCGAAACCCATGGAAACCTCCGGAAATCGTCGGAACGCGCCGCCACGGGCGGCGCTCACTCCTCGCGGGCGGCCTTCTCGGTCAGCCCGGACAGGCCGAAGCGCCGCGCCAGCTCGGCCAGCACCGCCTCGGGACCCAGGCCCTGGTGGGCCAGCATCACCAGCGTATGAAACCACAGATCGGCGGTTTCGTAGACCAGATGTTCGGCATCGCCGTCCTTCGCGGCGAGCACGGTTTCGGTCGCTTCTTCGCCGATCTTCTTCAGGATCGCGTCGAGCCCCTTCGAATACAGCCGGGCGACGTACGAGCCGTCGGGATCGGCGCCCTTGCGCGCCTCGAGCACCGCGGCGAGCCGGGCGAGTACGTCGTCTTCACGCAGCAGATCGGTCATCGGCGGTAGATCTCCGACGGGTCCTTGAGCACCGGGTCGACGGCGACCCATTCGCCATCGCGCAGCACGCTGAAGAAGCAGCTGTGACGCCCGGTGTGGCAGGCGACACCGCCGAGCTGCTCGATCTCGAGCAGCAGCACGTCGTTGTCGCAGTCGAGCCGGATCGCGCGCACCTTTTGCACGTGGCCGGACTCCTCGCCCTTGTGCCACAGCCGGCCGCGCGAGCGCGACCAGTACACCGCCTCGCCGCGCTCGGCGGTCAGGCGCAGCGACTCGCGGTTCATCCATGCGAACATCAGCACCCGGCCGCTGCCGGCCTCCTGCGCGATCACCGGCACCAGGCCGTCGCCGCTCCAGCGGATCGCGTCCAGCCAGGCCTCGCCTGCCCCGATGTCGCTCATAGCCGCACCTCGATGCCGCGCGCCTGCAGATGGCGCTTGGCCTGCTCGATGGTGTACTCGCCGAAGTGGAAGATGCTCGCCGCGAGCACCGCGTCGGCATGCCCCTGAAGTATGCCCTCGGCCAGGTGATCGAGGTTGCCGACGCCGCCCGAGGCGATCACCGGCACCGGCACGGCGTCCGACACCGCGCGCGTCAGGCCGAGGTCGAAGCCGATCCGGGTGCCGTCGCGGTCCATGCTGGTCAGCAGGATCTCGCCGGCGCCGTACTCGGCCATACGCCGCGCCCACTCGATCGCGTCGAGCCCGGTCGCGCGGCGGCCGCCGTGCGTGAACACTTCCCAGCGCAGCGGCTCGCCTTCGGCGCAGACGCGCTTGGCGTCGATCGCGACGACGATGCACTGGTTGCCGAAGTGGTCGGCGGCTTCCCTGACGAACTCGGGCCGCGTCACCGCCGCGGTGTTGATCGACACCTTGTCGGCGCCGGCGTTCAGCATCCGCCGCACGTCCGCCATGACCCGGATGCCGCCGCCGACGGTCAGCGGGATGAACACTTCGCCGGCGACCTGCTCGACGACGTGCACCATCGTCTCGCGCTCGTCGGAGCTCGCGGTGATGTCGAGGAAGGTGATCTCGTCGGCGCCGGCCTGGTCGTAGCGGCGCGCGATCTCGACCGGGTCGCCGGCATCGCGGATCTCGACGAAGTTGACGCCCTTGACGACGCGGCCCTGATCGACGTCGAGGCAGGGGATGATGCGCTTGGCCAGGCCCATGGGTTCGTTCTCCGACGATGCGAGGCTCAGGCGGGATGCGCGTCGACGAAGCGCTGCGCCTCGGCGAGGTCGAGCGTGCCTTCGTACAGCGCGCGCCCGAGGATGGTACCGGCGACGCCCTCGGCCTCGACTTCGCACAGCGCCTGGATGTCGCGCATGTCGGTGACGCCGCCCGAGGCGATCACCGGAATCGACACCGCCTGCGCCAGGCGTACCGTGGCTTCGATGTTGACGCCCTGCATCATGCCGTCGCGGCCGATGTCGGTGTAGACGATCGCCTCGACCCCGTCGCGCTCGAAGCGCTGCGCCAGGTCGACGACGCCGTGCTTCGACAACTTCGACCAGCCATCGACCGCGACCCTGCCGTCCCTGGCGTCGAGGCCGACGATCACGTGCCCGGGGAAGGTCATGCACAGGTCCGAGATGAAATGCGGCTCCTGCACCGCCTTGGTGCCGATGATCACGTAGCGGACGCCGGCGGCGAGGTAGGCCTCGACGGTCTCTTCGCTGCGGATGCCGCCGCCGACCTGGATCGGCAGCTCGGGGAAGGCTTCGGCGATGCGCCGCACGACCTCGGCGTTCTGCGGCTTGCCGGCGAAGGCGCCGTTCAGGTCGACCAGGTGCAGGCGCCGCGCGCCCGCCTTGACCCACTGCTCGGCCATCGCCAGCGGATCGTCGGAGAACACGGTCGAGTCCTCCATCCGTCCCTGGCGCAGCCGCACGCACTTGCCGTCTTTGAGATCGATGGCCGGAATCAGCAACATAGGGTGGTCCTCTGAACCCCTTGATCTTGTCCCGTGGTGGTCAGGCGGCCCGGCCGGGATCCCAGGCCGCGAAGTTGGCCAGCAGCTGCAGGCCGGCGCGGGCGCTCTTCTCCGGGTGGAATTGCACCGCGAACACGTTGTCGCGCGCCAGCGCGGTCGCGAAGCGCAAGCCGTACTCGGTTTCGCCGGCGACCAGCGCCGGTTCGCCCGGGCACAGGTAGTAGCTGTGCACGAAGTAGAAGCGGGCGTCCGGCTCGATCCCGGCCCACAGCGGATGCGCGCGCGTCTGCCGCACCCGGCTCCAGCCCATGTGCGGCACCTTCAGCCGCCGGCCTTCGGCGTCGTGCAGATCGTCGGCGAAGCGCCTGACCTCGCCCTCGAACACGCCGAGGCACGCGGTGCCGCCGTTCTCTTCGCTGAAGCCCATCAGCGCTTGCGGGCCGAGGCACATGCCGAGGAAAGGCCTGGTTCGCGCCGCCGCGCGCAGCGGCTCGACCAGCCCGAGGCGGTCGAGTTCGGCCATGCAGTGGCCGATCGCACCCTGCCCCGGGAACACCACGCGGTCGGCGGCTTCGAGCGCAGCGGCGTCGCGCACCAGCTCGACCCGCGCCCCCGGTGCGACGTGCTCGAGCGCCTTGGCGACCGAGTGCAGATTGCCCATGCCGTAGTCGATGACCGCGATGCACGTCATGCGGGGATTCCTGACGGGAACGAAGCGTGAAAGCAGCTCGGGCTCAGAGCATGCCCTTGGTCGAGGGCATGATGCCCTGCATGCGCGGGTCGTGCTCGGCCGCGGCGCGCAGCGCGCGACCGAAGGCCTTGAACACGGTTTCGGCGATATGATGTGCGTTGCGCCCGCGCAGACAGTCGATGTGCAGCGAGGCCTGGGCGTGGTTGACGAAACCCTGGAAGAACTCGCGCAAGAGGTCGACGTCGAAGCGGCCGATGTGCGAGCGCGGGTATTCGACGTGGTACTCGAGCCCGGGACGGCCGGAGAAGTCGATCACGACGCGCGACAGCGCCTCGTCGAGCGGCACGTAGGCGTGGCCGTAGCGGCGGATGCCCTTCCTGTCGCCGAGCGCGGCGCGGAAGGCCTGACCGAGGGCGATGCCGACGTCTTCGACCATGTGGTGGTCGTCGATGTGCAGGTCGCCCTTGGCGTCGATCTCGAGGTCGACCAGGCCGTGGCGCGCCACCTGGTCGAGCATGTGTTCGAGGAAGGGCACGCCGGTGTCGAAGCGGGCGCTACCACTGCCATCGAGGTTGATCGCGATGCGGATCTGGGTTTCCAGAGTGTCGCGCTGGACCTCGGCGGTACGTGCGGACATGGGGCTCTCGGTGCTCGTTGCAGTGCGGACGAAAATCTAGCATAGCGCGCCGTTCCGCGGCGAGAAACGGCCGCAGCGATCAAATCGCACGCCGGCCGCGGCTGCCGTGAGCTGCATCAAGGCTCGCTGTGCCATAATTCGGCTTCGCCCCTGCACTGGAAGCATCGATGAGCGACTGTCCCGCCAAGAACCTGGATGCGACGCTGGCGCGCATCGCCTGTGGCAGCTGCAGCCTCGTCGACCTGTGCCTGCCGGTCGGCGTGACCCGCGACGAGATGGACGAACTCGACCGGATCGTCAGGCGCCGCCGTCCGCTCGGCCGCGGCGAACACGTGTTCCGCTTCGGCGACGACTTCCGCTCGGTGTACGCGGTACGCGCCGGCTCGGTGAAGACCTACACGATGACCGAATCCGGCGGCGAGCAGGTCACCGGCTTCCACCTGCCGGGCGAGATCATCGGTCTCGACGCGATCCATTCCGGCCGCCACCCCTCGAGCGCGAAGACGCTCGAAACCACCAGCCTGTGCGAAATCCCGTTCGCGCAGCTCGAAGACCTGGCGGTGCACATCCCGATGCTCGGCCGCCAGCTGGTGCGGATCATGAGCCGCGAGATCCGCGGCGACGACGAGCTGCTGCTGCTGCTCGGCAAGAAGACCGCCGACGAGCGCCTGGCGGCGCTGCTGCTGAGCCTGTCGAGTCGGCTGCACGAGCGCGGCTTCTCGGCACGCGAGTTCAACCTGAGCATGTCGCGCAACGACATCGGCAACTACCTCGGCCTCGCGGTCGAGACCGTCAGCCGTCTGTTCACGCGCTTCCAGCAGCAGGGGCTGATCTCGGTGGACAGCAAGCACGTGCGCCTCGAGAATCTGGACGCGCTGCGCGCGCTGGCCGGCTTCGACAAGCCGCGCTGCGTCTGACTTCTCGGGTGAGGAGTGAAGAGTGAGGGGTAAGGAGGAAAAAACGGTGGCCTGTCCCCCTCGCCCCTCACCCGTTCGCGGAACCTTCTTCAAGGGAAAGACCCGCGACGCGCTCGAGGGCGCCGACCTGAACCTGGACGACTCCTGAGTCGGCCCGACTTGGGCATCTGTCCCCAACGCTGGGGACAGACGCCCGCACCGCTCCTCCGTAGAGTCGACGTCGAGCCGCCCGCACGAGGCGGCCTTCGCCATCGGAGGAGATCAACGATGCTCAGCCGTACCCTGCGCCGCGGCGCGCTCGCCGCGCTGCTCGCCCTCGCGGGCACCGCCCATGCCGCCGAGCCGATCCGCATCGGCGCCTTCCTGTCCGTAACCGGTCCGACCGCCTTCCTCGGCGACCCGGAGCTGAGGACTCTGCAGCTCTACGTCGAGCGGATCAACGCCGAGGGCGGCGTGCTCGGCCGCCCGCTCGAGCTGGTGCACTACGACGACGCCGGCGAAGCCGCCAAGGCCAACACCCTGGTCAAGCGCCTGATCGAGAGCGATAAGGTCGACTTCATCATCGGCGGCACCACCACCGGGGCGACGATGGCGGTGGCGCGGCGTTGGTGCATGAATCAAACGTGGGCCGAGTTTCCCCTACCCCAGACGGATTTCACCCGTGCACGGCGTA
>JBDHRG010000140.1:0-9927 GCA_039807445.1 Candidatus Competibacteraceae bacterium
GATGTGCTCTTCCTGGCGCCGCGCCTCGGCGGCGATCGCGGCGGCGAGCTCGGCGTCGTAGTCGGAAATGCGCATGTTTCGCTGGAACATCCTTTCGATCCTCATGGGTGGCGATGCCCCGGGCGGGGCTGCTGATCATGGACGTGTTCTTGCAGGTCCTTGATTCGGGAGCTTACCGGCCCGCCGGGGGCGGGCTTTCCAGACCACGACACCGGCTTGCCTCGCGACGACGGTGCGCCCGGATGGCCCGGAAGCTGGCCGTTCACCGTGGCAGCGCAGTGAACCGCTGGAGTGGGCGAAGGGGTGGCAGTGTGTGGGATGTCTGTCTGGAGCGGCAAGCCTGCTCCCGGCAGGCCGGTAAGATCACGGCCGGTTTCGGGGGCGAGCCGGATGCGCGAGCGCCGCCCCCCGGCAGGCGCCGGGGGCGGCGTGTTCAGCGATAGCCCAAATGCGGCTTCGCTCGGCCTCACGAAGCGGTGGACTTGAACTCCGCCGGGCTCAGCTTGCCGTCCTTGTTGGCGTCGGCCTTGTTCATGTCCAGGTTCTTGAGGGCCTTGAGCTCGTCGCCGGACAGCGTGCCGTCCTTGTTGGTGTCGAGCTGTTCGAAGCTCGCGGCCTGCGCCGGCGCGGCCTGCGCGGTGGGGGTGGCCTGCGGTGCGGTTTCGCCGGCGGCGAAGGCCAGGCCGGTGGCCAGCGTCAGGGCGGCAGCGATCAGGGTCTTGTTCATGGCACACCTCGCGGGTTTCGTTCGACAGGCTCGATCGGCCTGCAAGCGATATCGAGCAGAAGGCGTGCCAAGCCGATTGATCGCTTTTATATCAATAATTTGTATGGTTCTGGCTGGCTCGGTTCGCCAAAGCCTGTCGCTGCCGGACGACGGTTTCAGTCCCCCGATCGCAAGCGCTTGATCGACCTGAAATTGGTTTTCGGCCGGCGGCAACACTCATACGGGTTCCAGAAAGATCCCGCTGTGATTGGCCAGCTCCGCCGCAATGCGCGCAAAATTCCTGGAACCCGTATCAGCCGATCACCCCGCGCCGGCGCGCGGCGCCGGCGAAGTGACCGTGCAGCGCGTCGCGCGGGTAGCGCTCGACTTCCTCGACCAGGCGGCGCAGTTCCTCGGCGAGCGCCGAGTCGGCCGGCTCCGACGAGTCGAGACGGCTGAGCAGCATGCCGGCGGCTTCGGCCGGATCGAGCGCCGCCGGCAGGGCGAGCAGCCAGCGCAGCAGGTGTTCGCGGGCCAGCGGCGCGGCGTCGGGGACCTCGGGGTGGCCCATGTCAGTAGTCGATCGTCACTTCGCCGAGCGGATTGGAGCAGCAGGCGAGCACGTAGCCTTCGGCGATCTCGTCGTCGGTGATGCCGCCGTTGTGCACCATGTGCACCTCGCCCGCCGTCTTCCTGACCTTGCAGGTGCCACAGACGCCGAACATGCACGCGCTCGGGATGTGCAGCCCGGCTTCCTTGGCGACCGTCAAGAGGGTATCGGATTCGCGGCAGTCGAGGACGAGGTCGCTGGCGGTGAAGCGCACCTTGGCGCCGTGGCTGGCGTCGATCATCACGTCGTCGTGCACCGGGATCTCGGTCTCGTCGTGCACCGGAGTGACGAAGCTCTCCTCGTGGTAGCGGCGCATGTCGAAGCCGGCCGCGTGCAGGATGTCGCGCACCGCCCGCATGTAGGGTTCGGGGCCGCAGCAGAAGATCTCGCGCTCGGCGTAATCGGGGCAGCTCAGCTCGAGCATCAGCTGGTTCAGGCGGCCCGAGTAGCCGGTCCAGGCGCCGTAGGGGTTGGGGCGTTCGCAGACGAAGGCCACCTTGAACTCGGGCAGGCGCGCGCTGATCGCCTCGAGCTCGGCGCGGAACACGATGTCGGCCGGGGTCTGCGCGCTGTGGATGAAGGTGACGTCGGTGTGGATGCCGAAGTCGAACAGCCAGCGCGTCATCGACATCATCGGCGTGATGCCGACGCCGCCCGACAGGAACAGGTACTTGTCGGCGACGTGGTTGTGGAAGCTGAAGATGCCCGAGGGGCCGAAGGCGCGGACGCGGTCGCCGACCTTCAGGTTTTCGTGCAGCCAGTTCGACACCCGGCCACCGGGCTGGGTCTTGACGCTGATCGTCAGGCACAGCGGCCGCGACGGGCTCGAGGACAGAGTGTAGGTGCGGTAGACCTTGTCGCCGTCGATGTCGAGCTCGAGCGTGATGAACTGCCCCGGCAGGTAGCGGAAATAGCTGGCGTCCGCGGTCTGGAAGCAGAAGGTCTTCACGTTGTGGCTGTCCTGGAGCACCATCGTGCATTCCAGCAGCTCGGTGTGGCTGTTCCAGGGCTTGGCCTGGTCGAGGCGGGCGATCGCGTCGCGGACGTTCATGACGGGGCTCTCGCGGGCTTCGGGCGCTGGATTCGGCGTCGTGGCGCACGCCGTTCCCGAGCGGTGATTCGGAGTCTCCGAACCCCCCTTTGCAACGGGGGTGCGGGGGATTTCGGGGCGATCAGCGGGCGACCACCTTCAGCCGGCGCGCGCCCGGCGTCGACGCAAGCCGCTCGGTCATCTCGCCGGTGTACCAGTCGATGAAGTTCTGCACGCCGAACTCGATGCTCTGCGAGTACGGACCGGGCTCGTACGCCTTCGAGTTGATGCCGAGCTGGTTCTCTTCGGCCAGCACGCGGTCCTGGTCGTTGGTGGCGAGCCACACGCGGCTCAGGTTGTCGAGGTCGTAGTCGACGCCTTCGACGGCATCCTTGTGCACCAGCCATTTGGTCGTCACCAGCGTCTCCTGCGGCCCCAGCGGCAGCACGCGGAAGAACAGCGCGTGGTCGCCCTGCAGGTGGTTCCACGAGTTCGGCAGGCTCAGCAGGCGCAGCGAGCCGAGGTCGCTCGACTTCAGCCGGCCGAGCAGGCGCTTGACCGCGGTCTTGCCGTCCATCGTCATCGACACGCCGTGCGCGAAGGGCAGGCGCACGACGCGGTAGCGGTTGTCGGGGGAGTGGATCACGCGGTTGGGCAAGCCGTGCGCATCCCACTCGGCCGCCTTCCTGAGGATGCGCTCGGCGAACTTCGGGTCGACGCGCGGATCGTCGGTGCTGTCGAACTCCGACAGCGTCTTCAGCAGCTCGGGGTGGTTGCCGGCGCAGTGGTAGCACTCGCGGTTGTTCTCGATCACCAGCTTCCAGTTGGCTTTCTCGACGATGTTGCTCTCGAACGCGACCTTGGCGTCCTCGAGCCCGTGCGGGACCATGTACGGCTCGACGTCGCGCCTGAAGGCGGTGAAGTCCGGCGCCTCGCCGTCGGGGGCGATGCTGACGAAGACGTAGCCGCCGACGGTCTCGCAGTGCGCCCGCTTCAGCGGGAACTGCTTCGGATCGAAGTCCGCACCCATGTTGCCGGCGAACAGCAGCTTGCCGTCGAGCTCGTAGGTCCACTGGTGGTAGGGGCAGACCAGCTTGGCGGTGGTGCCCTTGTCCTTGGTGCACAGGCGCGAGCCGCGGTGGCGGCAGGTGTTGTAGAAGGCGCGCACCTGCATCTCGCGGTCGCGGACGATCAGCAGCGGCGTGTCGCCGATGTTCAGCGTGAAGTAGTTGCCGGGCTTCGGGATCTCGCAGCTCAGGCCGGCGAGCAGCCAGGCGCGGCCGAAGATGTGCTCCATGTCGAGGCGGAAGAACTCCGGGTCGTTGTAGAAGGGCTGCGGCAGGCTGTAGTCGCGGCGGCGGGTCTGCAGCAGCTCGAGCATGTGCTGGTGGGCGTCCATGGGGTGCGGTCCTCGGTCGGATAGTGGTCGCGGCGGGCCGCGGGCCGTCGGTTGCAGCCCTGTCGAACCCGGTGTCGGTCGCACTCTACGGGGGGCTCATGGCGCCGTGTATCGCCGAAACGACGCGATTCTTGGCTGCCGCGACAGGTGCTTTGGCGCGGCGCAACAGGCCGGAAGCGGCTTTGCTGGAAGCGACGCGCGGCGCGCTGCCGGCGACGGCGGACGACGGCGTGCTCGACCCGCGCAGCGCGCCGGGAGCACCGCTACCGCCGCCGCGACGATCCGGCCTAAACTGGTGCCCGCCGACCGCCCCGATCGGGTCGGCAGCCACACACTTTGCGGTGCGAACCGCCAGGAATCGACAACGAGGCAAGGGACAAACTGATGAAGTCAATTCGCACCACGATCGCCGCGTCGCTCGCGTTGTCGCTGATGCTGGCCGGCTGCGCCGGCACGCCTAGCGGCGGCCAGCAAGGCGAACCGCTGAGCGCGGCCGAGCGGCAGCACAAGCGTGAGGCGATCCGCGGCATCAAGGACAAGACGCTGGCGCAGCTGTTCGCCGAAAAGCCCGAGGCCAAGGCCGAGCTCGAGAAAGCCGTCGGCTACGGCGTGTTCGAGGGCACGCAGCTCAACGCGCTGCTCTACGTCGGCGCCGCGGGCTCGGGCATGCTGGTCGACAATGCCGGCGGCAAGGAAACCTTCATGCTGATGACGCGGGCCGGCACCGGGCCGGGCATCGGCTTCAAGGAGTACCGGCAGGTGCTGGTGTTCAAGTCGCGCGGGCTGTTCGACCTGTTCCGCAGCGTCGGCGCCGATGTCAGCGCTTCGGCCGATGCCACCGCCAAGCTCGGCAGCAAGGGGGCTTCGCTCGACGGCAGCCTCTCGTTCAACCCGGAGCTGTCGGTGTACCAGTTCACCGACCAGGGGCTGCTGCTGCAGGCGAACTGGGGTGGGGTCGCCTACCTGCCGTACACGGCGCTCAACGAGTAGGCACGCGCTCAGCCGCGCGCGATCCGCGGCCGACCCCAGGCGGTCGCGGTGATCACCGATTCGAAGAACAGCTCGAGGCCGAAGTCGTTGCGCCCGACGGTGTCTTCGCGCGCGGTGCGCAGTTCGAGGCCCTCGGCACCGGCGCGGCGCGCCTGCTCGGCGGCCAGCCGCGACGTTTCGGCCAGCGCGTACTCGACCGCGGCGTCGAGCGTGGGGAAGTCGCGCAGCCCGCTGGCGATGTGCACGTGGAAGCGCTCGTCGCCGTCGGGAGTGATGTGGGCGACGGCTTTCTGCGCCACGCCGCCGACCACGGCGCCGAGCGCGTTGGCGATCGCCGCGTGCTCGGGCACCCGCAGCCGCGCGCCGAGGCGCTCGGCGACCTCGGGGTACCAGGTCGCCGCCGGCGCGCCGATCGCGACCAGCGGCTGTTCGAGTGTCAGGCGAACGCCGAGCAGGCCGTCGCTGCGGCGCTCGAGCGCGGCGTCGATCAGCTCGCGCGCGCCTGCGGGCAGCCCGCGCCAGACCTCGCCCTTGCGCTCGGCCAGCGCGCTGGTCGCGATCGCCCGTCCCGCCTGCACCGCGACGCGCTCGAAGGCGTGGCGGGCGAAGGCATCGGCGTCGGCCAGCGTCAGCCCCAGCTCGCGCTGCGCGCGCCGGCGCCAGAGCTCGGCGCCGAGACGCGCGGCCTCGACGCTCCAGTGCGCCTGGCAGCCGAGCACGTGTGCGGCGTCGGATGGCGTGAAGCCGGCCAGCGCCACCAGTCCGCGCTCGACCAGGCGCTCCAGCGGCCGCGCCAGCGTGTGATCGTCGAGCAGTTCGGCGAGCGCCAGCGGACCGCGCTCGAGGCGCGTCCACAGCTTCGCCTGCGCCGGCGACAGGCGGTAGCCGCCGAGCGCACGCAGCCGCAGCGCGAACTCGCCGGTTTCGCGCGCCGGCTGGGGCGCGGCGAGCTGCAGTCGCAGCGCCTCGACGGTCTCGGGGTAACGCGCGCCGAGCAGCGCCAGCGGCAGCACGCGCCGCGGGCCGGCGACCAACCCGTCGTGCGGATCGAGGCGGATGCGGCTGTCGCCGCCGAGGCCGTAGGTGTGCACCTGCACTGCCTCGACCATGGTGCGCCAGCCGCCGACCAGCGCGCCGTCGGGGTTCAGCCGCGGCCGGCCCCGCTGCAGGATCGCGACATCGGTGGTGGTGCCGCCCATGTCGGCGACGATCATGTCGTCTGCCCGGGCCTCGTCGCTGCCGGCGAGGAAGTGCGCGCCGACCACCGAGGCGGCCGGCCCCGACAGGATGGTTTCGACCGGGCATTCGAGCGCGAGCTCGGCGCGGATCAGCGAGCCGTCGCCCTTGACCACCATCAGCGGCGCCGCGATGCCGCGCTCGGCGAGCATGCCGCGCACCGAGCGGATCAGCTGGTCGAGCAGCGGGATCAGGCGGGCGTTCAGCGCCGCGGTCAGCGCGCGGCGCGGCGCGTCGAGCGCCGAAGCCAGCTCGTGGCCGCAGCTGACCGGCAGGCCCGCCAGCTCGCGCACCAGCGCGCGCAGCGCCTGCTCGTGCGCCGGGTTGCGCACCGCGAACATGCCCGACACGGCGAACGCCGACACCCGCGGCGCCTGCGCCAGGATCGCCGCGCGCGCGGCGGCCAGGTCGAGCGGTTCGAGTTCGCTGCCGTCGGCGCGGTGGCCGCCGGGGATGAAGGCGACCGGGTCGCCGCCGAGCGCCTGCGCCAGCCCGGCGCGTTCGAGTGCGGCGCGCTCGTAGCCGATCAGCAGCAAGCCGATCGGGCTGCCCTGGCCCTCGACCAGGGCATTGGTCGCGAGCGTGGTCGACAGCGACACCAGGCCGATGGTCCCCGGCGCCCGCGCCAGCACCGCCTCGAGCGCGGCGCGCACGCCTTCGGCGAGGTCGTGCCGGGTGGTCAGCGCCTTGCTCGAGGCGAGCACGTGCAGCGCGTCGTCGACGATCACCGCGTCGGTATAGGTGCCGCCGGTGTCGATACCGAGCAGATGGGTCATCGGGAAGCTCTCGCGAGGGCGTGGTCGCCGACGCTAGCAGGCGCCGGGTCCCGCGGCCAAGGCGGCATGTCGCGCTCAGGCAGCGGGGGGTCGCCTGCGGAGGCTCGGCCCTGCGACCGGGCCGTAGAATCGTCATCACCCGAGGTCCGGAGGGCGGGCGCCGACAAGCGCCGGTCGGCCCTCCGTTTGCAGCAAGGAGTGATCCCCACATGCAAGCTGCCGCCCTGGCGCTGCTCCAGCGCTATTTCGACGCCCTCAACGCCGGCGACTTCGATGCGCTCGGCGAGTTGCTCGCGCCGCACCTGATCCACGACACCCAGAGCGAGTGCCGCGAGCTGGCGCGCGCCGCCTTCGTCGACGAACTGCGTCAGGCGCAGCACCTCTGCCGCGAGCACCACTACGACCTCGAGCTGATGTGCAACGCCGACGGCAGCCGTGCCGCCGCCGAGTACACCGTGCTCGGCGTGTACCTCGACGCCGATGTGGGCGAGGCCGCCGAGTCCGGCGCCGGGCAGATCTACCGCCTGAGCGGCGGCACCTTCTTCGAGCTCGAACGCGGACGCATCTGCCGCATCACGCAGCACAGCAACGCGCTGGCCACTGCGTAGACCAGGGGCCTCGCACGCTGCGCCCGCTGGTCCGCCGGCTCGCGGGCAGCGCCCGTATCAGTTCAGCTTGTCCTTCAGCTTGTCGAGCGCGGCCTGGGCGCACTCGGCGTCGAGGTGGCCGCCCGGGGCGCCGCCGACGCCGATGCCGCCGATCACGTCGTTGCCGGACTTGATCGGCAGCCCGCCGGCGAGCAGCAGCAGCTGGTCGATCTCGCCGAGGTTCGCCGCCGCCGGGTTCTTCTGCACGTTCTCGAGGATCGCGCCGGTGGGGGCCTTCATCGAGGCCGCGGTGTACGCCTTGCGCTGCGCCGAGTCGAGCGAGTGCGGGCCGGCGGCGTCGGCGCGCAGCGTCGCCTTGACCACGCCGGCGCGGTCGACGACGGTCGCGGCGACGGCGTAGCCCTTGGCGGTGCAGGCTTCGACCGTCGCGGCGACGAGCTCGGCGGCGAGCGCCGACGGGATGTTCTTTTCGCTGCGCACTTCGGCGTGGGCGGCGGTGGCGATGCCGGCGAGCAGCGCGGCGAGGAGGGCGGTACGGCGCATGGTGGGTCTCCTTGAGCCTTGCGGTGTTGGGGTGCGGCAAAGGCTAGACCTTGGCGCGCGTCGGCGGCATCGGCGCGATTACCCGCGCCGTTCCGTAAAACTACGCAGCCGCGGCACTCATGCGGCGCCGAGCTGCGCCAGGTACAGGCGTATCAGCTCGGCGAGCGAGCCGGCCTCGAGCTTCGCGAACAGGTTGGCGCGGTGCGTCTCGACCGTGCGCGGCGACAGCCCCAGGCGCTGCGCGATCTGCTTGTTCGACAGCCCGTCGACGATCAGCCCGAGTACGTCGCGCTCGCGCTCGGACAGGCGCTCGAGGCGTTCACGCGCCTGGCGGCTCGCGGCCAGGCGCGCGCGGCTCAGGATGTGCGCGCGCACCGCCTTTTGCACCGCCTCGAGCAGCGCGTGCTCGTCGATCGGCTTGGTCAGGAACTCGACCGCGCCGGCCTTGAACGCGCGCCGGCACAGTTCGAGGTCGCCGTGGCCGGTGATCACGATCACCGGCAGGTCGACGCCCTGCGCGGCGAGTAGCTCCTGCACCTGCAGCCCGCCCATGCCCGGCATGCGCACGTCGAGGATCAGGCAGCCGATCGCGTCGCGCTCGAACGCGCTCAGGAAGTGCGCCGACTCGGCGAAGGCTTCGACGCGCAAGCCCACGGTACGGATCAGGAAGGCCAGCGCCTCGCGCACGGCCTCGTCGTCGTCGATCAGGTAGACCAGCGGGGATTGATGGTTCATGCGGGTTCCGAGGGGGCGGACGGCAGCGACACGGTGAACACCGCGCCGCCGCCGGGGTGGTTGTCGGCGCGCAGCCGGCCGCCGAAGCGCTGCACCAGCGATTCGCAAATCGCCAGCCCCAGTCCCAGCCCGCCCGGGCGGGTGGTGTAGAAGGGCTCGAACAGCCGCGGCAGGCGCTCGGGCGCGATGCCGGGGCCGCTGTCGCGCACCGCGAGCTCGACCCCGCCGCCGGCGGCGCGCGCGCCGATCGCGATGCGCCGCGCGCCGGGCGGCGCGGCTTCGAGCGCGTCGGCGGCGTCGCGCAGCAGGTTGAGCAGCACCTGCTCGAGCTGGATCGGGTCGGCCCAGACCGGCGGCAGCCCGGGCTCGAGCGCGAACTCGACGGCGATGCCGCGCGCCTTCAGCCCCGGCTCGGCGAGCAGCAGCGCGGCGTCGACCACGCGCGCCGGCTCGACCGCCTCGGCGGCGAGCGGCTCGCGCGCGATCTGCGCGCGCAGCCGCTGCAGGATCTCGCCGGCGCGGCGCGCCTGCTGCGCGCACGCCGCGAGCGCTGCGCGCACCGCGCCGCGCTCGTCGGGGTCGTCGAGCAGGCGCAGGCAGGCCTGGCTGCGGCTCAGGATCGCCGTCAGCGGCTGGTTCAGTTCGTGCGCGATGCCCGAGGCGAGTTCGCCCATCGCGTTCAGCCGCGCGACCCGCGCGAGCTGCGCCTCGTGCTCACGCTGCCGCCGCTCGGCGGCTTCGAGCGCCGCCAGCGCGCGGCGGCGGAACGGGCCGAGGTCGCGGCAGGCCAGCACCGCGCCGGCGAAGCGTCCGGCTTCGTCGTACTGCGGCGACAGGCTGCCCTCGACCAGCCGTGCGTGTCCGGTGCCGTCGAGCAGCGTCGCGCCGTCGGCGAACTCGGTCGGCGCCGGCGCAGCGAAGAAGGCGGCCAGCGGGTCGGGGTGCAGCCGTACCAGTTCGGCGAGCAACCGGCCCGGGCGCGCGTGCGGACCGAGCAGTGCCGTGGCCGCCGGGTTCAGCAGCGTCACGCGGCCGTCGCGATCGCAGGCGATCAGGGCATCGTTGACCGCACGCACCGTGCCGGCGGCGCGCGCGCGCTCGGCCAGCAGCGCTTCGCGCGCGGCGCGGCGCTGCTCGATCAGCGCCGCGCCGACGCCGATCAGCACCCCGCTCGCGAGCGCAAAGCCCGCCCCCGCCAGCCAGGGCAGCGCCGCGAGCCCGGGCTGGCGCTCGGTGTGCAGCCCGAAGGGCTGGCTGCGGTTCGCCAGCGGCTTGTCGAAGCCCAGGCGCGGCA
>JBDHRG010000141.1:0-9829 GCA_039807445.1 Candidatus Competibacteraceae bacterium
CCAGGGTCACGACCGTGACCGTCTCGCGCGACACCGCCGGCCGATACTTCGTCTCGATGCTCTGCGACGACGCGGTGCAGCCGAAGCCCGAGGCCGCCGGCCAGGTCGGCATCGACCTGGGATTGACCCATTTCGCCACCCTCTCGAGCGGCGAGAAGATCACCGCGCCGAATGCGTTCCGCAGGCGCGAGGCCAAGCTGGCGAAGCTGCAGCGCCGGCTGGCGAAGACGCAGAAAGGCTCCCGCAACCGCGACGAGGCCCGATTGAAGGTTGCGCGGCTGCACGCCCGCATCGCTGACGCGCGCAGGGACTTCCTGCACCAGCTGTCGACCCGGCTGATCGACGAAAACCCAGTGATCGCCATCGAAAGCCTCGCCGTCAGCAACATGAAGCGGAACGCTCGCCTGGCGAAGTCGATCGGCGATGCAGGCTGGTCGGAGTTCGTGCGGCAGCTCGAGTACAAGGCGCGTTGGTACGGGCGCACGCTCGTCGGCATCGACCGCTGGTATCCGTCCAGCAAGCGGTGCAGCGACTGCGGGCACACCGTGGCCAAGATGCCGCTGAGCGTGCGCGCGTGGGTCTGCCCGGCGTGCGGCACACGCCACGACCGCGACGTGAACGCCGCGCGCAACGTTTTGGCCGCCGGACTGGCGGTGTCAGCCCATGGAGAATCGGTAAGTCCTGTCTGCATTTAGCTGCGGAACGGCTCGGTTCGGTGAAGTGGGAATCCCCTCCCTTTAGGGAGGGGAGCAGTCAATCCCCCCTCACTGTAACCAAGCCACCGATCCAGCACCGCGTGCGCCTCGTCGAGCCCGGTGCGGTCGAGCGACGAGAACAGCTGTACCGTGGCGTGCGGGTACTCGGCGGCGAGCTGCTTGCGCACCGCGAGCAGCGTGTTCATCGCGGCGCCGCGCTTGAACTTGTCGGCCTTGGTCAACAGCACGTGGGTCGGCACGCCGCGGTGTCCGGACCAGGCCAGCATCTGGCTGTCGAGCGGGTTGAACGGGTGGCGGATGTCCATCATCAGGAACAGCCCCCGCAGCGCCTGGCGCTCGTTGAGGTAGCGCGACAACACTTTCTGCCAGTGGTTGCGGACCTCCGCCGGCACCTTGGCGTAGCCGTAGCCGGGCAGGTCGACCAGGAGGCGCCCGGGCTCGACCTCGAACAGGTTGATCAGCTGCGTGCGGCCGGGGGTCTTGCTGGTGCGCGCCAGCGCGCGCTGGAGGGTCAGCGTGTTCAGCGCGCTCGACTTGCCGGCGTTGGAGCGGCCGGCGAACGCGACCTCGAAGCCCTCGTCGGGCGGCAGCTGGCGCAGCTCGCTGGAGCTGGACACGAAGCGGGTGACGCGGTAACGCTCGTTCATCGCGAGTCCGGGAATGTCGGGGCGGGCCGGAGTCTGGGGCCCGCGCGGAAACACTGGCCGATTGAAGGGAAATGCCGGAAATGGTATATACGCGGGCTGTTTTCCGCCGCCAGCGCTTCGTGCGGCGGGCCGGTCCGGCGCAGGAAGCTCGGGGGATGTCCGGATCGCCGCGGCCCAAATTCGGGATGGTACAGGAGTCGATCAGACATGAAAAAGCTGTTTTTGACCGCCCTCGCGGGCGCCCTCATCGGCTCCGCGAGCCTGGCGCTGGCCGCCGGTGATCTCGCCGCCGGCCAGCAGAAGTCGGTGACCTGCGCGGCCTGCCACGGGGCCGACGGCAACAGCGTCAACCCCGAGTGGCCGCGGCTGGCGGGCCAGAACGCCGAGTACCTGTACAAGCAGCTGCAGGAATTCAAGGCCGGCACCCGTACCAACGCGACGATGGCGCCGATGGCCGCGATGCTCAGCGACCAGGACATGCAGGACGTGGCGACGTACTTCGCCAGCCAGAAACCGGCCAGGGGCGAGGCCGATCCGAAGCTGGTCGAGATCGGCCAGGCGGTCTGGCGCGGCGGCGACCTCGAGCGCGGCGTTCCGGCGTGCATAGCGTGCCACGGCGTCAGCGGCGGCGGCAACGAAGGTGCCAAGTTCCCGGCGCTGGCCGGCCAGCACGCCAAGTACACCGAAGCCCAGCTGCTCGCTTTCCGCGCGATGAGCCGCGGCAACGATCCGGCGCAGATGATGCGCAGCATCGCCTCGCGCATGACCGATGCACAGATCAAGGCGGTGTCTTCGTACATCCAGGGCCTGCAGTGAGCCGCGCGGCGAGCGCCGCGAAGCTTGATCTGACGCAAGGCTGAAGAGGGTGGCCGCCGGCCACCCTCTTTTCGTTTGCCCGCCGCGTCTCGGCAGGGTTTTTTTGCCCCTTCGATCCGCGACGCGAGCAGCGCTTTTCGTTCGAGGGCCGCGGAACTCGCGGCCCCGATGCCAGTCAACCCCGAGTCCGTTTACCGCCGTGACCGAGCCCGTGACCGAAGTCCGCCCCGTCCGCACCGCACCCCGCCGCTCGCTCGGCTGGCTGCTGCTCGAGTTCCTCGGCTCGATGAACCTCGCGATCACGCTGCTGGTGGTGGTGTCGATCGCGTCGGTGATCGGCACGGTGCTGAAGCAGAACGAACCGTTCCAGAACTACATCATCAAGTTCGGGCCGTTCTGGTTCGAAGTGTTCCAGCGCCTAGGGCTGAGCGACGTCTACAGCGCCGCCTGGTTCGTCGGCATCCTCGCCTTCCTGGTGGTTTCGACCAGCGTCTGCCTCTACCGCCACGTGCCGGGGATGCTGCGCGAGATGAGCCATTACCGCACCGACGTGCAAGCCAAGTCGCTGCGTGCCTTCCACAACCGCGCCGAGTGGCGTGTCGCGGCCGATCGCGCCGCGGTGCTGGCCGGGCTGGGCGAGGCGCTGAAGGCGTCGGGCTTCAAGGCGCGGCTCAAGGACCACGGCGATCACGTCGTCGCCGCCGGCATGCGGGGCGGCTTCAACCGCCTCGGCTACCTGTTCACACATCTGGCGATCGTGGTGATCTGCCTCGGCGGGCTGTTCGACGGCAATCTGCTGCTGAAGTGGCGCGAGTGGCGCGGCGACATCCGCCTCGAGACGCGCGACGTCGCCGCGCGCGACGTGCCGCCCGAGAGCCGGCTCGCGCCCGGCACCACGCCCTCGTTCCGCGGCAACATCATGCTGCCCGAGGGTTCGGCGTCGAACTTCGCGTTCCTGCGGCTGCGCGACGGCTTCTTCGTGCAGGAGCTGCCGTTCGCGCTCGAGCTGAAGAAGTTCCGGGTCGACTACTATCCGACCGGCCAGCCCAAGGACTTCGTCAGCCAGGTCCTGGTCCACGACAGCGGCCACCTCGACAAGCCGCTCGAGGCGACGATCCGCGTCAACCACCCGCTGGTGTACCGTGGCTACGCGATCTACCAGTCGGACTTCGGCGACGGCGGCTCGAAGCTGCGCTTGCGCGCCTGGCCGCTCGCCGGGCAGAAGGCCGAGGCGCCCGTGATCGAGGGCAGCGTCGGGCAGAAGCTCGGGCTGAAGACGCCGCAGGGCGAGCTGACGCTCGAGCTCGAGGATTTCAGGCTGTTCAACATCCTGCCGCTGCCGAAGTCCGAGGTGGGCGAGGACGAGACCGACCAGGCGAAGAAGTTCCGCAACTTCGGCCCGAACTTCACCTTCAAGCTGCGCGACAGCGCCGGCCAGGCGCTCGAGTACGTCAGCTACATGGTGCCGACGCAGCTCGACGGCCGCGGCTACTTCCTCGCCGGCACGCGCTCGACCCCGGCCGAAGAGTACAGCTACCTGCGCATCCCCGCCGACCCCAAGGGTACGCCGACGCGCTTCCTGAAGCTGGTCGCGGCGCTGCACGATGCGCCGCGCGTCGAGGCGATCCTCGACGCCAATGCCGCGCAGGGTACACAGCCGGTGCCGGCCGAGGTGCGCGAAGTGCGCAAGCGCCTGGTCGGGCTGTTCGCCAAGGGCGGGGCCGATGCGGTGATCGCCCGCGCCAAGGAGGTGGTGCCGGCCGAGCGCCTGCAAGAGGCGACCGGGCTTTACCTCGAGATCTTGCGCGGCAGCCTCGCCGAGCTGTACCTGCAGGTCCTGCGCGACGAGGGCCTCGTGGTCGAGAGCCAGCTCGGCGAGGCCGAGCAGCGCTTCTTCGAAGATGCGCTGAACGCGCTGGCGGTGCTGCCGAACTACGGCTCGCCCTTTTATCTGCAGCTCGAGAATTTCGAGCAGGTTCAAGCCTCTGGCTTGCAGATCGCCAAGGCCGGCGGCCAGAATATCGTCTATCTCGGCTTCGCGCTGCTGATCGTCGGGGTGTTCGTGATGTTCTACACCTCGCACCGGCGCGTCTGGGCCTGGATCGCCGACGATGCCGGGGGCGGCACGCGGGTGATCCTGGCCGGCACCGGCAACCGCCACCAGCAGCAGTTCGACCGCGAATTCGCGGCGCTGCGCGCCCGCCTCGCACAGAGGCTGGGCATCCCCTCCGAACACGAGTAAGGTCTTCCCGGGAGGTAACCCCCCATGGCGGTCACACGCGAACAGGTGTTCGAAGGTTTCGAGCCGGGGTCCCGGCGCACGCCGCTGGACTGGGTCTGGGCGGCGCTGGTGCTGCTCGGCTCGGCCTATGCGTATCACCTCTACAGCCCGTACATGGATGTCTACGAAGTCGTGATCCAGGCCGGCGCGACGCTGGGCCTGATCGTCTGGGGCTGGTACTGGAAGCCGGCACAGCCGTTCTCGCTCGCGGTCACCGCGCTCAGCGTGCTGGCGATGTGGCGCTACGGCGATGCGCTGGCGGCGGCGCAGTCCGATTTCCTGCTGAAGTACCTGGTCGCGAGCCAGCAGGCCTTCATGTGGATGAGCGCGCTGTACGTGGGTGCGACCGTCGCCTACTTCGCCGCGATGTTCGCGCGCTCGGCCTTCGTCGGCCGCACCGCGACGGCGCTGACCTGGGCGGCGACGGTGATGGGCCTGACCGGGATGATGGTGCGCTGGCGCGAGTCGTACCTGATGGGCAGCGACATCGGCCACATTCCGGTCAGCAACCTGTACGAAGTGTTCATCCTGTTCTCGGTGATCACCGCGCTGCTGTACCTGTACTACGAGGGCCGCCACCGCACGCGCGCGATGGGCGGCTTCGTGCTGCTGGTGATTTCGGCCGCGGTGGGCTTCCTGCTCTGGTACACCTTCGACCGCGAGGCCTACCACATCCAGCCGCTGATCCCGGCGCTGCAGAGCTACTGGATGAAGATCCACGTGCCGACCAACTTCATCGGCTACGGCGGCTTCGCGCTGGCGGCGATGCTCGGACTCGCCTGGCTGATCCGCGCCCGCCTCGACGCCTCGGGCAGCCGCTTCGCACAGGCGCTGCCCGGTCTGGAGGTGCTCGACGACGTGATGTACAAGGCGATCGCGCTCGGCTTCGCCTTCTTCACCGTCGCCACCGTGCTCGGCGCGCTGTGGGCCGCCGAAGCCTGGGGCGGCTACTGGTCGTGGGACCCGAAGGAAACCTGGGCACTGATCGTCTGGCTCAACTACGCCGCCTGGCTGCACCTGCGCCTGGGCAAGGGCTGGCGCGGCAAGCCCATGGCGTGGTGGGCGGTGATCGGGCTGTTCGTGACCACCTTCGCCTTCCTCGGCGTCAACATGTTCCTGTCCGGGCTGCACTCCTACGGCGGCCTCTGAGAAAAACGGAGATGACAACGATGCTGCTTCGTCGCCTGTTGCCCGCGCTCGCCGCGCTGCTGCTGGTCCCGTTCGGCGCGGGCGCCGCGGAGATCGAGGAAGGCAAGAACTACCAGGTCCTGGCCACGCCGGTGCCGACCTCGATCCAGGACAAGATCGAGGTGGTCGAAGTGTTTTCCTACGCCTGCCCGCACTGCTTCAACCTCGAGCCGACGCTCGAAGCCTGGCTGAAGAGCGGCAAGCCCGAGCAGGCCGCCTTCGTGCGCGTGCCGGCGTCGTTCTCCGCCAACTACGAGGTGCTGGCCCGCGCCTATTACACCGCGCAGGCGCTCGGGGTGCTCGAGCGGGTGCATGCCCCGCTGTTCGACGCGCTTCACATGCACAAGCGCAGCCTGTCGAACGAGGCGGCGATCGCCGGCTTCTTCGCCGAGCAGGGCGTCGACCGCGATACCTTCACCAAGGCCTGGCGTTCGTTCGAAGTCGACACCAAGCTGCGCCGCGCCAAGCAGCTCACCCAGCAGTACCGCATCACCGGCGTGCCCGCGATCATCGTCAACGGCAAGTACCTGACCGACGTCGGCATGGCCGGATCGCCGAACGCGCTGGTCGAGGTCATCAACTTTCTGGTCAAGAAGGAGGGCGGCCAGGGCTGAGCCCCGGCCGCGAGCCCGCGCGATGGAAAGACGGCGCCTGCGGCTCTTGAGCTACAACATCCAGTCCGGGCTGACGACGCGCAAGTACTCGGAGTACGTCACCCGCGGCTGGCGTCACGTGCTGCCGGTGCCTTCGCGGATGAGCAACCTCGAAGGCATCGGCGCGCTGATCGCCGACTACGACATCGTCGGGCTGCAGGAAGTCGACACCGGCAGCCTGCGCAGCGGCTTCGTCGACCAGGCCGCCTACCTGGCGCAACGCGGCGGCTTCCCCTTCGTCCACGACCAGTCCAACCGCCGCATCGGCGTGATTTCGCAGCACAGCAACGCGCTGCTGAGCCGGCTGCGCCCGGCGGAAGTCGAGCTGCACAAGCTGCCCGGGCTGATCCCGGGGCGCGGCGTGATGCAGGTGCGCTACGGCGACGGCGCCGACGCGCTGCACGTGTTCATCCTGCACATGTCGCTGGGGCGGCGCGGGCGCATGCAGCAGCTCGGCTTCGTCGCCGAGCTGATCGGCGAAGCCCGCGACGTGGTCGTGATGGGCGACTTGAACTGTACCTCGGGCAGCCCCGAGCTCGAGGCGCTGCAGCGCGCGACCGGGCTGCGCGAGCCGGGGCCCACCGCGCTGCACACGTTCCCGAGCTGGAGCCCGCGGCGCCAGCTCGACCACATCCTGGTGTCGCCGTCGATCGCGGTCGAACGGGTCGAAGTGCTGAACCACGCGGCCTTTTCCGACCACTTGCCGCTGGCGATGGAAATCTCGCTGCCCTTCGCCCGGCGCGCGCTGCAACCGTGCGCGGCTTCGGCGTAGCGCGCGAGGACAGCGATGAGGAATGAGGCGAGATACGCATTGCCTCGTGACCCGTTCCCAGGTCAGGCGGAACGCGCAGCCGATCAACCGCCGCCTGCTCCGCCGGAGGCGTTATGATCCGCGGGCGTGGCGGCGATGGGCGGGCCGTCGCGCCGTCCATCCGCTGTCCGCCCGGGTCTCGAGCCAATGCCGAAAGCCCTCGTCGTCCTGTCCGGCGGACAGGATTCCACCACCTGCCTGTACTGGGCGCTGGACCGCTTCGGCCGGGATCGGGTCGAGACACTGAGCTTCGACTACGGCCAGCGCCACCGCATCGAGCTCGACTGCGCACGCGAGGTCGCCGCGATCGCCGGCGTGCCCAACACCGTGCTGCCGATCGACACCTTCGCCGCACTCGGCGGCAGCGCGCTGACCTCGGATGCGATCGCCGTGCCGCACGAGGACGCCGCAGCCGGCAGCCTGCCGAGCACCTTCGTTCCCGGGCGCAACCTGATCTTCGTGACCTTCGCCGCGGCGTACGCGTATCCGCGCGGCATCCGCGACCTCGTCGTCGGCGTCGCGCAGACCGACTACAGCGGCTACCCTGACTGCCGCGAAAACACGCTGAAGGCGCTCGAGCTGGCGCTGCGGCTCGGCATGGCGTTCGACGTCAGCATCCACGCGCCGCTGATGTTCAAGACCAAGGCCGAGACGGTGGCGATGGCGCAGGCGCTCGGCGCGCTGCCGGCGCTCGCGCACAGCCACACCTGCTACGAGGGGCGGCAGCCGCCGTGCGGCGAGTGCGCCGCGTGTCGGCTGCGCGCCAGGGGTTTCGAGGAGGCCGGCATCGCCGACCCGCTGGTCGAGCGCTTCCGGGGCACGGCATGAGCCATGAGCACGCTCATTTCGTCGCCTGCGCGCCGTTCGAAGCGGCCTGCCGCATCGAGCAGCTGCCGCACGGGCATCCGAGCCGCCGGCTGCACGGCCACAGCTATGCGGCGCGCGTGCGCGCACGGCTGCCGGACGGCTGGGGCGGCTTCGCCGGCGCCGAAACCGAAGCGCTGGCCGCGCGGCTGGCGGACGCGGTCGCGCCGCTCGACTACGGCCTGTTGAACGAGTACCTCGCGGTGCCGACCGACGAGAACCTGGCGCGCTGGATCCGCGCGCGGCTGGCCGGCGTTCCCGGGATCGAATCGGTCGGCGTGATGAGCACGCGCGACCAGGGCGTCGACCTCGACTCGGCGGGGCAGGCGCACGTCTGGCGGCGCTTCCGTTTCGAGGCAGCGCACCAGTTGCCGAACGTGCCGGCGGGACACCCGTGCGGGCGCATGCACGGCCACGGCTTCGAGGTGATCCTGCACGCCAACCAGGACCTCGGTGCACGCGACATGGCGGTCGACCTCGACCACCTCGCCGCGCTCTGGGCGCCGGTCGGCGCCGAGCTGCACCACGGCTGCCTGAACGACATTCCCGGGCTCGAGAATCCGACCAGCGAAGTCCTCGCCGCCTGGCTATGGGCGCGGATCAAGCCGCAGCTGCCCGAGCTGTCGTGGGTCACGGTGTACGAGACGATCACCGCCGGCTGCCATTACGACGGCGCGCACTACCGGATCTGGAAGGAGCAGCGCTTCGAGGCGGCGCTGGCGCTGGTGCAGGCCCCGGCCACCGACCCGCGGCGGCGGCTGCACGGCCACAGCTATGTAGTAAGGCTGCACCTTTCGGCGCCACTCGATGCTGCGGCAGGGTGGTGCGTCGACTACGGCGAAGTCAAGGCGCGCTTCGAGCCGCTTTACCGTCAGCTCGACCACCGCCGCCTCGACGCGCTCGAAGGTCTGGCGCAGGCCGATGCGGCGGCGCTGGCGCGCTGGGTTCGCGCGCGGATGGCGGCGACGCTGCCCGAGCTCGACCGCGTCGACGTGCTCGAGACGCCCGGCTGCGGCGCGGTGCTCACCTGGGGCGAGCTCGGTCCGGCGCTGCCGGGGTAGAGGCCAGCGATGACGTACTCGGTCAAGGAAATCTTCTACACGCTGCAGGGCGAAGGCGCGCAGGCCGGCCGCCCGGCGGTGTTCTGCCGCTTCAGTGGCTGCAATCTGTGGAGCGGCCGCGAACGGGACCGCGCGCAGGCGGTATGCCGCTTCTGCGACACCGACTTCGTCGGCACCGACGGCGAGGGCGGCGGCAGGTTCGCCGACGCCGCGCAGCTCGCGTCCGCGGTCGCCGCGCACTGGCCCTGGGACACCGCCTTCGCTGGCGCCAGGCCTTACGTGGTGTGCACCGGCGGCGAGCCGCTGCTGCAGCTCGACGCGGCGCTGGTCGAGGCGCTGCACGCGCGCAGCTTTGAGGTCGCGGTCGAAACCAACGGCACGGTGGAGCCGCCGCCCGGCATCGACTGGATCTGCGTCAGCCCCAAGGCGGATGCGCCCCTCAGGCTGCTGGGCGGCGACGAGCTGAAGCTGGTCTACCCGCAGCCCGAGCCCCAGGCGCAGCCCGAGCGCTTCAACGGTCTCGGCTTCCGCCACTTCTTCCTGCAGCCCATGGACGGCCCCGACCGCGAAGCCAACACCGCTGCGGCGCTCACCTATTGCCTGGCACACCCGCCGTGGCGGATCGGGCTGCAGACGCACAAGCTGCTGCACATTCCCTGAACGACAAGGAAGCGCCCACGCGGTCCGGCAGGGGCGTGATCGATGACGAAGCGGGGAGGAAGGTAAAGCGCAGGCAGGAAAATGGCGCGCCCGAAGGGATTCGAACCCCTGACCTCTGCCTCCGGAGGGCAG
>JBDHRG010000142.1:0-9819 GCA_039807445.1 Candidatus Competibacteraceae bacterium
CGCCGACGCCGCCGGGGCGGCGAAAGCCCAGCCCGCACCGAGCGCGACCGCGCGTTCGAGCGCGATCAGCGTGCCGAAGAAGCCGCCGACCATCAGCGCGCCGTGGAACGCCGCACCGCCGGCGAACGGCGGCACCGCCACTCCGAGCCGCAGCAGACCGCCCGCGACCGCGAGCACCAGCGTCACGGGCAGCAGCGCCAGCAGCGGCAGGCGCAGGGGCATGGCGGCGGAGGTCAGCCGACGCAGCAGGGCTCGGACTTGCCGATGCGCACGCGCCACTCGTCGGGCCCCTGGGCGAGGTATTCCCACGAGAACAGCCCGCTGTACTCGGCCTGGAACTGGTAGAACAGTGGCTTGGGGTCGTGGTCGTTGATCAGCAGCAGCGCCTCGCCGGCGGCCAGACGCTGGAAGGTGCCGAAGATCAGCGGGTGGCGGTCGCGCGGGGCGATCGGGCGGACGTCGATGACGGTTTCACTCACGGTGGCAGTCCTCGCAGGGGTCAAGGCTCAATCGCTCCAGCCGAAGCGCTCGCGCGCCTCGGCCGACATCCGCTCCGGGGTCCACGCCGGCTCCCAGACCAGGCGCACGTCGACCGCGGTGCCGTCGGGCGCGAGCGCCGCCAGCGCGTCCTCGACTTCGGCGACCAGCATCGTGCTCATCGGGCAGGCCGGGGAGGTCATCGTCATGGTCAGTTCGATGCGCTCCGGCCCGGCCGTCAGCGCGTAGACCAGCCCCAGCGACACGATGTCGATGCCGAGTTCGGGGTCGACCACGCCGCGCAGCGCGGCCAAGGCTTGCTCGCGGTTCGGAGCGGACATGGCGGGCCTCCGGATAAGATGTACAATCGATGCATGTAAATTAATCCGGTCCGGAACCATAAGCAATACTCGAAATGAATCTTCTGCGATGCGACTGACGACTTTCACCGACTACAGCCTGCGCGTACTGATGTACGCGGGGCTGCACCGCGAGCGCCTGGTAACGATCGCCGAGCTCGCCGAAGCCTACGGCATTTCGGCCAACCATCTGATGAAGGTGGTGCACTTCCTCGGCCAGCAGGGCTACCTCGAGACCGTGCGCGGCAAGGGCGGCGGCGTGCGCCTGGCGCGCGACCCCGCGGCGATCGAGCTCGGCGAGCTGGTGCGCCACACCGAGGTCAGCGACGCCCTGGTCGAATGCTTCGCGCCCGAAACGTCGAGCTGCCGGATCACGCCGGTCTGCCGACTCAAGGGGGTGCTGGCCAGGGCGCAGGCGGCCTTCTACGCCGAGCTCGACCGCCACACGCTCGCCGAGTTGATCGAGTCGCCGGCGGCGTTGGCGCGGGCGCTGGCGATGCCGGGGCGTTAAGCACCGTTTAATTCGGCGGCGCGCAGCATCGGGACCGACCCGCGGAGATCCCCGCTCCCTTTCGACAGGAGGCCCCCATGCCGCTGACGACTTCCCGCAAGCCGCTCGCCACCGCTCTCGCACTCGTGCTAGGTGCGGCCGTACTCGGCGGCTGTCTGCAGACCCCGAGCCATGCGACCGATCTCGCACCGGCGGTATCGCCCGCTTCGCAAGTGCTGCCCGACTTCGCACGCATCGTCGCCGACAACGGCGCGGCGGTGGTCAACGTCACCGTCAAGGGCACGGCCAAGGACGAGGGCCCCGACATCCCCGAGGAGCTGATCCCGTTCTTCAGGCAGTTCCCGTTCCCGCTGCCGCAGCAGCCGCGTGAGATCGCGGGGTTGGGATCGGGCTTCGTCATCTCGCCCGACGGCTACGTGCTGACCAACCACCACGTGGTCGACGGTGCCGACGACATCACCGTACACCTGGCCGACAAGCGCGCCTACAGGGCCAGGGTGGTCGGCAGCGACAAGCTCGCCGACATCGCGCTGCTGAAGATCGACGCCACCGGCCTGCCGACGGTCAAGATCGGCGATCCGACGCAGTTGCGCGTCGGCGAGTGGGTGCTCGCGATCGGCGCACCGTTCGGGCTCGAGCGCACCGCGACCCAGGGCATCGTCAGCGCCCTGGGGCGCTCGCTGCCGAGCGACAACTACGTGCCGTTCATCCAGACCGACGTGCCGATCAACCCCGGCAACTCCGGCGGTCCGCTGTTCGACGCGCAGGGGCGCGTGGTCGGCATCAATTCGCAGATCTACAGCCGTACCGGCGGCTACATGGGCTTGTCGTTCGCGATCCCGATCGACGTGGCGATGAAGGTTGCCGACCAGCTCAAGGCCGGCGGCAAGGTCGAGCGCGGCTGGCTGGGCGTGGTGATGCAGGAGCTGACACCCGAGCTGGCGAAGTCCTTCCGCATGGAGGCACCGCGCGGTGCGCTGGTCGCCGGCGTCACGGCGAAGGGGCCCGCTTCGGAGGCCGGGCTGAAGCCGGGCGACGTGATCGTCGCCGACGACGGCAAGCCGATCGCCGACAGCGGCCAGTTGCCGCCGCTGGTCGGCGCCACCCGACCCGGCAGCCGCGTGCCGCTGACGGTGATGCGCGAAGGCCAGCAGCGCGTCCTCGAGGTCGAGATCGGTCAGCTGCCCGGCGACGAAGCCATGGTCAAGGTCGGCGCCGAGGCGCCGCGCGAGGGCCGACAGCTCAACATCGCCGTCGCGCCGCTGAACCCGCAAACGAGCAGCCGGCTCGGCGTCGACAGCGGTGTGGTGGTCAGGCAGGTCGGCCCGGGGCCGGCCCATGATGCCGGCGTGCGTCCCGGCGACGTGCTGCTCGCGCTCGACGGCAAGCCGGTGGCGAACCCGACCGAGCTGCGCGAGCGGGTGCAGCAGCTCCAGCCGGGCCACGCGGTGCCGCTGCTGGTGCAGCGCGACGGCGGCACGCTGTTCCTGGCGCTGACGCTTCCGGAAGCCAAGCCGGCCGGATGAGGCGATAGGACAGGTACGAGGCGCGAGGTGCGAGGGCAAGGCAGGCACGAGGCTCAAATTGCGAGGCGCGAGTAAAGACAGCATCCTCGTCGTGCCTCGTGCCTCGTGCCTCGTGCCTCGTGCCTCGTGCCTCGTGCCTCGTGCCTCGTGCCTCGTGCCTCGTGCCTCGTACCTCGTGCCTCGTGGCTCACCGTCACGCTCGCGGAAAGCCGACCCGTACCGCCAGCCCGCGGCCGTGCGCGCCCTCGCCGAGCTCGATCGTCGCACCGTGGCGCTCGGCGATCGCCGCGACGATCGCCAGTCCCAGCCCGGTGCCCGGGGCATCGACGCCTTCGCAGCGGTAGAAGCGCTCGAACACGCGCGCGTGCTCGGCGGGCGGGATGCCGGGGCCGGTGTCGCGTACCAGCAGGACTGCACGCTCGGTCTGCGCCTCCAGCCCGACGTCGACCGTACCACCGGCGGGTGTATAGCGGATCGCGTTGTCGATCAGGTTCACGACCAAGGTGCGCAGGCTCTCGGCGTCGCCGTGCAGCCGCACCGCGTCCAGCCCGACCGCGCCGAGGTCCAGGCCCTTGCCGAGCGCAAGCGGCGCCAGCTCGGCGATCGCCGCCTCGACCAGCGTACGCAGCTCGACTTCGCCGCGCTCGCCCGCTGCGCCTTCGGGCTCGAGCCGTGCCAGCGTCAGCAACTGGCGCGCGAGGTGTGCGGCGCGCTGGATGCCGGCTTCGAGGCTGGCGACCGAGCCCCGGCGCTCGGCTTCGTCGCTCGCGCGGCGGAGATTGTCGACCTGGATCGCCAGCGCCGCGAGCGGGGTGCGCAGCTCGTGCGCGGCATCGGCGATGAAGCGCCGCTGGGCGTCGAGCGCACGCTGGAGGCGGTCGAGCAGGCCGTTCAAAGCCGCGATCAGCGGCGTCAGTTCCTCGGGCAGTCCGCGTGCATCGAGCGGCGCCAGCGAATCGGGCGCGCGCGCAGCGATCGCGCGGCGCACGCGCTCGAGCGGGCGCAAGCCGTGGCCGATCACCGACCAGGTGACGCCGCCGAGCAGCACGATCAGCGCCGCGGTGGGCAGCAGGATGCGCTGCGCGGTGTCGGCCGCCAGCCGCGCACGCACGCTCAAAGGCTGCGCCACCTGGATGATCTGCAGCGGGCCGACGTGGGTGTAGACGCGCCAGTCGCCCTCGGGCGTCTTCAGCACCAGGAAGCCTTCGCGGACGACCAGGGGCACCGGCCGGGCGGGGAGCGAATAGAACAGCAGGTCGCCGCGTGCATCCCAGATCTGCCAGTAGAGCTCGGCGTCGTGCGGCGGCGTCTCGCCGCGCCACAAGGGCGCCGGCGGCAGCCCCGGCAGGCGCAGCGACAGCGCCGCGGCGCGCAGCTGGTAGTCGAGCAGACCGTCGATTTCGGCGCGCGCGCTCCAGTAGGTCAGCACCCCGGCGACCACGCCGATCGCGAGCAGCGCAGCGCCGAGCCAGGCGAGCAGGTAGCGGCGGATGGAAGTCATTTATGCGGTGATCGGGGATGGGTAATGAGCGATGAGGCACGATACTTGAACCAAGGGCGCTCCCCATTCCTCATTCCCCATTCCCCGTTCCCCTATCCCCCTTGACCACCAGATACCCGACGCCGCGGATGTTGCGGATCAACTCGGTGCCGAGCTTCTTGCGCAGATTGTGCAGGTGCACCTCGACGGCGTTGCTGGCGACTTCCTCGCCCCAGCCGTAGAGCTTGTCTTCGAGCCGCTGGCGCGACACCACGGCGCCGGGCTGCTCGAGCAGCGCCTCGAGCAGCGCGAACTCGCGTGCCGACAGCGCGACCGGCTGGCCGTCGAGCGCGGCTTCGTGCGTGAGCGGATTCAGCGTGACGCGGCCGTAGCGGATCTCGGGGCTGGCGCGCCCGGCCTGGCGGCGTAGCAAGGCGCGGATGCGCGCGATCAGCTCGTCGATCTCGAAGGGCTTGACCACGTAGTCGTCGGCGCCGGCGTTGAGCCCGGCGACGCGGTCCTCGAGCGCATCGCGCGCGGTGACGACGATCACCGGCAGCGGGTTGTCGCGCGCGCGCAGGCACCTGAGTAGCGTCAACCCGTCCTTGCGCGGCAGCCCCAGGTCGAGCAACGCTAGCGCATAGGCGGTATCGCGCAGCGCCAGCTCGGCGGCGGCGCCGTCGCGCACCCAGTCGACGCTGAAGCCTTCGCGCTTGAGCGCGTGCTGGACGGCTTCGCCGAGCATCGCGTCGTCTTCGATCAGCAGCAGTCGCATCGCCGTTCGCGCCTCCGTCGCCTCAGCCGGCGGCGAGCGTAGCACGGCACTGGCCGGCGGGTGCGGGCTCGGCTACGCCTTGCTCGAAGGTCGAGGGAGGGTGCGGCGATGAAGTCCGAGGACTTGCTCAACTACCTGAAGGCGGCGCTGCTCGGTGCGCTGCTGGTGTGGCTCTTGATCGTGCTGTTCTTTCCCGGTGCACTGGCGCGCTACGGCGAGCCGCTGTCGGATCTGCTGACGGCGCTGCGGGTGGAGTCGATCAAGGCCGGAGCGGTCGAGCTCAAGCTCGCCACCGGCGAGCGCGCGATCAACGAGGCGATCCAGATGACGCCGGCGACGCTGAAGGCGGCCGGCGTCGCCGAGGATGCGGCGCGGCCCATCGTCGCGGCGCTGAATGAAGCGCTCGGCGACTTGCGCGAGGCGCAGCGCAGCGTCGGCACGCCGGTGGCGCCCCCGGCGGCGGCCGGCGCGGTGCCGTGGGTGATCGTGTTCGGCGCCGACCGTGCGCGCGCCGCGACCGAAGACGAGCTGAAGCGCGCCCGCCAGCGGGGCCTGCCGGGACGGCTGGTGATCTACCAGCGCCAAGGCTGGTTCCGCTCCATCGCCGAGTTCCCCGACCGCGGCGCGGCCCAGGCGGCGCTGCCGGCCTACCGGTCGCTGCGCGAGGGCGTGTTCGCCTGGCGCGCCGACGACTGGTGTCCGAACCGGCGCGAAGCGGGGGAGGGGCTGGTGCAGTGCGACTGAGCGTTCTGTGGCGAACGTTCGTTCGGGCAAAAAACGCCGCGCCTCTTGAAGGGCGATCCGCGGCCACCATCTCCGGACGCAGACATCCTCTTCCGGAGAATCCTCGATGCGAATGGACAAGCTCACCAGCAAGTTCCAGATGGCGCTGGCCGATGCGCAGAGCCTCGCGGTCGGCCGCGACCACCAGTTCCTCGAGCCGCTGCACCTGATGGCGGCGCTGCTCGACCAGCAGGGCGGCACCGTCAGGCCGATGCTGGCGCAGGCCGGCATCAACGTCGTCGGCCTGCGCGGGCGCATCGGCGAGGCGCTCGACCGCCTGCCGCAGGTGCACGGCACTGCCGGTGACGTGCAGGTTTCGAGCGAGCTCGGCCGCCTGCTGAACCTCACCGATAAGCTCGCGCAGAACCGCAAGGACCAGTACATCTCCTCGGAGCTGTTCGCACTCGCCGCAGCCGAAGACAAGGGCCAGCTCGGCGAGCTGATGCGCCAGGCCGGTGCCGGCAAGGCGGTGGTCGAAAAGGCGATCGAGGCCTTGCGCGGCGGGCAGGCGGTCGACGACCCCAGCGCCGAAGAGCACCGCAAGGCGCTCGAGAAGTACACGATCGACCTGACCGCACGCGCCGAGGCCGGCAAGCTCGATCCGGTGATCGGCCGCGACGACGAGATCCGTCGCGCGATCCAGGTGCTCGCCCGCCGCACCAAGAACAACCCGGTCTTGATCGGCGAACCCGGCGTCGGCAAGACCGCGATCGTCGAAGGGCTGGCGCAGCGCATCGTCAACGGTGAGGTGCCCGAGGGGATCAAGGGCAAGCGCGTGCTGTCGCTCGACATGGGTGCGCTGATCGCCGGCGCCAAGTTCCGCGGCGAGTTCGAGGAGCGGCTGAAGGCGGTGTTGAACGACCTCGCCAAGCAGGAGGGGTCGATCATCCTGTTCATCGACGAGCTGCACACCATGGTCGGCGCCGGCAAGGCCGAGGGGGCGATGGATGCCGGCAACATGCTCAAGCCGGCGCTGGCGCGCGGCGAGCTGCACTGCATCGGCGCGACCACGCTCGACGAGTACCGCCACTACATCGAGAAGGACGCCGCGCTCGAGCGCCGCTTCCAGAAGGTGCTGGTCGACGAACCCTCGGTCGAAGACACGATCGCGATCCTGCGCGGCCTCAAGGAGCGCTACGAAGTGCATCACGGCGTGGCGATCACCGACCCGGCGATCGTCGCCGCCAGCGTGCTGTCGCACCGCTACATCACCGACCGCCAGTTGCCCGACAAGGCGATCGACCTGATCGACGAAGCCGCTTCGCGCATCCGCATGGAGATCGACTCCAAGCCCGAGGAGATGGACCGCCTCGAGCGCCGGCTGATCCAGCTGAAGATCGAGCGCGAGGCGCTGAAGAAGGAGTCCGACGAAGCCTCGAAGAAGCGCCTCGAGGCGCTCGAGGACGACATCGCCGAGCTCGAGAAGGAATACGCTGACCTCGAGGAGATCTGGAAGGCCGAGAAGGCGCGCCTGTCGGGCGCCGCAACGGTCAAGGAAGACCTCGAGAAGGCGCGGCTCGAGCTCGAGAACGCCAAGCGCGCCGGCGACCTGGCGCGTGCCGGGCAGCTGCAGTACGAGCGCATCCCGGCGCTGGAGAAACGCCTCGCCGCCGCTGAGGCCGGCGAGGACGCCGAGTTCACGCTGCTGCGCAACAAGGTCAGCGACGAAGAGATCGCCGAGGTGGTCTCCAAGTGGACCGGCATCCCGGTCGCCAAGATGCTCGAGGGCGAGCGCGACAAGCTGCTGCGGATGGAGGCCGAGCTCGGCAAGCGCGTCGTCGGCCAGACCGATGCGGTGCGCGCTGTCGCCGATGCGATCCGCCGCGCGCGGGCCGGCTTGTCCGACCCCAACCGCCCGAACGGCTCGTTCCTGTTCCTGGGGCCGACCGGCGTCGGCAAGACCGAGCTGTGCAAGGCGCTGGCGAACTTCCTGTTCGATACCGACGAGGCGATGGTCCGCATCGATATGTCGGAGTTCATGGAGAAGCACTCGGTCGCACGGCTGATCGGTGCGCCCCCGGGCTACGTCGGCTACGAAGAGGGCGGCTACCTGACCGAGGCGGTGCGGCGCAAGCCGTACTCGGTGATCCTGCTCGACGAAGTCGAGAAGGCGCACGCAGACGTGTTCAACGTGCTGTTGCAGGTGCTCGACGACGGGCGCCTCACCGACGGCCAGGGGCGCACGGTCGACTTCCGCAACACCGTGGTGGTGATGACCTCGAACCTCGGTTCGCAGGTGATCCAGGAGTACCTCGCCGAGGGTACGAGCGCCTCGAGCGGCGACGAACTGCTCGACCAGGTCGACGCCGAGCGCCGCTACCAGGAGATGCGCGATGCGGTGATGGAGATCGTCGGCGCCCATTTCCGCCCCGAGTTCATCAACCGCGTCGACGAAGTCGTGGTGTTCCATCCGCTGGGCAAGGCGCAGATCCGCGCGATCGCGGACCTTCAGGTCGGGCTGCTGCGCAAGCGCCTGGCCGAGCGCGACATCGGCCTCGAGCTGGGCGACGCGGCGCTCGACCGCCTCGGCGAAGCCGGCTACGACCCGGTGTACGGCGCGCGCCCGCTGAAGCGCACGATCCAGCAGAGCCTCGAGAACCCGCTGGCCAAGCGCATCCTCGCCGGTGAGTTCGGCCCCGGCGACACCGTGCGCGTGCTCGAGGACCTGAGCTTCGGCAAGGCGTGACCGGGGCAGGCGCGACAGGAAGGGTACGAGGGGCGAGTTGCGAGGCACGAGGACAGACCACATCCGCGCCTCGCGCCTCGCGCCGTCCCGGTTCCGCTCAGCGCCGTCGCAGCGCGCCGATCAGCACCAGCAGCACGACTGCGCCGACCAGCGAGGCGATGAAACCGGCTGGGCGGCCCGGTGCGTACCAGCCCAGCGTCTGTCCGGCGAAGCTCGCCACCAGCGCACCGCCGATGCCGAGCAGCGTGGTCATCACGAAGCCCATGTCGTCGCTGCCCGGTTTGATGAAGCGGGCGATCAGTCCGACGACGAAGCCGATGACGATGGTCCAGAGGATGCTCATGCGGTGCTCCTTTGCCGTGAGTCCGGAGCCTCGGGGGACTGCGGACCCGCGAGTCCGCCACGATGCGCTAAGGTTCCTGGTGCCTCATCTGAATAGCACACGGAGGTTTGGCTATGCTGACTCTGTACTTCTGCCCCGGCGCCTGCTCGTTGGCTTCGCACACGCTGCTCGAAGAGCTCGGCGAGCCGTACCAGGCCGAGCGCGTCGACCTCGCCAAGACCGCCGATCCCGCCGATCCCTACCACCGCATCCAGTGGAAGGGGGCGGTGCCGGCGCTGCGGCTCGACGACGGCCAGATCCTGACCGAGAACGGCGCGATCCTCGCCTATCTGGCCGACCGCAAGCCCGAGGCCGGGCTGATGGGCGGCCAGGCTCCGCTCGAGCGCGCGCGCGTCGCCGAGTGGATCGGCTTCGTCAACTCCGACGTGCACGGCGCCTTCGGCCCGCTGTTCCGCGCCGCGGCCTTCCATCCCGATCCGGCCGTGCACGAGGGCGTACAGCAGGCGGCGCGCGAGCGCGTCACGACCATGCTCGGCGAGATCGAGCGGCGCCTCAGCGGGCGCGAATGGTGCAACGGCGAGCGCTTCAGCGCCGCCGACCCGTACGTCTACGTGATCTGGCGCTGGGCCTCGGCGATGGGCTTCCCGCTCGACGGCTACCCTGCCTACCGCGCCTTCGCCGCACGGATGCAGGCACGCCCGGCGGTGCAGCGCGCGCTGGCGCAGGAAGGGCTCGAGCCGGTCTGAAACCCGCGATCGGGAGGTGACACCGACAGGGGGAGCGCGGTTTCGCGCTCCACCGGCTTCGGGTCGAGCCGGTTCGCCGACAGGCGTCACCTGGGCAGCAAAGGCACGAGTCGTGGCCGGAAACTCCTGGCCC
>JBDHRG010000143.1:0-9676 GCA_039807445.1 Candidatus Competibacteraceae bacterium
GTCGATGATGCGCTCGCCGACGAAGGGGCCGCGGTCGTTGACGCGGATCACCAGGCTTTTGCCGTTGTGCAGATTGGTGACCTTGACCCAGCTCGGGATCGGCAGCGTCTTGTGCGCCGCCGAGATCGCGTGCATGTCGAACGGCGCGCCGCTCGACGTCTTCTTGCCGTGGAAGTCGTCGCCGTACCACGAGGCGACGCCACGCTCCCTGTAGCCTTCGCTGGTGCCCATGATGTAGTAGCGCTTGCCGAACACCACGTAGGATTCGGGATTGCCCGAGCGGCTCGGCGACTCGGGCGAGCGGCCCGGGCTCTTGTCACCGGGGGTGCTGCAGCCGGCGAGCCACAACGCCGCCAGCGCGGTCGGCAGCGCCCTGCGCAGCCGCGGGGTTCGCCTGTGCATCGATGTCCCCCTTGTCGAAGCCGTTCCCCCGTCCGTGCGGAGCATGTCGTTGGTTGTTGTCGCGCCCGCTCGCGCAGGGTGTGATTCGGACATCCCTGCAGACCTTTCCGGGGCGGCCTTCGGTGGCCGCCCGTTCGGCGGAGCCGAAGTCCACTGGACCTCGTGCCGATCTGCCTCACCCCCCCGCCTTCCTGATCTCTTCGCTGAGCTGGAATACCGCCATCGCGTACAGCGGGCTCAGGTTGTAGCGCGTGATCGCGTAGAAGTTGTCGAAGGCGAGCCAGGGCTCGGGGCCGGTTTCGCCTTCGAGCGACAGCAGCAGCGCACGCGGATCGCCGGGCACGGCGACGGTCGGTATTGCGCCGTGCGTGCGCCACGCCGACACCGCCTGCCAGCTCAGGGTCTTCGGCGCGCGGAAGTTGCGCGCGATCAGCGCTTCGGGAACCTCGGCCTGCGCGCTCGCCGGTACCGCGACCAGGCGCGTGTCGCGCTTCCAGCCGTTCTGCGCCAGGTAGTTGGCGACCGAGCCGATCGCATCGGCCGGGTCGCTCCACAGGTTGCGGCGGCCGTCGCCGTCGAAGTCGATCGCGAGCTTGCGGTAGCTCGACGGCATGAACTGCGCCAGCCCCATCGCGCCGGCGTACGAGCCCTTCGGCGCCAGCGGGTCGACGCCTTCCTCGCGCGCGAGCAGCAGGAACTGTTCGAGTTCCTTGCGGAAGTAGCCGGCGCGGCGCGGGTAGTCGAAGGCCAGCGTCGACAGCGCGTCGATCACCGGGTACTTGCCGGTGTTGGCACCGTACAGCGTCTCGACGCCGATGATCGCGGTGACGACCTCGGCAGGCACGCCGTAGCGCGTCTCGGCGCGGGCCAGCGCCTGGGCGTTGCTGCGGGCGAAATCCGCACCGCCGGTGATGCGCTTGGGCGTCAGGAAGATCTTGCGGTAGGCGTGCCAGGGCTTGGCTTCGGCCGGCTTGTCCATCGCCGCGACGATGTCGGGGCGGGCCTGTGCGCGGGCGAACGCCTGCTCGAGCCAGGCGCGGCCGAAGCCGTTGCGGGCGACCATCTCCTGGATGAAGGCGCGCACCTCGGGGCGTCCCGCGAGCGGCTCGCCGGCTTGCGGTGCGGCTTCGGCGGGTTTCGCGGCGGCGGGCACCGACCGGGCTTCGACGGCGGGCGGGACGGACGAGGCGCAGGCGCTGAGCAGCAGGGCCGCGCCCAGAGGGCAGAGGATTCGCATCGCGGTCTCGTGAGGTCGGCGCGCGCCGCGGTTATTGCGCGAGGCGGCGGCGGTGGAAATAGACGCTCATCAGGATACCGAAACCGGCCATGATCGTCACCAGCGAGGTGCCGCCGTAGCTGACCAGCGGCAGCGGCACGCCGACCACCGGCAGGATGCCGCTGACCATGCCGGTGTTGACGAAGGCGTAGAAGAAGAACACCAGCGCCAGCGTGCCGCCGACGATGCGGCCGAAGGTGTCGGGTGCCTGCGACGCCAGGTACAGCGCGCGGCCGATGATGAACAGGTACAGCGCCAGCAGCACGCAGACGCCGATCAGCCCGAACTCTTCGGCGAAGGTGCCGAGGATGAAGTCGGTGTGACTCTCGGGCAGGAACTCGAGGTGCGACTGCGTGCCGTTGAGCCAGCCCTTGCCGTAGATGCCGCCCGAGCCGATCGCGATCTTCGACTGGATGATGTGGTAGCCGGCGCCGAGCGGATCGGCCTCGGGGTCGAACAGCGTGATCACGCGCCGGCGCTGGTAGTCGTGCATGCCGTATTCCCAGAACAGCGGTGCAGCGACCGCTGCCAGCGCGGCCAGGCCGATGATGAGCTTCCAGGCGATGCCGCCGAGGAACAGCGCGAAGATCCCCGAGGCCAGGATCACCAGCCCGGTGCCGAGGTCGGGCTGCTTGGCGATCAGCACGAAGGGCACGCCGACGACCAGCACGCCGAGCAGGAGGTGCGAGAGGCGCGGCGGCAGCGGCTTGTCGGCGAAGTACCAGGCCAGCGTCAGCGGTACCGCGAGCTTCATGATCTCGGAGGGCTGGAAGCGCACCACGCCGAGGTCGAGCCAGCGCTGCGCGCCCATCGAGATTTCGCCGACCGCGAGCACCGCGGCCAGGAGCAGTACGCCGCCCAGATACACCCACGGCGCCCAGATCTTCAGGTGGCGCGGCGGGATCTGCGCCAGCACGACCATCACCGCGAAGCCGAGGCCGAGGCGCATGCCCTGGCCGGCGACGGCATCCATGTCCTGGCGCGAGGCGCTGTAGAGTACCACCAGCCCGAGCGTCCCGACCGCGAGCAGGCCGAGGATCAGCGGCGTGTCGAGGTTGATCCGCGCCAGCAGCCCGCGGCGCAGGTGGCTGTCGGTTTCGTCGAGCGAGAGGACGGGGTCGATGGGGCGGGACATGAGAGCTCCGACAGGATAGGTGCGAGGCACGAGGTACGGGGCACGGCGAGGAGGTGGTCTTTACTCGTACCTCACCCCTCGCTCCTCGTCCCTCCCTCAGGGATACGCCTGCAGATACGCATCCATGACCTGCCTGGCCAGCGGTGCGGCGGTCGAGCCGCCGTGGCTGCCGTGCTCGGCGATCACCGCGATCGCGATGCGCGGCGCCTCGGCCGGGGCGAAGGCGATGAACAGCGCGTGGTCGAGCTGCTCCTTGCTCAGGCGGCTGGCGTCGTACTTCTCGTTCTGGCCGATCGTGATCACTTGTGCGGTGCCGGTCTTGCCGGCGATGCGGTAGCCGGCGTCTTTGCCGATGGCCCTGAACGCGGTGCCGCGCGGCGTGTGTACGACGTGCGTCATCGCCGCGACCACGGCTTCCCAGTTGCGCTTGTCCTTGAGCGCGATGCTCGGCAGCGGCACCGGCGCGAGCGGCGTGGTGGCGCGCGTGGCCTGGTCTTCGAGCGCGTGCACCACGCGCGGCTGGAAGTGCTTGCCGCCCATCGCCAGCGCCGCGGTCGCATGCGCGAGCTGCAAGGGGGTTGTCAGCATGTAGCCCTGGCCGATGCCGGCCGACACCGTGTCGCCGGCGAACCAGGGCTGGTTGTAGGTGCGCCGCTTCCACGCCTGCGAAGGCATCAGCCCGGGCTTTTCGCCGCGCAGGTCGATGCCGCTGAGCTTGCCGATGCCGAACCGCGTCAGGTATTCGTGCAGGCGGTCGATGCCGAGCTCGAGCGCCAGGTTGTAATAGTAGACGTCGCACGACTCGGTGATCGCCCGGTCGAGGTCGGTGCGGCCGTGACCGCCGCGGCGCCAGTCGCGGAACTTGTGGCTCTGGCCGGGGATCTGGAAGTAGCCCGGGCAGAACACCGACGAGTAGCGGTCGTTGAGGCCGTATTCGACGCCGGCCAGACCGATGAAGGGCTTGATGGTCGAGCCCGGCGGATACGCGCCCCTGAGCGCGCGGTTGAACAGCGGCCGGTCGGGGTCGGTGTTGAGCGCCTTGTAGCTCCTGGCGTCGATGCCGTTGACGAAGGGGTTGGGGTCGTAGCCCGGCTCGCTCGTCATCGCGATCACTTCGCCGTTGCGCGGATCGATCGCGACGATCGCGCCGGTGAAGCCGACGCCGAGCAGCGCCTGCTCGGCGACCGCCTGTATCTTCGAGTCGATGCTGAGATACACGTTCTTGCCCGCGACCGGCGGCGTGCTCGTCAGTACGCGGATCACACGCCCCTGGGCGTTGGTCTCGACCTGCTGGTAGCCGAGCTGGCCACGCAGCACGTCTTCGTAGCTCTTCTCGACGCCGATCTTGCCGATGTGGCTCGAACCGGAGTACTGCGCCGGGTCGAGCTTGGCCAGCTCGGCCTCGTCGATGCGCCCGACGTAGCCGACCAGGTGCGCGGCGTGCTGGCCCTGCGGATAGACGCGCGTCAGGTCGTTGCGGATCTCGACCCCGGGCAGGCGGTGCAGGTTGACCGCGATCCGCGCCACCTCGTCCTCGTTGAGGTTGAAGCGTAGCGGCACGCCGTTGTAGCGCGGGCTGCGCCGCAGCAGGCGCTTGAAGCGCGCGATTTCGTGCTCGGACAGCTCGATCAGCTTGGTCAGCTCGGCCAGCGTGCCCTCCAGGTCTTCGACCTGCTCGGGGGTGAGCTCGACGTGGTACGAAGCCAGGTTGCCGGCGAGCAGGACGCCGTTGCGGTCGAAGATCTGGCCGCGGGTCGGGGGCAGCGGCAGCAGGCGCACGCGGTTGGCTTCCGACAGCGTGCTGAAGTGCTCGTGGTTCAGCACCTGCAGGTACGCCATACGTCCGGCGATCAGCAGCAGCGCGGCGAACACGACCAAGCCCGCGACCAGCGCGCGGCCGACGAACAGCTTGCGGGCGACGATCTCGTCGCGCAGCGTGCTCCTGGACCCGGATCGTGCCATCGGCGGCTCAGGACACGTTGAAGCGCCGGCGCAAGTCGCGCAGCAGGACGAAGGCGAACGGCCAGGCCAGCGTGCCGCCGGCGACCGGTGCCAGGTACCAGAAGTCGCGCGGCGCGTAGCCGCTGATGCCGTTGATCCAGGTGACCAGCAGCTGGTCGACGAGCAGGAACAGCGCCACGGTCAGCGCCTGCTGCCACAGCGGGAACACGCGTATGCGCTGGTGCAGGCGCAGCGTCAGGAACGCCACCACCGACAGCGCCAGCGCGTGCTGGCCGAGCAGCGTGCCCTGCGCGGCGTCGAGCACCAGCCCCAGCACCCAGGCGGTGCCGACGCCGACGCGCTGCGGCAGCGCCATGCACCAGTAGATCAGCGTCAGCCCGACCCAGTCCGGGCGGAAGTGGTCGAGCAGCGGGGGCAGGTGCAGGCTGGACAGCATCAGCGCGAACACGAAGCTCGCGACGATGGTGGCGTAGCCGCTGGCGGGGATGCTCTTCGCCATCTCAGCGTCGGGTCTCGGCAGGGCGGGTCGTGCCGTTGGTGGTGCGCGCCGGTGGCTTCGCCGCCGGCGCGACCGGTGCGGCGGGGGCCGCCGAGGCAGGCGGCGGCGCTGCCAGCGGCGGCTCCTGGCGCGCGGGGTCGGGGATGTCGTCGAGGATCAGCAGCACTTCGCGGATGCGGTCGAGGTGCGCGGTCGGCTCGGCGATGACCTTGGCGAACGGGCGCCCCGGGTCGAACTCGACCCGCGTGACGCGCGCCACCGGGTAGCCGCGCGGGAAGCGTCCGCCGAGGCCCGAGGTGATCACCAGGTCGCCGACCTTGACGTCGCCGTTGTTGGGGATGTTCGGCAGCTCGAGCTCGTTGTACTTGCCGGTGCCGACCGCGAGCGTGCGTATGCCGTTGCGGTTGAGCTGCACCGGGATCGCGTGGCTGGGGTCGGTGATCAGGATCGCCGACGAGGTCAGCAGGTTGGCGTGGTTGACCTGGCCGACGATGCCGCGCTCGTCGATCAGCGGCTGGCCGATCTTGGCGCCGTGCTGCGTGCCGCGGTTGATCAGGATCTGGTGGCGGTAGGGGTCGAGGTCGACGGCGAGGATCTCGGCGATCAGCACGCGTTCGGCGCTGACGTTGATCGTCGACTCGAGCAGTGCGCGCAGCCGGCGGTTCTCGGCTTCGAGCGCGGTCAGCTTCTGCAGTTGGGCGTTGATGAAGAGCTGCTTTTCCCGCAGGCGGGTATTCTCGTCCTGCAGCGCCGAACGGCTCTCGAGGCTGTCGGCGACCCAGCCGAAGGCTTCGACCGGCAGCTGTGCGGCGTGCTGCAGCGGGTAAAGTGTGGTGGCGAGCGCGTTGCGCAGCACTTCGAGGTGGCTCTGGCGGTGGTCGATGGTCATCAGGACTATCGAGACCAGCGCGCACGCGATCAGTTTCAGGCTGGCCGCCGTCTCGGGGGCGAACAAGGCCTTGTCGTTTTCGCCGGACTTCAGCTGCGCCACTCGGTTCTCCCCGGACACGGCGCGCGGAGCGCCCCGCACAGCCCGGACGCGGCGTCAGTCGATGGAGAAGATCGCCGGGCCGCGCTCGTCGATCAGCTCGAGCACGCGGCCGCCGCCGCGCGCGACGCAGGTCAGCGGATCTTCGGCGACGACCACGTTGAGGCCGGTCTCCTCCATCAGCAGGCGGTCGACGTCGCGCAGCAGCGCGCCGCCGCCGGTCAGCACGATGCCGCGCTCGGCCACGTCGGCGGCCAGCTCGGGCGGAGTGGATTCCAGCGCCTTCTTGACCGCGCCGACGATCCCGGTCAGCGGTTCCTGCAAGGCCTCGAGGATTTCGTTGGAGTTCAAGATAAAGCTGCGTGGCACGCCCTCGGACAGGTTGCGGCCCTTGACCTCGATCTCGCGTACGTCCGAGGTCGGGTAGGCGCTGCCGATCTCCTGCTTGATGCGCTCGGCGGTCGGCTCGCCGATCAGGACGCCGAAGTTGCGCCGCACGTAGTTGATGATCGCCTCGTCGAAGCGGTCGCCGCCGATGCGCACCGACTCGAAGTAGACGATGCCGTTCAGCGAGATCACCGCGACTTCCGAGGTGCCGCCGCCGATGTCGACCACCATCGAGCCGCGCGCCTCGTCGACCGGCATGCCGGCGCCGATCGCCGCGGCCATCGGCTCGGGGATCAGGTACACTTCGCGCGCGCCGGCGCCGAGCGCCGACTCCTTGATCGCACGGCGCTCGACCTGGGTCGAGCCGCAGGGCACGCACACCAGCACGCGCGGGCTGGGGTTGAAGAACTTGCGCTCGTGGACCTTGCGGATGAAGTGCTGCAGCATCTTCTCGGTGACGGTGAAGTCGGCGATGACGCCGTCCTTCATCGGCCGGATCGTGCTCAGGTTGCCCGGGGTACGGCCGAGCATGCGCTTGGCCTCGAGGCCGACCGCGGCGATGGTGCGCGGGCCGCCGCGGTTGGGATCCTGATGGATCGCGACCACCGAGGGTTCGTTCAGCACGATGCCCTGCCCGCGCGCGTAGATCAGCGTGTTGGCGGTACCGAGATCGATCGAGAGATCGTTGGAGAAGAGACCGCGCACCCGTCGCAGGAACATGGATAAACGTCCGGTCAGCTGCAAAGGGCGCGTATGCTAGCAGCGGCCGGGGAGTGCGGGCAAGCAAGCGGGTATGCTACCGTTGCTGCCCGTTTGCCCGCCGTTCCAGGGAGAAAACGCGATGTCCCTAGCGCCTGCCGAGGTTGCCCGGATCGCCCATCTGGCGCGCTTGGCGATCGACGACGCCGACGTGCCGGCCTATGCGCGCGAGCTGTCCGCGATCCTCGAGCTGGTCGAGCGCATGAACGCCGTCGATACCACCGGCGTCGCGCCGCTCGCGCACCCGCTCGACATGGTCCAGCGCCTGCGCGCCGACGCCGTCACCGAAACCGATCGGCGCGACGCCTTCCAGGCCATCGCGCCGCAGACCGAGGCCGGACTGTACCTGGTGCCCAAGGTGATCGAGTAGCGAGGCACGAGGCGCGAGGTGCGAGTTCGAATGCGCCCGGGCCTCGCGTCGACGCGGCCTTCCACTCGTCCCTCGCTCCTCGCCACTCGGAACTGTTATGTACAAGTTGACCCTCGCCGAACTCGCCGCCGGCCTGCGCGCCGGCGACTATTCCAGCGTCGAGCTGACCGAAGCCTTCCTCGAGCGGATCGAGTCGCTGGACCCGCAGCTCCACAGCTTCATCAGCGTCACCGGCGAGCGCGCACTGGCGCAGGCGCGCGCCGCCGACGCGCGCCGCGCCGCGGGCGAGGCCGACCCGCTCGCCGGCGTGCCGTTCGCGCACAAGGACATCTTCTGCACCGCCGGCGTCAGGACCAGTTGCGGCTCGAAAATGCTCGACCGCTTCGAGGCCCCCTACGACGCCACCGTGGTCGAGCGCTGCGATGCCGCCGGGCTGGTGATGCTCGGCAAGACCAACATGGACGAGTTCGCGATGGGTTCGTCGAACGAGAACAGCTGGTACGGTCCGGTGCAGAACCCGTGGAATGCCGCCGCGGTGCCGGGCGGCTCTTCGGGCGGCTCGGCCGCGGCGGTCGCTGCGCGGCTGGCGCCGGCGGCGACCGGCACCGACACCGGTGGCTCGATCCGCCAGCCGGCGGCGCTGTGCGGGATCACTGGCATCAAGCCGACCTACGGGCGCGTGTCGCGCTACGGCATGGTCGCCTTCGCTTCGAGCCTCGACCAGGCTGGGCCGATGGCCGCTTCGGCCGAGGATTGCGCGCTGCTGCTGAACGTCATCGCCGGTTTCGATCCGCGCGACTCGACCTCGGCCGAGGTCGAGGTGCCCGACTACACCGCGACGCTGACCACGGGGCTCGGGGGGCTGAAGATCGGCCTTCCGAAGGAGTATTTCGGCGAAGGCCTCGATGCCGGGGTCGCCAGGGCGGTCGATGCGGCGATCGCCGAATACCGCCGGCTCGGCGCCGGAGTGGTCGACATCAGCCTGCCGAGCACCGCGCTGGCGATCCCGGCGTATTACGTGGTCGCGCCGGCGGAAGCCTCGAGCAACCTGTCGCGCTACGACGGCGTGCGCTTCGGCTACCGCTGCGAAAACCCGAAGGACTTGCTCGACCTGTACACGCGCTCGCGCGCCGAGGGTTTCGGCGCCGAGGTCAAGCGGCGCATCATGATCGGCACCTACGCGCTGTCGGCCGGCTACTACGACGCCTACTACCTGAAGGCGCAGCGGATCCGCCGCCTGATCCGCGACGAGTTCCTGCGCGCCTTCGAGCAGGTCGACGTGATCCTCGGCCCGACCACGCCGAGCCCGGCCTTCGGTCTCGGCGAAAAGAGCGGCGACCCGGTGACGATGTACCTGGCCGACATCTACACGGTCGCAGCGAACCTGGCCGGGCTGCCGGCGATGTCGGTACCGTGCGGCTTCGCCGACGGCTTGCCGGTCGGGATGCAGCTGATCGGCCCGCACTTCGCCGAGGCGAAGCTGCTCAACGTCGCGCACCGCTACCAGCTCGCCACCGACTGGCACCGGCGGATGCCGCAGGCTTTCGCCTGACGGCGGGTGAGGAGTGAGGGGTCAAGGGTGAGGGGAACAACCGCTTGGCTCCTCACTCCTCACCGAAAAACACCCTTCACACCTCACGGGTCATTGACGATGGAATGGGAAGCGGTCATCGGGCTGGAGATCCACACCCAGCTCGCGACGAAGTCGAAGATCTTCTCGGGCGCGGCGACCGCCTACGGCGCCGAACCCAACACCCAGGCCTGTGCGGTCGATCTGGGCCTGCCCGGCGTGCTGCCGGTGCTGAACCGCGAAGCGCTGCGCATGGCGGCGATGTTCGGGCTGGCGATCGGCGCCCGGATCGCCAAGCGCTCGGTGTTCGCGCGCAAGAACTACTTCT
>JBDHRG010000006.1:0-46356 GCA_039807445.1 Candidatus Competibacteraceae bacterium
GCAGGAGGGGCTGCGCTTCGCGATCCGCGAGGGTGGCCGCACCGTCGGTGCCGGCGTCGTCGCCAAGATCATCGAGTGAGCGCCATGGCCAACCAGCGTATCCGTATCCGCCTGAAGGCTTTCGATCACCGCCTGATCGACCAGTCGGCGCGCGAGATCGTCGAGACCGCGCGCCGCACCGGCGCCCAGGTCCGCGGTCCGATCCCGCTGCCGAGCAAGAACGAGATCTTCACCGTCCTGGTGTCGCCGCACGTCAACAAGGATGCGCGCGACCAATACGAGCTGCGGACTCACAAGCGTCTGATGGACATCGTCGATCCGACCGACAAGACCGTCGATGCGCTGATGAAGCTCGATCTGGCCGCGGGTGTCGACGTTCAGATCAAACTGAACTAAAATCGCGCGCCTTTGCCGGGTGATGAGGGGTGTGCCATCCCTCCTCTCACCCGTTTTCGTTCGTCCAGGAGTATCCAAAATGGCAATCGGACTTATCGGTCGCAAGGCCGGCATGACCCGCGTCTTCACCGAAGACGGGGCATCCGTACCTGTGACCGTCATCGAGGTCGAGCCCAACCGCGTGACCCAGGTCAAGACCGTCGAAACCGACGGCTACCGTGCACTGCAGGTGACCACTGGCACCCGCCGCGCTTCGCGCGTGACCAAGCCCCAGGCCGGTCACTACGCCAAGGCCGGCGTCGAAGCCGGGCGCGGCCTATGGGAATTCCGCCTCGCCGAGGGCGAGGGCGCGGATCTGGGGGTCGGCGCCGAACTGAAGGTAGATCTGTTCACGAACGGCCAGAAGGTCGACGTGACCGGCACCACGATCGGCAAGGGCTTCGCCGGCACGATCAAGCGCCACAATTTCGCCGGCCAGCGCAACACCCACGGCAACTCGCGTTCGCACCGCGTGCCGGGCTCGATCGGTCAGAACCAGACCCCGGGCCGCGTGTTCAAGGGCAAGAAGATGGCCGGCCACATGGGCGCCGTGCGCCGCGTGACGCAAAACCTCGAAGTGGTCCGAGTCGACGCCGAACGCAACCTGCTGCTGGTCAAGGGCGCGGTTCCGGGCTCCAAGGGTGGCGACGTGATCGTCCGGGCCGCCGTCAAGGCCCGCGGCTGATCGGGGGAGACACCATGGAACTCGCAATCAAGAACGCCCACGGCCAGCCTTCCGGCAGCGTGGTGACGCTGGCCGACGAAACCTTCGGCCGCGAATTCAACGAAGCTCTGGTGCACCAGATCGTCGTCGCCTACATGGCGGCCGGGCGCGCCGGCACCCGCAAACAGAAGACCCGCGCCGAGGTTTCGGGTGGCGGCATCAAGCCGTGGCGGCAGAAGGGCACCGGCCGCGCCCGCTCGGGTAGCAGCCGCAGCCCGCTGTGGCGCAGCGGCGGCGTGACCTTCGCGGCGCGTCCGCAGGACCACTCGCAGAAGGTCAACAAGAAGATGTACCGCGCCGCGATGCGCTCGATCTTCTCCGAGCTGGTGCGCCAGGATCGCCTGATCGTGGTCGACGACCTGTCGGTTGCCGAGCCGAAGACCAAGACCATGGTCGCGCGGCTGAAGGATCTCGGTACCGACAGCGCGCTGTTCGTGTCGGAGGATCTGGATCTGAATCTGTACCTGGCTGCGCGCAATCTGCACCGGATCGACGTGCGCGATGTCGCCGGTCTCGATCCGGTCAGCCTGATCGGCTTCGACAAGGTGGTGATCACCGTCGGTGCGCTCAAGCGGGTGGGGGAGTGGCTGGCATGAATCAGGAACGTTTGCTGAAGGTGCTGCTCGCCCCGCACGTCTCCGAGAAGGGGACTCGCGCGGCCGAGGTCGGCAACCAGGTCGTGTTCAAGGTTGCGACCGATGCGACCAAGCCCGAGATCAAGAGCGCAGTCGAGCTGCTGTTCAGCGTCAAGGTCAAGTCGGTGACCGTGTCCACGGTCAAGGGCAAGCGCAAGCGCTTCGGCGCCATGCAGGGCCGCCGCTCCGACTGGAAGAAGGCCTACGTGTCGCTGGAAGCCGGTCAGGAGATCGACCTCCTCGGAGGCGAGGGCGCGTAAGCGCGTCCGAGCCGCGAACAGAATCGAAGGTTAGCAACCATGGCGATTGTCAAGCTCAAGCCGACGTCCCCCGGTCGCCGCTTCGTGGTCAAGGTCGTGACCCCGGGGCTGCACAAGGGTGCGCCGTACGCCCCGCTGCTCGAGAAGAAGAGCAAGCGCGGTGGCCGCAACAACACCGGTCGTATCACCACCCGCCACCAGGGTGGCGGCCACAAGCAGCACTACCGTCTGGTGGACTTCAAGCGTGCCAAGGACAACATCCCGGCGCGCGTGGAGCGCATCGAGTACGATCCGAACCGCAGCGCGCACATCGCGCTGGTGGTGTATGCCGACGGCGAGCGCCGCTACATCATCGCCCCGCGCGGCTTGGTTGCCGGTGCCGTGATCGCGTCGGGCCCGGCTGCACCGATCAAGGTCGGCAACGCCCTGCCGCTGCGCAACATCCCGGTTGGCTCGACCGTACACTGCGTCGAGATGCGCCCGGGCAAGGGTGCCCAGCTGGCCCGCTCGGCCGGCACCGGCGTACAGCTGGTCGCGCGCGAAGGCACCTATGCCACGCTGCGCCTGCGCTCGGGCGAAATACGCAAGGTCCACGTCGACTGCAAGGCCACGGTCGGCGAAGTCGGCAACGAGGAGCACAACCTGCGCTCGCTCGGCAAGGCCGGTGCGAAGCGCTGGCGCGGCGTGCGTCCGACCGTGCGCGGTGTGGCGATGAACCCGGTCGACCACCCGCACGGTGGCGGCGAAGGTCGTACCTCCGGTGGCCGTCATCCGGTCACGCCGTGGGGTGTGCCGACCAAGGGCTACAAGACCCGTGCCAACAAGCGCACCGACGGCTTCATCGTCCGCCGTCGCAACGCGAAGTAATTTAGGGGAACCGAACCGTGCCACGTTCCATTAAGAAGGGGCCGTTCGTCGACCTCCACTTGGCGAAGAAGGTGGAGCAGGCGCTCGCCGCCAGCAGCAAGAAGCCGATCAAGACCTGGTCACGCCGCTCGATGATCCTGCCCGACATGATCGGCCTGACGATCGCCGTGCACAACGGCCGTCAGCACGTCCCGGTGCTGGTCACCGAAAACATGATCGGCCACAAGCTCGGCGAGTTCGCCGCGACCCGTACCTACAAAGGTCACGCGGCCGACAAGAAGTCCCGCTAAGGAGGTCGATCATGCAGGCTTACGCCAAATTGAAGTCCGCGCGCATCTCGGCGCAGAAGGCCCGCCTGGTCGCGGACCTGGTGCGCGGCATGCCGGTCGGCCGTGCACTGCAGGTCCTGACCTTCTCGAACAAGAAGGCTGCAGGACTGGTCAAGGGGGTGCTCGAATCGGCGATCGCCAACGCCGAGCACAACGAGGGCGCCGACGTCGACGAGCTGAAGATCCAGGCGATCTGCGTCGACGAGGGGCCGCAGCTCAAGCGCATGCACGCGCGCGCCAAGGGTCGTGGCAACCGCATCGTCAAGCGTACCAGTCACATCACCGTGACGGTCGCCGAGAAGTAAGTAGGGGTACGACGCAATGGGTCACAAGGTTCATCCTACTGGCATTCGTCTCGGCATCGCCACCGACTGGAGCTCGAAGTGGTATGCGGATTCGAAGGCCTTCGCCGGCGTTCTGGAGCAGGATCTGCGCGTGCGCGCGTTCCTGAAGAAGAAACTGGCGCACGCCTCGGTCAGCCGCATCCAGATCGAGCGCCCGGCGCGCAGCGCGCACATCACGATCCACACCGCCCGTCCGGGCGTGGTGATCGGCAAGAAGGGCGAAGACATCGAGGCGCTGCGCAAGGAAATCTCGACGATGATGGCAGTGCCGGTGCATGTCAACATCGAAGAGATCCGCAAACCCGAGCTCGACGCGCAGCTGGTCGCCGAAGGCGTCGCCCAGCAGCTCGAACGCCGCATCATGTTCCGCCGCGCGATGCGCCGCGCGGTAACTAATGCTATGCGTCTGGGCGCCCAAGGCATTAAGATACACGTTTCCGGTCGCCTCAACGGCGCGGAGATCGCTCGCAGCGAGTGGTATCGCGAAGGCCGCGTGCCCCTGCACACCCTGCGTGCCGACATCGACTACGGCTTCGCCGAGGCGCAGACCACGTACGGCGTGATCGGCATCAAGGTGTGGGTGTTCAAGGGCGAAGTGTTCGGTGTCGAACGACAGGGCGACAAGCCCGAGAAGGCGTCCGCCAGCTGACTTGCCTTTGGAACCCGATCGTTACGGAGCTCCGCGTCCAGGCGCGGAGTTCCTTTTTTACTGATTTCAGGGGTCAGTGATGTTACAGCCCAAGAGAACGAAGTTCCGCAAGATGCGCAAGGGGCGCAACCGCGGGCTCGCGACCACCGGCAACAAGGTCAGCTTCGGCGAGTTCGGCCTGAAGAGCGTCGGTCGCGCCCGCATCACCGCACGCCAGATCGAGGCCGCACGCCGTGCGATCAGCCGCCACGTCAAGCGTGGCGGCAAGATCTGGATACGTGTGTTCCCGGACGTGCCGATCACCAAGAAGCCGCTCGAAGTGCGCATGGGCAGCGGCAAGGGCAGTGTCGAGTACTGGGTGGCCAAGATCCAGCCCGGCCGCGTGCTGTACGAAATCGAAGGCGTGTCGGAAGAGGTCGCGCGTGCGGCGTTCCGCCTGGCCGCTGCCAAGCTGCCGATACAGACCGTGTTCGTTTCTCGGACGGTGATGTGATGAAGGCCACTGATCTGCGCGCCAAGAGCGTCGAAGAGCTGAAGCAGGAGCTGCTGGCCCTGCTTCGGGAACAGTTCAATCTCCGCATGCAGCGTGCCACCGGGCAGCTGGGCAAGCCGCACCTGTTCAAGCAGGGGCGACGCAACATCGCCCGCGTCAAGACCGTCCTCGCTGAGAAGGCAGGTGCCGCATGACTGAGCAGACCCAGGTTTCGCGGACCCTCACCGGGCGCGTGTCCAGCACCAAGATGGACAAGACCATCACCGTGGTGATCGAGCGCCTGGTCAAGCATCCGATCTATGGCAAGTACGTCCGCCGCACGACCAAGCTGCACGCGCACGACGAGCAGAACCAGTGCCGCGAAGGCGACATCGTCACCATCGAGCAGTGCCGTCCGCTGTCGAAGACGAAGTCGTGGCGTCTGGTCAGCGTGGTCACGCCGGCGGAATGATCCGGTAATTCGGACTTTAGGAACCAGCCATGATTCAGATGCAAACGAATCTGGACGTCGCCGACAACAGCGGCGCCCGTCGCCTGATGTGCATCAAGGTGCTCGGCGGCTCGCACCGCCGCTACGCCCACGTCGGCGACATCATCAAGGTCAGCGTCAAGGAAGCGATTCCGCGCGGCAAGGTCAAGAAGGGCGACGTCTATAACGCCGTCGTCGTCCGTACCCGCAAGGGGGTGCGCCGCGCCGACGGTTCGGTGATCCGCTTCGATGGCAATGCCGCCGTGCTGCTGAACAACAAGCTCGAGCCGATCGGTACCCGCATCTTCGGACCGGTCACGCGCGAGCTTCGCGGCGAGCGCTTCATGAAGATCATTTCCCTGGCCCCCGAAGTGCTCTGAACGGGGAGGGTGGAGCGATGAACCGAATCAAGAAGGGTGACGAAGTCGTCGTCACGACCGGCAAGGACAAGGGGCGCACCGGCAAGGTGTTGCGCGTCGATGGCGAGCGCGTGTTCGTCGAGGGCGTCAATCTGGTCAAGAAGCACCAGAAGCCGAACCCGGCCCGTGGCATGGCCGGCGGCATCGTCGAGCGCGAGGCCTCGGTCCATGTCTCGAACGTGGCGCTGTTCAATCCGGTGACCAAGAGGGCCGATCGTGTGGGCTTCCGCATCCTCGAAGACGGCCGCAAGGTGCGCTTTTTCAAGTCCAACAACGAAGTTGTGGACGTCTGAGGTTTGAGCGATGGCGAGACTGCATGACCACTATCGCGACGTCGTGGTGAAGAGGCTCATCGAGCGCTTCGGCTACAAGAACGTCATGGAAGTGCCGAAGATCACCAAGATCACGCTGAACATGGGCGTGGGTGAAGCGGTCGGCGACAAGAAGGTGATCGAGCACGCGGTCGGCGACATGACCGCGATCGCGGGCCAGAAGCCGATCGTGACGCTGGCGCGCAAGTCGGTCGCGGGCTTCAAGATCCGCGAAGGCTGGCCGATCGGCTGCAAGGTCACCTTGCGCCGCGAGCGCATGTACGAGTTCCTGGACCGTCTGGTCAGCATCGCGATGCCCCGCATCCGCGATTTCCGCGGCATCAACGGCCGTTCGTTCGATGGCCGCGGCAACTTCAGCTTCGGTCTGAGGGAGCAGATCGTGTTCCCCGAGATCGACTACGATCGCGTCGACGCGCTGCGTGGCATGGACATCACCATCACCACCAACGCGCGCACCGACGAGGAAGGCCGGGCGCTGCTCGAAGCGTTCAACTTCCCGTTCCGCAACTGAGGGAGTCCGCTTCATGGCGAAGCTGTCGATGATCAACCGCGAGGCCAAGCGAGCCCGCCTGGTGAAGAAGTACGCGGCCAAGCGCGCGGAGCTGAAGGAAGCCATCCGCAAGGGTGACGACGAAGCCCGCTGGAACGCCGTCAAGGCGCTGCAGGCCCTGCCGCGCGACGCGAGCCCCAGCCGCCAGCGTAACCGCTGCCGCCTGACCGGCCGCCCGCACGGCTTCTATCGCAAGTTCGGCCTGGCGCGCAACAAACTGCGCGAAGCCGCGATGCGGGGCGACATCCCCGGTCTGCGCAAGGCCAGCTGGTAGGCAATCCGATTTCGCTTCATCCCCAGTCTTAAGTCGAGGGGTTCCGCCGGGAAGACCTTGGGGCCCTGACACTGACCACTTCGGAGTTCATCAGAAATGAGTATGACCGACCCCATCGCGGACCTGCTGACGCGGATCCGCAACGGCCAGGCGGCCGGCAAGGCGCAGGTGTCGATGCCCGCCTCGAAGGTGAAGGCCGAGATCGTGCGCGTCCTGCAGGAAGAAGGCTACATCGGCGCCTACAGCGTCGAGTCGCAGGACGACAAGCCTACGCTGAACGTGACCCTGAAGTACTTCCAGGGCCGCCCGGTGATCGAGACCATCCAGCGCGTCAGCCGTCCGGGTCTGCGCGTGTTCCGGGGCCGCGATGAACTCCCGAAGGTGCTCGGTGGGCTCGGCATCGCCATCGTCTCCACGTCCCGCGGCATCATGACCGATCGCGCCGCGCGCGCCGCCGGCCATGGCGGCGAAGTCCTCTGCATCGTCGCCTGATAGGGAGGGAGACCGATGTCCCGCGTTGCCAAGAAGCCGGTCGCGCTGCCGTCCGGCGTGAGCGTCACGATCGACGGGCGCAAGCTGGCGATCAAGGGTGGCAAGGGCCAACTCGAGCTCGAGTTGCACCCCAGCGTCGCGATCGTCAACGAGAACAATGAACTCAAGCTGGTGCCGCAGAGCGAAGCCGCCGAGCATCGCGCGATGGCCGGTACCATGCGCGCGCTGGTGGCCAACATGGTCGCCGGCGTCACCCAGGGCTTCGAGCGCAAGCTGCAGCTGGTCGGCGTCGGCTACCGCGCCCAGGCCCAGGGCAGCGCGCTGAACCTGACGCTTGGCTTCTCGCACCCGGTCGTCTTCGACGTGCCGCAGGGCGTCACCGTCGAGACCCCGAGCCAGACCGAGATTCTGGTCAAGGGTGCCGACAAGCAGAAGGTCGGCCAGGTCGCGGCGAAGATCCGCGCCTTCCGCCCGCCCGAGCCCTACAAGGGCAAGGGCGTGCGTTACGCCGACGAGGTGATCGTCCTCAAAGAAGCCAAGAAGAAGTAAGGGTACCGTCCATGGACAAGAAAGCTGCACGTGTGCGCCGTGGCCTGCGGGCCCGGATGAAGATTCGCGAGTTGGGCGCGGTGCGTCTCTGCATCCATCGCACCCCGCGCCACATCTATGCGCAGATCATCGCGCCGAACGGCGCCGAGGTGCTCGCCGCCGCCTCGACCCTGGAGAAGGGTATTGCCGGGGGGCTGACGTACACCGGCAACATCGAGGCTGCTGCCGCCGTCGGCAAGGCGATCGCCGAGAAGGCCAAGGCCAAGGGTATCTCCGAGGTCGCGTTCGACCGTTCGGGCTTCAAGTATCACGGTCGCGTCAAGGCTCTGGCCGACGCCGCCCGTGAGAACGGTCTGCAGTTCTAAAGGGTCGAGTACATGGCTTCGAACGTTGAATCCTCGCAGAGCACCGATGGGCTGAACGAAAAGCTCATCAAGGTCAATCGCGTCGCCAAGGTGGTCAAGGGTGGTCGTCAGTTCGGCTTCACCGCGCTGACGGTGGTCGGCGACGGCCAGGGCCGCGTCGGCTTCGGCTACGGCAAGGCACGCGAAGTGCCGGCGGCGATCCAGAAGGCGATGGAGCAGGCGCGCAAGAACATGGTGACGATCCAGCTGGCCGGCACCACGCTGCAACACCCGCTGAAGGGCGGGCACGGCGCCGCCAGCGTGTTCATGCAGCCCGCCTCGGAAGGTACCGGTATCATCGCCGGTGGCGCGATGCGCGCCGTGTTCGAGGTGCTGGGCGTCAAGGACGTCCTGGCCAAGTGCATCGGTTCGCGCAATCCGATCAACGTCGTGCGCGCGACGATCAACGGCTTGACGGGCATGGCTTCGCCGGATTTCGTCGCCGCCAAGCGCGGCAAGAAAGTTGCCGAGCTCCGGGGGTAAGACATGTCCAAGCAACTGAAGGTCACGCTGGTCAAGAGCACTGCCGGCCGCATCGCCGCGCACAAGGCTTGCGTCCGCGGCTTGGGGCTGCGGCGCATGCATCACAGCAGCGTGGTGCTCGACACCCCGGAGAACCGCGGCATGATCAACAAGGTTTCGTACCTGCTGAAGGTCGAGGAGGCCTGAGATGCGCCTGAACTCCCTGAAGCCCGGTGAGGGCAGCAAGCAGGCCGGCAAGCGCGTCGGCCGCGGCATCGGTTCGGGTCTGGGCAAGACCTGCGGCCGCGGCCACAAGGGTCAGCACTCGCGTGCCGGCGGTTTCCGCAAGGTCGGTTTCGAAGGCGGCCAGATGCCGCTGCAGCGCCGCCTGCCCAAGGTCGGTTTCCGTTCGATGACCTCGCGCGATACCGCCGAAGTCCGTCTGAGCGAGCTGGCCAAGGTCGAGGGCGACACGATCGACCTGATCGCGCTGAAGGCCGCCAAGGTGGTGCCCGCCCAGGCGCTGCAGGCCAAGGTCGTGCTGTCGGGCGAGATCGACCGCGCGGTGACGCTGAAGGGCGTGCTGGCGACCAAGGGCGCCCGCGCCGCGATCGAAGCCGCCGGCGGCAAGATCGAAGCGTAAGCAGCCCAACAAGGGAAACGTCATGTCGGCTCCTCTGCCCTCGATCGGAAAGATGACCGAACTGCGCCAGCGCCTGCTGTTCCTGCTCGGGGCGCTGGTGGTGTTCCGCATCGGCACCCACATCCCGGTGCCCGGCATCGACCCGCAGGCGATGGCGCAGCTGTTCGAACAACAGCGCGGCACCATCCTGGACATGTTCAACATGTTCTCGGGCGGCGCGCTACAGCGGCTCAGCATCTTCGCGCTCGGCGTCATGCCCTACATCTCCGCCTCGATCATCGTCCAGCTGATGACGGTCGTCCTGCCGTCGCTGGAAACCTTGAAGAAGGAGGGGAACGCGGGGCGGAGGAAGCTGACCCAGTACACCCGCTACCTGACCGTCGCGCTGGCGATGTTCCAGTCGATCGGCGTCAGCGTCGCGCTGCAGTCGCAGACCGCCGGCGGCCTGGCGGTGGTGCCGAATCCGGGGCCCGGGTTCATCGCGATCGCGGCGGTGACGCTGGTCACGGGCACGATGTTCCTGATGTGGCTCGGCGAGCAGGTCACCGAGCGCGGCATCGGCAACGGCATCTCGATGCTGATCTTCGCCGGCATCGTCGCCGGTTTGCCGGGCGCGCTCGGCGGCACGCTCGAACTCGCCCGCACCGGCGAGCTCAATGCGCTGCTGGTGATCTTCCTGCTGGTGCTGGCGCTCGCCGTCACCGGCCTGGTGATCTTCGCCGAGCGCGGCCAGCGCCGGATCACGGTCAACTATGCCAAGCGTCAGCAGGGTCGCAAGCTCTACGCGGCGCAGTCCAGCCACCTGCCGCTGAAGCTGAACATGGCCGGCGTGATCCCGCCGATCTTCGCCTCGAGCCTGATCCTGTTCCCGGCGACGCTCGGCAGCTGGTTCGGCAATGCCCCGGGCATGGCCTGGCTGCGCGACGTGAGCTCGCTGCTGTCGCCGGGTCAGCCGCTGTACGTGGCGCTGTACGCCGGTCTGATCATCTTCTTCTGCTTCTTCTATACGGCGCTGGTGTTCAACTCCAAGGAAACCGCCGAGCAGCTGAAGAAATCGGGTGCCTTCATTCCGGGTATCCGTCCGGGCGCACACACCGCGTCGTACATCGACAAGGTGCTCACCCGGCTGACGCTGGTCGGCGCGATCTACATCACCGGCGTGTGCCTGCTGCCCGAGTTCCTGATCCTGTACTGGAACGTGCCGTTCTACTTCGGTGGCACTTCGCTGCTGATCATCGTCGTCGTGGTGATGGATTTCATGGCGCAGGTCCAGGCGCACCTGATGTCGCATCAGTACGAGAGCCTGATGAAGAAGGCCAACTTCAAGGCGGGTGGGCTGGTTCGCTGAGGCGACCGGTCCAGTTCGTAAAGAGATTATGAAGCGCCGCGGCGCAGGGGCGTGCCGGCGCGGGAGAGTTCGAAATGAAAGTGCGTGCTTCTGTGAAAAAGCTGTGCCGGAACTGCAAGATCGTCCGTCGCGAGGGCACCGTCCGGGTGATCTGCAAGGATGCCCGCCACAAGCAGCGTCAGGGTTGACCCCCCGCCCCATTGATTTGGATCGCGAAGTGGTATAGCCTTGCGCGCTTTCTTGCGCCCCGCTCACCCGTGCGCGATCGAATTATCAGGAGTTCTGGTGCATGGCCCGTATTGCAGGCATTAACATTCCGGTCAACAAGCATGCGGTGATCGCATTGCAGTCGATCTACGGCATCGGTGCGACCCGCGCGCGCGGGATCTGCGAAGCAGCGGGCGTTGCACCGGATACCAAGATCAGGGAACTCGACGAGGCGGCGATCGATGCGCTGCGCGCCGAGGTCGGCAAGTTCACGGTCGAGGGCGACCTGCGCCGCGAAGTGTCGATGAGCATCAAGCGGCTGATGGACCTGGGCTGCTACCGCGGGCTGCGTCACCGTCGCGGCCTGCCGCTGCGCGGCCAGCGCACGCGGACCAATGCGCGCACCCGCAAGGGCCCGCGCCGCCCGGTCAAGAAGTAAGCTCCCCGCTTCGAACTCTGACAGGATATCCAGATGGCCAAGCCAGCTGCCAAGACGCGCAAGCGCGTCAAGAAGAACGTCGTCGACGGCGTGGCGCACGTCCACGCCTCGTTCAACAACACCATCATCACGATCACCGACCGTCAGGGCAACACCTTGGCCTGGGCGACCTCGGGCGGTTCGGGTTTTCGCGGCTCGCGCAAGAGCACGCCGTTCGCCGCGCAGGTCGCAGCCGAGCGCGCCGGCGCAGTGGTCAAGGAGTTCGGGCTGAAGAACCTCGAAGTCAACGTCAAGGGCCCTGGCCCGGGGCGCGAGTCGGCTGTCCGGGCGCTGAACGCCCAAGGCTTCAAGATCACGAACATCATGGACGTCACGCCGATCCCGCACAACGGTTGCCGTCCCCCGAAGAAGCGCCGGGTCTAAATTCGAGGAGTGCCACTGTGGCGAGATACATCGGTCCCAAGTGCAAGCTGAGCCGTCGTGAGGGTGTCGACCTGGGCCTCAAGTCCGCGGCCCGCCCCCTCGAGTCGAAGTGCAACCTCGAACGCGTCCCCGGTCAGCACGGTGCGCGCCGTCCGCGCATTTCCGACTACGGTGTGCAGCTGCGCGAGAAGCAGAAGCTGCGCCGCATCTACGGCGTGCTCGAACGCCAGTTCCGCCGTTACTACCAGGAAGCGGCACGCCGCAAGGGTTCGACCGGCGAGAACCTGCTGAAGCTGCTCGAGACCCGCCTCGACAACGTCGTCTACCGCATGGGTTTCGGTGCCACCCGCGCCGAGGCGCGCCAGCTGGTGTCGCACAAGGCGGTGCTGGTCAACGGCAAGGCGGTCAATGTGGCTTCGTACCCGGTCAAGGCCGAGGACGTCGTCTCGGTGCGCGAGAAGGCCCGCAGCCAGGTCCGCATCGCGCAGTCGCTCGCGCTGGCCCAGGCGCGCGGCTTCGCCGAGTGGGTCGACGTCGACGTGAGCAAGATGTCGGGCGTGTTCAAGCGCGTCCCCGACCGCGGCGATCTGCCGGCCGACATCAACGAATCGCTCGTCGTCGAGCTCTACTCGAAGTAATTGACGGGAGAAGATCTGGATGTCGGGCTCTTTCGATTTCCTCAAACCACGCATCGTTGACGTCGAGAAACTCAACGACCACAGCGCCCGGGTGACCCTCGAGCCGCTGGAGCGTGGCTTCGGTCACACCCTCGGCAATGCCCTGCGTCGGATCCTGCTGTCGTCAATCCCCGGTGCTGCCGTCGTCGAGACCGAGATCGAGGGCGTGCTGCACGAGTACTCGGCGATCGAGGGTGTTCAGGAGGACGTCATCGACGTGCTGCTGAACCTCAAGGGGCTGGCCATCGTGATGCACGGCGTCGACGAGGCGACCCTGAGCCTGAGCAAGAAGGGCCCGGGGGCGGTGCTGGCGAGCGACATCGAGACGACGCACGCCGTCGAGATCGTCAACCCGGATCACCTGATCGCGACGCTGAACAAGGCCGTCGGCTTCAGCCTGCGCCTGAAGGTGGCCAAGGGCCGCGGCTACCAGCCGGCGACGCAGCGCGCCGCCCTCGAGGGCGAGAGCCGCCCGATCGGACGGCTGCAGCTCGACGCTTCGTTCAGCCCGATCAGCCGCGTCAGCTACAAGGTCGAGAGCGCGCGCGTCGAGCAGCGCACCAACCTCGACAAGCTGGTGATCGATATCGAAACCAACGCGACGATCGATCCCGAAGAAGCGATCCGCACCGCGGCGCGCATCCTGCTGGACCAGCTGTCGGTGTTCGTCGACCTGAAGGGCAAGGAAGAGGCCGAGCCGCAACAGGAGCAGGTCGACATCGACCCGATCCTGCTGCGTCCGGTCGACGACCTGGAACTCACCGTGCGTTCGGCCAACTGCCTGAAGGCGGAGAGCATCTACTACATCGGCGACCTGATCCAGCGTACCGAAGTCGAACTGCTCAAGACCCCGAACCTGGGCAAGAAGTCGCTGACCGAGATCAAGGACGTGCTCGCCTCGCACGGCCTGTCGCTCGGCATGAAGCTCGAGAATTGGCCGCCGCCGGGGTTTGCCGGCGACAAGAAAGACGACGACCGCGCCAGTGCCTGAGGGCGTGGGCCGCGGCCTTGAATCTGACTAAGGAATCACCACGATGCGTCACCGCAATTCTGGTCGCAAGCTGAACCGCACCAGCAGCCACCGCAAGGCGATGTTCAAGAACATGGCCGCGTCGCTGATCGAGCACGAACTGATCAAGACCACGCTGCCGAAGGCCAAGGAACTGCGTCGTGTGGCCGAGCCGCTGATCACGCTGGCCAAGGAGGATGGCGTCGCCAAGCGCCGTCTGGCCTTCGCCCGCCTGCAAGACCGTGATGCCGTCACCAAGCTGTTCAACGAGCTGGGGCCGCGCTACAAGGCGCGCCAGGGCGGCTACCTGCGCATCCTGAAGTGCGGCTTCCGCGCTGGCGACAATGCGCCGATGGCCTACGTCGAGCTGGTCGACCGCCCGGCTGCTGCCGAATAAGCGCCTCGGCCTGCGGGCGAGCGGATAACAAGGAACCGGGCCTCGGCCCGGTTTTTGATTTTCCGCGCAGGCGGCTCGCGTCAGTGTGCGGTGCTCGCCAATGCCCCCAGCTCGCCGCGGCGCTGACGCAGGATCGCGGTGTAAGCCTTGCTCAGCGCGTGCTCGTAGGCGCAATCGCCCTTTTCGCCCATCTCGTCGAGGCGAGCCTCAAGGAAGGCGATCTCCTGTCGCAGGTAGTCGGTGGCATCGTGGCCATGGCCGTGGTGCCGGCTGCTGAAGTGCATCTCCATCGTTCGTGCTCCGGAGTCTGGTGGCGACGATGGGATGACAGCATAGCGGCCACGCGTGACGCGGCCGTGACAGACGTCAAGCCTCGCTCTCGAAGCCCCCGCTCTCGAAGCGCATCGACAGATCGAGTGCACGCACGTCTTTGGTCAGCGCGCCGACCGAGATGTAATCGACGCCGGTTTCGGCGATCGCGCGCAGCGTTTCCAGCGTCACGTTGCCCGAGGCCTCGAGTTTGACGCGCCCGGCGGTGCGTAGCACCGCCTCGCGCAGCGCCGCCCGATCGAAGTTGTCGAGCATGATCACGTCGGGGGCGGCGGCCAGTGCCTCGTCGAGCTCGGCCAGCGTCTCGACCTCGACTTCGAGCAACACCCCCGGGTGCTGCGCGCGGGCCTGCACGATCGCCGCGCTGATCGAGCCGGCGGCCATGATGTGGTTTTCCTTGAGCAGGATCGCGTCGTACAGCCCCATGCGGTGGTTGCGTCCGCCGCCGCAGACGACGGCGTGCTTCTGCGCCCGGCGCAGCCCCGGGATCGTCTTGCGCGTGTCGAGCACCCGGGTCGCGGTGCCGGCAAGCCGCTCGGCGTAACGGGCGGCCTGCGTCGCGGTGCCCGACAGCGTCTGCAGGAAGTTCAGTGCAGTGCGCTCGCCCGACAGCAGCGCGCGCGCCGGCCCGGTGAGCGTGCACAGCCTCTGGCCGGTGCGGATGCGCGCGCCGTCAGCGGCTTCCCAGCGGACGAGGACGCGCGCGTCGAGCTGTCGGAAGGTTTCGTCGAACCAGGCGCAGCCGCACAGCACCGCGTCTTCACGGCTGATCACGCTGGCTTCGGCGTACGCGTCGGCCGGGATCAGCCCGGCGGTGAGATCGCCGCTGCCGAGGTCTTCGGCCAGCGCCAGGCGCACCTGCTCGGTGATTTCGGGGGCGGATGGAGTCGTCATCGGGGGCCTCAGGGCAGTCGGGCATGGAGTTCGTCGAGCCCGCCGACCATCAGGTCGGCGTGCTCGGGCCACGGAAAGCGTCGGCTGGTGTCGACGTGCACCGTCGCCACACCGGCGGCGCGGCCGCACTGCAAGTCGAACAGGTAGTCGCCGACCATCAGCACGTCGCCGATGTCGGCATCCCAGCCGGCCACCAGCGCGAGCAGCCCGTCGGGCCGCGGCTTCGGCGGCGCCTGCCAGCGGCCGAGCACGCAAGGTTCGTCGAACAAGCCGCGCACGCCGAGCACCCCCAGCACCTCGAGCGCCACTTCGCGCGTATTGCGGGTCAACAGGCCGAGGCGTGCACCACGTGCGGCCAGCGCCTCGAGCAGCGCCAGCGCTCCGGCTGCCGGCGCGGCATGGCGCGCGTACTCGGCTTCCAGGCGGTCGAGCTCGGCGCGCAGTCGGGTGGCTTCGGGTTCCGGCTGCGACGTGGCCCAGGCGAGCATGTCGACGCCCTCGGGCATGCCGAGCACGCGGCGCATCGCGGCGAAGTCGTGCACCGGCAGCGTCAGCGTGCCGTCGAGATCGAACACCCAGTGCCGGCGTTCGAGCAGCGTGGCGTGCGTTGCAAACCCTGTCACTGCGCCGAGTCCCTGCCTGGACGCTGCAGCCAGCCGTTGTACTCCTGCAGATCGACTTCGGACAGATGGCCGGCGGCCTGGCGCAGCCGCAGACGGTTCAGCACGTAGTCGTAGCGCGCCCTGGCGTAGTCGCGCTCGGCGCGGTACAGCTCGCGCTCGGCATCGAGCACGTCGACGATGGTGCGCGTGCCAACCTCGAGCCCGGCGCGGGTCGCCTCGAGCGAGCTGCGGTTCGACACCAGCGCCTGCCGCAACGCCTTGACCTGGCTGATCGCCGCCTGCTGGCCGCGGTAGGCGTCGCGTACCTGGCGGGTGATTTCGCGCTGCACGCCCTCGAGCTGCTGCTTGGCCGCCTCGTGCTGGTGGGCGGCCTGGCGCGTGCGCGAGTTGACCGCGCCGCCTTCGAAGATCGGGATGTTCAGCTGCAGGCCGATGCGGTTACCGGTGGTGTTGGCGGCTTCGCCGAGGCCGCGGTCGGTATCGTAGCGGCTCGCGACCAGATCGAGCGTCGGCAGGTGGCCGGCGCGCTGGATGTCGACACCGTCACGCGCCGCCTCGACACCGAAGCGAGCACTGAGCACCTGCGGGTTCTGCTCCAGCGCCTGGTCGATCCAGGCGTCGGCGCTGGCCGGTTTGGGGCCCTCCAGAGGCAGGCGTTCACCGAGCTCGTCGAGCTCGTCGTAGTGCTGGCCGGTGACGGCGCGCAGCGCTTCGCGGGTGTCGGCAAGCAGATTCTCGGCGGCGATTTCTTGCGACACCGTCAGATCGTAGCGCGCCTGCGCCTCGTGCACGTCGACGATGGTCGTCAGGCCCACGTCGAAGCGGCGCTTGGCCTGCTCGAGCTCGCGGCCGACCGCGTTCTTTTCGGCGCGGCTGAAGCGCAGATTGTCGGCGGCGGCGAGCACTGCGAAGTAGCGCGTGGCGACGCGCTGGATCAGTTCTTGCTCGGCATTGGCATAGTCGGCGTCGGCCTGGCTGACGATGGCGCCGGACTGGCGCAGCCGTGCGAAACTGTCTTCGCGGTAGATCGGCTGGGTCAGCGTCAGGCCGTAGGTGTGGCTGTCGTACGACGAGGGCGTGCCGGCAGGCGCGTTGACGCCATAGTCGCGGTTCTGCTGCAGCGCAGCACCGATGTTGGGCAGCAGCGCCGCCTGTGCCTGCGGCCTGGTCTCGGCCGTCGCCAGGCGTGCGGCGTCGGCACCCTTCAGCGCCGGGTCGCTGGCGAGCGCGTCGCGATAGGCCTGGAGCAGGTCGACCGCCCCGGCCGGGGCGGCGATGCTCAGCAGCAGCGCAGCGAAGGCGGTGGGTCGGAGTCGGGGCATCGGTAGAGCCACTGTCAGTGCGTCCGTGTTCGAGTGGAATCGTTGCGACTGCTCCGCTTCCGGACGGTTCCGGTGCCGTGGCTAGTAGCGCGGCACGTCGGGGTCGACCTGCAGCGACCAGGCATCGATGCCGCCGCGCAGGTTGACCACCTCGGCGAAGCCGAGGGTCCGTTCGAGCACGTAGGCGGCTTGCAGGCTGCGCATGCCGTGGTGGCAGATCATCACCACCGGCACGTCGGGGTCGAGCTCGCGGGCGCCTTCCGCCAGCTGCGCCAGCGGAAGGTTGCGCGAACCCTCGATCCGGCACAGCGCGAACTCCCACGGCTCGCGCACGTCGACCCATTGCGCCTCAGGCGCGTGCGTACGCCAGCGGTGCAGATCGAGGGCGGTCAGGTCGCGCATCAGAACCGGAAGATCTCGGGCTTGTCGGCGTTGACCAGGCGCGCCAGCTCGGTTTCGAACAGGCTTTCGCGGGTCCACTCGCGCTCGCTGGCGCGCGTCACCAGCACTGCCTCCATGATCGGTGCTTCGCCGACCACGGCGAACAGGCGCCCGCCGAGCGCCAGACGCTCGAGCCAGTGCTGTCCGAGCTCGGGCAACGAGCCGGTGATCGCGACCACATCGAAGCGCTGCTCGCCCCAGCCGCGCGCGGCATCGCCGCTGGCGAGCTGGACGTTGTGGAGGCCCTGGGCCCTGAGTTTCGCCTGCGCGGCTTCGCTGAACTCGGGCACGATGTCGACGCTGAGCACGCTGGCGGCGAGCGTGGCGAGGCAGGCGGTGACGAAGCCCGAGCCGGTGCCGATCTCGAGGACGCGGTCGCCGGGCTTGAGCCGCAGCGCCTGCAGCAGGCGGCCCTCGACGTTCGGATTCATCATCGTCTGGCCGTGGCCGAGCGGGATGCGCACATCGGAGAAGGCGAGTTTGCGGTACCGCTCCGGCACGAAGGCTTCGCGCGGAACCCGCGCCAGCACGTCGAGCACCTGCTGATCCAGCACCTCCCAGGGGCGGATCTGCTGCTCGATCATATTGAAGCGCGCCTGCTCGAAGTTCATCTCGCTCATCTGCCCATCCTTCACGTCGTGGCGCCCTGCCCGGGCGCTGGCCGGGCGCGGATTTTAACACGCCAGGCCAGTGTTTGCGGCGTACCCGGCATTCGGTGTCGTGCCCGGTCAGGTGCGGCACTGCAGACCGGGGCATCATCAGGATAAAAAATGAATAAACATATTGATTTTAATTACTAATGGTTTGAGTATCGGACTGATATGATCCTGCCGTTTCCCGGACAGAAGGCTGGCAACAGCAGGTGGGCCATGATCGACAGCACGACCCTTCTCGGCGGCGAGCCGCTCGACAGCCTCAATGCCCGGCTCGAAGCCCTGTCGGCCGAGGCGCGCATGGTCTGGGCGGTCGAGCGTTTCGGCGAGCGGCTGGTGCTGTCGTCGAGCTTCGGCGCGCAGGCGGCGGTGTGCCTGCACATGGCGACGGTGGCGAAACCCGACATCCCGGTGCTGTTGATCGACACAGGCTACCTGTTCCCCGAAACCTACCGCTTCGTCGATGTGCTGACCGAGCGGCTGCGGCTGAACCTCAAGGTCTACCGCGCCGAGCTGGGTCCGGCCTGGCAAGAGGCACGCTACGGCAAGCTGTGGGAGCAGGGGCTCGAAGGCATCGAGCGCTACAATCGCATCAACAAGGTCGAGCCGATGCAGCGCGCGCTGCGCGAACTCGGCGCCGAGGCGTGGATCGCCGGCGTGCGCCGGCAGCAGTCGCGCAGCCGCGAAGACCTCTCGGTGGCGCTCGAGCGTAACGGCCGGCTCAAGCTCCATCCGATCGTCGACTGGACCGACCGCGACGTCTACCGGTATCTGAAGCGTCACGATCTGCCGTACCACCCGCTGTGGGAGCAGGGCTACGTCTCGATCGGCGACGTGCACACCACGCGCCGGCTCGTCGACGGCATCAGCGAGGAAGAGACGCGCTTCTTCGGCATCAAGCGCGAATGCGGACTGCACGAGCACGTGTAGTCCGGCATCCCCGCCCAGGCGCTCCGGCATCCGCCAGAGTGCACGGTTGGTGTCGCAGCGATCCGAGCCGCGATGCAGATCCATCCCGCCACCTTCACCCGCAGCCGCCTGCTCGGCTGGATCGCGCGCCTCGGTCTGCGTCTGTCCGACTGGCGCATCGAGGGCGAACTGCCGGCGCTGCCGAAGTACGTCGTGATCGGCGCGCCGCATACCTCGAACTGGGACTTTGCGCTGATGCTGACGGTGGCCTTGCACTTCCGCCCCGGCTTCGTCTGGATGGGCAAGCACGCGCTGTTCCGCTGGCCGCTCGGCGGGTTGATGCGCCGCCTCGGCGGCATCCCGATCGAGCGCAGCCGCGCGCACGGTATGGTCGACAGCGCCATCGACGCCTTCGCCGCGCGCGACGCGCTGGTGATGGTGATTACGCCCGAGGGCACGCGCAAGCAGGTGCGCGGCTGGAAGACCGGTTTCTACCATATCGCCTGCGGCGCCGGCGTGCCGGTGCTGCTCGCCTACGTCGACGCGCGCAACAGGATCGGCGGCATCGGTCCGGTGTTCCACCCGAGCGGCGATCTCGACGCCGACATGGCGCAGATCCGCGCCTTCTACCGGCCGTACGAGCAATGAGAATCGGACATGGGGCATGCCGGATGGGTCATCGGGGAGTGCCCCCATTCCTCATCACCCATCAATCATCCCCGGCGTCGGAGGGTCACTCCCGCGGCGCGGTGCGCAGCTCGCCGCCGACGACTTCGAGGCACAATTCGCCGCGCAGCAGCGCCAGCACTTCGCGCCCGGCGATGCCGGCGCGCCAGCCATGCAGCAGCGGCGCGTCGAGGTCGCCGATGATCAGGCGTTCGAGGTCCTTGCGGCTGGCGATCATCGCCGCGCCGACCCCCTTCTGCAAGCCGCGCAGCCGCACCACCGCCATCATCGCGTCGGCCAGCGCATCCTGCTCGGGGCGCAGCGCGAGACGCGGCGGTAGCGTCGGCCAGGCTTCGCGCGGCTCGAGCCGCGCCGCCTCGATCGCGCTCAGTACCGCGTCGGCGTGCCGACGCACGAAGCCGGGTTCGAGTCCGCGGATGCGCTCGAGCATCGATGGGGTTTCCGGCATCAGGCGCGCCAGATCGAGCAGGTGCTCGTCGCCCAGCACCCAGCGCCGCGGCTTGTCGGCTGTCATCGCACGCCGTTCGCGCCAGGCGGCGAGCGCGCGCAGCGCGACGAGCTGGATGCCCTTGAGCTTGTACGCGCCTTTGAGCCGGCGCCAGGCTTCGAAGGGCTCGGGCGCGTAGCGGCTGGCATCGGTCAGCTCGGCGAAGTCGGCGGCGAGCCAGGCCAGACGCCCGAGGCGCTCGAGCTCGGCACGCTGGCGCTGATAGATCTCGCGCAGGTGGCGAACGTCGTCGGCGGCGTAAGCCAGCTGCTCGGGTGACAGCGGTCGGCGGCTCCAGTCGGTGCGGCTCTGCGACTTGTCGAGCGTCACGCCGAGCAGCTCTTGCGCCAGCGCGGCATAGCCGACCTGCTCGCCCTGGCCGAGCAGCGTGGCGGCGATCTGGGTGTCGAACACCGGCGTCGGTACCGCGCCGCCCAAGTGGTAGAAGATCTCGAGATCCTGGTGCGCCGAGTGCAACACCTTGATCGTCGCCGGGTCGTAGACCACCTCGAGCAGCGGGTCGAGCCGGCCTGCGAGCGCCAGCGGATCGACGCAGGCGACCACGTCGGCGTTGGCGACCTGCAGCAGGCACAGCTGCGGGTAGAAGGTTTTCTCGCGGATGAACTCGGTGTCGAGCGTGATCCAGGCGCTGCCGCGCAACCGCTCGGCGAGTGTGCGCAGCGCCTCGGGGGTGTCGATGAAGAGCTCGGTCATGTCGTTCCGTGAGGTGTGAGGTGTCAGGGCCGAGGTACGAGGTACGAGGAGCGAGGCGCGAGGAGCTTGTATTCACTCGCTCCTCGCGCCTCAGGTCTCGCGCCTCCACGTGCCGGACTTGCCGCCGTGCTTCTCGAGCAGGCACACGCCGTCGATCACCATGCCGCGGTCGACCGCCTTGCACATGTCGTAGACCGTCAGCAGCGCGACCTGCACCGCGGTCAGCGCTTCCATCTCGACACCGGTCTGGTCGCGGGTTTCGGCGGTGGCGCGGGCGCGCACGGCGCTCTGTTCGGGCAGCGGCTCGAGTTCGAGCTCGACGCGGGTCAGCGCGATCGGGTGACACAGCGGGATCAGGTCGGCGGTGCGCTTGGCACCCATGATGCCGGCGATGCGGGCGATGCCGAGCACGTCGCCCTTCTTGTGGTTGCCTGCGAGGATGCGCGCCAGCGTCTCGGGCAGCATGCGGATCATGCCCTCGGCGACCGCGACGCGGTGGCTGACGGCCTTGGCGCCGACGTCGACCATGTGGGCGTGGCCTGCGGCGTTGAAGTGGGTGAGTTCGCTCATAGGGAAGGGCGCAACCGGGGCGCGAGCGCCCCGGCTGCGCGCGTTCTTACTTCGAGGCTTCGTAGCGGGCGACGCTGGCGCTGATCTCAGCCTTGGCTTCGTCGAGCGAGCCCCAGCCGTCGATCTTGACCCACTTGCCCTTCTCGAGATCCTTGTAGTGCTCGAAGAAGTGCGCGATCTGCGCGCGCAGGATCTCCGGCAGGTCTTCGACGGTCTCGACCCTGTCGTACATCGGGCACTGCTTCTTGATCGGCATCGCGATCAGCTTGGCGTCACCGCCCTTCTCGTCGCTCATCTGCAGCACGCCCAGCGGGCGGGCACGCACGACGCAGCCCGATACCAGCGGGAACGGGGTGATGACCAGCACGTCGAGCGGGTCGCCGTCTTCGCACAGGGTGTTCGGGATGTAGCCGTAGTTGGCCGGGTACGACATCGCCACCGTCATGAAGCGGTCGACGAACAGCGCGCCGGTTTCCTTGTCGACTTCGTACTTGACCGGATCCGCGTTGGCCGGAATTTCGATGATGACGTTGAAGTCATTCGGCAGGTCGCTGCCGGCGGTGACTCGGTCCAGGATCATCTGTGCATGCCCTCGCAGTGCTGGGAAAAACGCGTGAAGCGGGAGCCGTATCGTACACCAAGCCCGTTCGGTGCGGCAGCCGGGGGGCGGTGAAGTGTCGGTTTCGGATCACAAAAACCTGGATAGCGATATTTTCATCGAAAATTGCAGTCATGTGTCCATAAGCAATTGATCCTATAGATTTCAGCGAGGTGGTTTCAGGCGACGATATCGACTCGCCGAGGCTGCCCGGCGCCCTGCTCGAGCGCCCGAATTGCGTTGACAGGGGCAGCTGCGTCGGGGAAGCTTCGGTCGACCGAAAAATCCAGGCTTTGCCGGCGTTCCGGCCGGCGGGCACCGGGCTTTGCAAACGCAGGATGGAAAAGACCGTCATGAGAATCGTACTGTTGGGGGCACCCGGTTCGGGTAAAGGGACGCAGGCCGAGAACATCGTCGCTCGCTACGCAGTGACGCACCTGTCCACCGGCGACCTGCTGCGCGCCGAAGTCGCTGCCGGCAGCGAACTCGGCCTCAAGGCCAAGGCGATCATGGAATCGGGCGGCCTGGTGTCGGACGAGATCGTGCTCGACATGATCGAGGAGCGTCTCGGCAAGCTCGACGGCGGCTTCCTGCTCGACGGTTTCCCGCGCACGCTGGCGCAGGCCGAGGCGCTCGATGCACTGCTGGCCAGGCTCGGTCGCCCGCTCGACGTGGTGGTGTTCTTCGACGTGGCTTTCGACGAGATCACCCAGCGGCTGTTGTCGCGCGGCCGCGCCGACGACAACGAAGACATCATCCGCAAGCGCCTCGCGGTCTACGAAGAGCAGACCGCACCGCTGATCGCCTACTACGAAAGCACGGGTCGGCTGCGCACGGTGCAGGGCGTCGGCGCGATCGACGAGATCAGCCGCCGCATCGCCGCCGTGCTCGACGGGCAGCGCTGACCGCTCCGGCGGATATGCTATGCGCGAAACCCCCGACCGCGAGGCCGGGGGTTTTCGTTTGCGCGGCTGTCACGCCCAAGGAAAAGCGGCCACGAAGGCCGCTGTTCGTGAGCGCCGCGGAAGCGGCGTTTCAGCGCACCGACTTCGCCGGCACGTCGCGGCGCGCGGCGCCGACGTAGAGCTGGCGCGGGCGGCCGATCTTCTTGGCCGGATCGCTGATCATTTCCATCCAGTGCGAGATCCAGCCGACGGTGCGCGCGATCGCGAACATCGGCGTGAACATCTCGACCGGGATGCCGAGCGCCTTGTAGATGATGCCCGAATAGAAGTCGACGTTCGGATAGAGCTTGCGCGCGACGAAGTATTCGTCGTTCAGCGCGATCTCCTCGAGGCGCATCGCCAGCTCCATGCGCGGGTCGTTGCCGTACTTGGCCAGCACCTGCGCGCAGATGTCCTTGATGATCTTGGCGCGCGGGTCGAAGTTCTTGTAGACGCGGTGGCCGAAGCCCATCAGGCGTACGCCGCTGTTCTTGTCCTTGACCTTGTCGATGAAGCTGTCGATGTTCCGCACGTCGCCGATCTCGTCGAGCATGCGCAGCACCGCCTCGTTGGCACCGCCGTGCGCGGGTCCCCACAGGCAGGCGATGCCGGCGGCGATCGCGGCATACGGGTTGGTGTCGCTCGAACCGGCCAGGCGCACGGTCGAGGTCGAGGCGTTCTGTTCGTGGTCGGCGTGCAGCGTGAACAGCACGTCCAGTGCGCGCTCGGCGACCGGGTCGACCTCATAGTCTTCGCACGGTGTGGCGAACATCATGTGCAGCAGATTGCCGCAGTACGACAGCTTGTTGCGCGGGAACATGAACGGCTGCGCGGCGTTGTGCTTGTAGCACGCGGCGGCGATCGTCGGCATCTTCGCGATCAGGCGGTGCGCTGTGATCATGCGGTGTTCGGGATCGCGGATGTCGAGGTTGTCGTGGTAGAAGCCGGCCAGCGAGCCGACAACGCCCGTCATCATCGCCATCGGGTGGGCGTCGTAATTGAAGCCGTCGAAGAACTTGCGCAGCTTGTCCTTCAGCATCGTGTGGCGCGAGATCGTCTGCCTGAAATCCTCCGACTGCGTGGCGTCTGGCAGCTCGCCGTTCAGCAGCAGGTAGCAGACGTCGAGGAAGGAGCAGTTCTCGGCCAGTTGCTCGATCGGGTAGCCGCGGTACAGCAGTTCGCCCTTGTCGCCGTCGAGGTAGGTGATCGCGCTCTTGGTCGAGGCGGTCGAAACGAAGCCGGGGTCGTAGGTGAAGTAGCCGAATTCCTTGTTCAGCGTGCCGATGTCCACCACGGGTTCGCCGTGCGTGGGGTAGTGGATCGGCATGTCGACGCTCTTGCCGGACGCATTGTCCTTCAGGGTGACAGTCGCATTAGACATTCGGCTACCTCCGTAATCGGATTGGTCTTGTCGTCTCGACCCCGAGGGATATGTTACCTCCGGGCCGGGGTGGCGCTCGGCGAGCGCCGCGGCGAATCGCGACGGGAGCGATCGGGCGGGGCGATGGCTGGAAGCCGACCCCCCGGTTCCGTCCGTCCACCCCGCGGGTGGGCGGGATGGCGAGGTCAGCGTCCCGTCGAGAGCTCGCACGCGAGGTCCGCACGCATGCGGGAAAACCCTGACGGGCCGGGATCATATCCCATGCCGGAAAGCGTGTCCTGCCCTTTCGATCTCTCGATATGAAATCGGGACTGATTGTTCAGTTAATTGATTTAAAAAGAAAAAATAGGTGGTGGTTGAACCTTGCAGGCACAAAAAAGGCACCGCAAGGTGCCTTTTTTGTGCAATGCGGAAAAGACGGTTTCAGCCGGCCATGCCGTACTTGCGGCGGAAGCGGTCGACGCGACCGGCGGTGTCGACGATCTTCTGCTTGCCGGTGTAGAACGGGTGCGAGGCGCTGGAGACTTCGACCTTGACCAGCGGGTATTCCTTGCCATCGGTCCAGGTGATGGTTTCCTTGGTCTTGATCGTCGAGCGGGTCAGGAATGCGAAGTCCGCCGCGATGTCCTGGAACACCACCTCGCGGTACTGGGGATGGATGTCTTTCTTCATGGTCGCCAAAACCCTGCTGCGTTAGCGCTCGGGGCGCCGCCGTCCGGCGTCGTCCTGGAATGGGTGCACCCGGAGGGCGCTCGAAAGGCGCGTACTGTAATCCAGGCGGCCTCGGTGCGCAAGCACGCCTGGTGCTGCGGGGCTTGCGGCTGATGCGTGCTTTGTGTATAAGCCGCGCACCATGGCAGTCAGCGCGACTGTAGCCAACCCCTTATCCCGGAAAGCAAATGACCCTCCCCGAACCCAAGGTCGGTTTCGTCAGCCTCGGTTGCCCCAAGGCGCTGGTCGACTCCGAGCAGATCCTGACCCGGCTGCGTGCCGAGGGCTACGGCATTTCTCCGAGCTACGACGGCGCCGATCTGGTGGTCGTCAACACCTGCGGCTTCATCGACGCTGCGGTGGCCGAGTCGCTCGACGCGATCGGCGAGGCGCTGGCCGAGAACGGCAAGGTGATCGTCACCGGCTGCCTGGGCGCCAAGCCGGAGAAGATCACCGAGGTGCACCCCAAGGTGCTGGCGGTGACCGGTCCGCACGCGCTGGAAGAGGTGATGGGCGCGGTGCATCGGCACCTGCCCAGGCCGCACGATCCGTTCACCGACCTGGTGCCGCCGGCCGGCATCAAGCTGACGCCGCGCCACTACGCCTATCTGAAGATTTCGGAGGGCTGCAATCACCGCTGCGCGTTCTGCATCATCCCGCACCTGCGCGGCGATCTGGTCAGCCGCCCCGTGGGTGACGTGATGCAGGAAGCCGAGAACCTGGTCAAGGCCGGGGTCAAGGAGCTGCTGGTGATCTCGCAGGATACCAGCGCCTACGGCGTCGACCTGCGCTACCGCACCGGCTTCTGGCAGGGTCGGCCGCTGAAGACGCACATGAATGCGCTGGCCGAGGCGCTCGGCTCGCTCGGGGTCTGGGTGCGCATGCACTACGTCTATCCGTATCCGCACGTCGACGAGCTCATCCCGCTGATGGCCGAGGGCAGGATCCTGCCCTACCTCGACGTACCGCTGCAGCACGCCAGCCCGCGCGTGCTGAAGGCGATGAAGCGCCCGGCCAACGCCGAGGACACGCTCGCGCGCATCCGCCGCTGGCGTGAGCTCTGCCCCGACATCACGCTGCGCAGCACCTTCATCGTCGGCTTCCCGGGCGAAACCGAGGACGACTTCGAGCAGTTGCTAGCCTTCCTCGACGAAGCCGAGCTCGACCGCGTCGGCTGCTTCGCCTATTCGCCGGTCGAAGGCGCACCGGCCAACGACCTGCCCGGTGCGGTACCCGAAGAGCTCAAGCAGGAGCGCCTCGAACGCTTCATGGCGCTGCAGGCCGAAATCAGCGCCGAAAAGCTGGCGCGCAAGATCGGCCGCGAGCTCGCCGTGCTGGTCGATGGCCTCGACGAAGAGGGGCGCGCGATCGCCCGCTCGAGCGCCGACGCGCCGGAGATCGACGGCGTGGTCGTGATCGAGGACGGCACCGCGCTGAAGGCCGGCGAATTCGCCCGCGCGCGCATCACCGGCGGCGACGCGCACGACCTCTACGCGCAGCACGTCTGAGGACGAAACAGGTGCGAGGCAGAAGGAGCATCGAATGCTCGCGCCTTTGTTTCTGGCGCCTCAAAGGAAATCGACCCGCACGATGCGGTCGAGCCGTAGGCTCAGCGGTGCGCCGGCGAGGGTGTCGGCGAGCAGGTATTCGCAGTGCTCGTGGGTGCGCAGGTCGCGCGGACGCACGGTCTTGAGGTGGGTGACGCCCGCCTCGTCGCGCCACGCCAGCCGCAGCGTCTGGCGGTGCATGATCGCGAGCTCGTAGCGGCTATACAGCTCGCAGTCTATGGGCTCGTAAGCATCGGACATGAGGCACCTCGCCGCCAGCGCTCCGCCGGCATCGGTGACGCATCCCTGAGCGCAGCTTAGGCACGCGCCGTGGCCGGCGGCAAGCCGTTCAGTCGTCGTCGCGGCGGGCTTCCAGCGAGATCTCGCCGTCCGGCGCCAGCCGCAGCCGCAGCTCGATCGGCCGGCAGCACACCGGGCAATCCTCGATGTAGTCGGCGTCGCCGGCCGAGGTGTCGACCGCGGTCTCGAAGGGTTCACCGCAGTACGGGCATCCGACCGTCACCGTCTCCTGCATCATCGCGCCTGCTCCGGCACGAAGCGCTCGAGCACGTCGTTGAGGAAGCGCAGGCCGCACTCGGTGGGGCGCAGTACGGCGGGATCGGCGTCGAGCAAACCCTGGTCGCGCAGCCGCGCGAGCGTAGGCTCGATCGTCTCGATGGGCAGGCCGGTGCGCCCGGTGAAGCGCGCCGTCGGCACGCCGTCGACCAGGCGCAGCGCGTTCAGCATGAACTCGAACGGCAGTTCGGCTTCGGTCACGGCAGCGTCGCCGCCGTAGCCGGCCGGCGTGCCGGCGTGGGCGAGGTAGTCGTGCGGGTGCTTGAGCTTCCAGGTGCGGCGGATCGCACCGCTCGCCGGGTCGCTGAGCTTGCCGTGCGCGCCGGCACCGATGCCGAGGTAGTCGCCGAACTCCCAGTAGTTCAGGTTGTGGCGGCAGCGGAAGCCCGCGCGTGCATAGGCCGAGACTTCGTACTGGGCGTAGCCACGCGCGGCGAGCCGCATTTGGCAGGCCTCCTGCATCGCCCAGGCGGCGTCGTCCTCGGGCAACTCGGGCGGGTAGCGGTGGAACAGTGTGTTCGGTTCGAGCGTCAGCTGGTAATGCGAGATATGCGCTGGTTCGAGGTCGGTCGCGGTCGCAACATCGGCGAGCGCCTGCTCGAGGTCTTGCCCCGGCAGACCGAACATCAGGTCGAGGTTGAAGTTGTCGAGGCCGGCCGCGTGCGCGGCTTCCGCGGCGCGGATCGCCTCGCGGCGACCGTGGATGCGCCCGAGCCTGCCGAGGTGGTGATCGTCGAAGCTCTGGACGCCGATCGACAGCCGGCTGACGCCCGCGGCGCGGAACTCGGCGAACTTCGCCGCCTCGACGGTGCCAGGGTTGGCTTCGAGCGTCACCTCGAGCGCCGGGAGCAGCGCCAGCCGCGCGCGCAGCCCGGCGAGCAGGCGGTCGAGCGCCTCGGTCGAGAACAGGCTCGGCGTGCCGCCGCCGATGAACACCGATTCGATCCGCCGGCCCCAGATGCGCGGCAGCTCGGCCTCGAGGTCGGCGAGCAGCGCATCGACGTAGGCGGTTTCGGGGATGGCGCCGCGCGCCTCGTGCGAATTGAAATCGCAGTACGGGCACTTGCGCACGCACCAGGGGATGTGGGCGTACAGCGCGAGCGGGATGGCTTCGGTGAGGATCGGCACGGCGTCACCCGATCAGTGCCTCGAGCTGCGCGCGCAAGGCGGCGAGCGCGCGGCCGCGGTGGCTGAGGCGGTTCTTCAGCGCCGGCTCGAGCTCGGCGGCGGTCCGCCCGAGCTCGGGAAGCCAGAACACCGGGTCGTAGCCGAAGCCGTGCTCGCCGCGCGGTGCGGCGAGCACGCGGCCTTCCCAGGCAGCCTGGCAGATCAGCGGCGTCGGGTCCTCGGCGTGACGCATGTACACCAGCACGCACTGGTAGCGTGCGCCGCGCTCGGCCTCGGGCACCAGGCGCAGCACGTCGATCAGCTTGTCGAGGTTGGCGCGGTCGCCCGCGCCGGGGCCGGCGTAGCGCGCCGAGTAGATGCCGGGGGCGCCGTTCAGCGCGTCGACCTCGATGCCCGAGTCGTCGGCGATCGCCGCCAGCCCGGTGTGGCGCGCGGCGTTGCGCGCCTTCAGGATCGCGTTCTCGACGAAGCTCAGCCCCGTTTCCTCGGCTTCGGGCACGCCGAGGGCCGACTGCGGCAGTACCGCCACGCCGAGCTCGGCGAGCAGCGTCTCCAGCTCGCGCACCTTGCCGGGGTTGCCGGTGGCCAAGACGACTGAGGGGTGAGGAGTGAGGGGTGAGGGGTACGCAGTCATGGGCTCACCTTGAGTTTCCGGGATGGCTCGTTTCTCAGAGAGAGAGAGAGAAGACAAGGGGAGCTCCTCACCCCTGACCCCTTACCGTCCCACATCCAGCGCTTCGCGCTGCTTGGCGAACAGCTCGGCGATGCCGCTGCGCGCGAGCTGGAGCATCGCCTCGAGCTCGTCCTGGCGGAAGGCGTGGCCTTCGGCGGTGCCCTGGATCTCGATGAAGGCGCCGGCGTCGTTCATGACCACGTTCATGTCGGTCTCGGCATCGGAGTCTTCGGCGTAGTCGAGGTCGAGCACCGGCTCACCGCGGTAGATGCCGACCGACACCGAGGCGACCTGGCCGTGCAGCGGGTTGCGCTTGAGGTTGCGGCTCGCCATCAGCCGGCGGATCGCATCGGCGAGCGCGACGTAGCTGCCGGTGATCGATGCGGTGCGGGTGCCACCGTCGGCCTGGATCACGTCGCAGTCGAGCGTGATCGTGCGCTCGCCGAGCGCCTCGAGGTCGATCGTCGCGCGCAGCGCGCGGCCGATCAGCCGCTGGATCTCCATCGTGCGGCCGGTCTGCTTGCCCTTGGCCGCCTCGCGGTGGGTGCGCGAATGCGTCGCGCGCGGCAGCATGCCGTACTCGGCGGTGATCCAGCCCTGGCCCTTGCCCTTCAGGAAGACCGGCACGCGCTCCTCGAGGCTGGCCGTGCAGATCACCTTGGTGTCGCCGAACTCGACCAGCACCGACCCTTCCGCATGCTTGGTGAACTGGCGCGTGATGCGGATCGGGCGCAGGGCGTCGGGGGCTCGGCCGCTGGGTCGCATGGGCTCGTCCTGTGTCTCGTGAGGTGATCGCGCAGTATACCAGAGGCTCCGGCACCGGCGGCGGTTCCGCCGGGGCGTGGGGGTGGCTTACCATGGCGCCCTTTCCCGTCCGCCGAACGTCCCGAGGAGCCGCGATGATCCGCAGCATGACTGCCTTCGCCCGCTGTGAGCGCCAGACCCCCGAAGGCTTGATCGCCTGGGAAATCCGCACGGTCAACCACCGTTTCCTCGAGGTTTCGACGCGGATGCCGGAGTCGCTGCGCGCCCTCGAGCTCGCGGTGCGCGAACGCATCCAGGCGCGGCTGGGGCGCGGCAAGGTCGACTGCGGACTGCGCTTCGTGCCGGTGACGGCGGGTTCGGCCGAGCTGTCGCTGAACCGGCCGCTGGCCGAGCGCCTGCTCGGGCTGGCCTGCGAGCTCGAGGGGCTGATGGGGCCGGGCACCGGCCTGCGGCTGGTCGACGTGCTGCGCTGGCCGGGCGTGGTCAGCGAGCCCGAGCAGGACCTCGATGCGCTCCAGCCGGCGGTGCTGGCGGTGCTCGACGAAGTGCTGGCCGAGCTGGTCGAGATGCGCGCCCGCGAAGGCGCGCGCATCACCGAGATGCTGCGTACTCGCTGCGACGCGATCGCCGAGCAAGTCGCGGCGGTGCGCGCGCGACGGCCCGAGGTGGTCGCGCGGCTGCGCGAAAAGCTGTACGCGCGCTTCAACGACCTGCCGGTGCAGCCCGACCCGCACCGCCTCGAACAGGAGATGGTGATCGTCGCGCAGCGCATGGACATCGAGGAAGAGCTCGACCGGCTCGATTCGCACCTGGCCGAGATCGGCGACGTGCTCGGGCGCAAGGAGCCGGTCGGCCGCCGGCTCGACTTCCTGATGCAAGAGCTCAACCGCGAGGCCAACACGCTGTCGTCGAAGTCGGCCGATACCGAGACCACGCGCGCCGGCGTCGAGCTCAAGGTGCTGATCGAGCAGATGCGCGAGCAGATCCAGAATATCGAATGACGGGGATGGGTGAGCAGGGATGAGGAATGGGCGCCGGCCATCTTGCTCCCCATCCCCCATCCCCCATTCCCCGAGGACAAGCCATGACCGTTCGCGGCCAGCTCTACATCGTCGCGGCGCCTTCGGGCGCCGGCAAGACCAGCCTCGTGCGCGCCTTGCTCGACATCACGCCGGGAGTGGCGCTGTCGGTGTCGCACACCACGCGCCCCGCCCGCCCGGGCGAGCTCGAGGGGGTGCACTACCATTTCGTCGACGTGCCGGGCTTCGAGGCCCTGGTCGCCGCCGGGGGCTTTCTCGAGCACGCGCGCGTGTTCGACAACTACTACGGTACCAGCCGCGGTGCGGTCGAGCGCCAGCTCGCCGCAGGGCTCGACGTGATCCTCGAGATCGACTGGCAGGGCGCGCAGCAGGTACGCGCCGCCTTTCCCAAGGTGCGCGGCGTGTTCATCGTCCCGCCCTCGATCGATGCGCTGCGCGCGCGCCTGATCGCCCGCGGACAGGACGACGACGCCGTGATCGAGCGGCGGATGCGCGATGCGCGCATCGAGCTCGCGCACTGGGAAGAGTTCGACTACCTGGTGGTCAACGACGACTTCGATGCCGCGCTCTCTGGGCTGCGGGCGATCTTCGTCGGCGCACGGCTCGAGCGCGCGCGCCAAGCCGCGCGCCACGGCGCGCTGATCGCCGCTTTGTTGTCATGATCCCGGGGCGCCGTTAGACTGAACCCCTTTGCGCGGCGCTCTGCCGCCCTGATTTCCCCGAGGAATGCGCCCGATGGCCCGCGTCACCGTAGAAGACTGCCTGGACAAGGTCGACAACCGTTTCCAGCTGGTGCTGGTCGCCTCGCGGCGGGCGCGCCAGATCGCGCTCGGCCACATGCCGCTGGTGCCCGAAGAGAGCGACAAGCCGACCGTGGTCGCGCTGCGCGAGATCGCCGCCAACCTGATCGACATCGAGGCGCTGATGCGCGAGCCGCTGCACGTGCGCGTCGAACCCGAGGCCCAGGGTCTGACCATCGATACCGCCGACATCGGCGAAACCGTCAACGACGGCTTCATCGACGAGGGTGGCAAGGAGCCCGACGCCGAGTGAGGTATCGGCCGCAGCGCCGCGGCCGAGCTCCGGCGCCGCGGCCGGCACGGCTGCGTCAACCGGGAGGTCCGCCATGAGCACTGCCAGCCCGCTGCCGATCGAGAACGACTGGTCCGAAGACCTGAGCGTGCGCATCGGCGACCTGTGCACCGTGCTGGCGGGCTATCTCGAACCGGAGCAGGTCGAGGCGGTGCGCCGTGCCTGCCTCTTCGCTGCCGAAGCCCACGCCGGCCAGTTCCGCAAGAGCGGCGAACCCTACGTCTTCCACCCGATCGCGGTCGCCCGCATCCTCTCCGAAGTCCGCTTCGACCACATCACGCTGATGGCCGCCGCGCTGCACGACGTGATCGAAGACACCAAGTTCGGCAAGGACCAGTTGATCGAGCGTTTCGGCGGCGAGGTCGCCGAGCTGGTCGACGGCGTCAGCAAGCTCACCCAGATCAGGTTCGGTTCGAAGATCGAGGCGCAGGCCGAGAACTTCCGCAAGATGATCCTGGCGATGGCCAAGGACATCCGCGTGATCATGGTCAAGCTGGCCGACCGCCTGCACAACATGCGCACGCTCGGCGCGATGCCGCCCGAGAAGCGCCGCCGCATCGCGCGCGAGACCCTCGAGATCTACGCGCCGATCGCCAACCGCCTGGGCATGAACCATCTGCGGCTCGAACTCGAGAGCCTGGGCTTCGCCTACCTGTACCCGCTGCGCCATCGCGTGATCGCCGAGGCTGTGCGCAAGATGCGTGGCAACCGCCGCGAGATCATGAGCCAGCTCGAGACGCGCGTGCGCAACCGCATGATCGAGGAAGGCATCAAGGCGCGCGTCGTCGGCCGCGAGAAGCACCTCTGGGGTATCTACAAGAAGATGCGCGACAAGCGGCTGCCGCTGAAAGAGGTATACGACGTCTATGCGCTGCGCCTGATCGTCGACACGGTCGACACCTGTTACCGCGTGCTCGGCCTGGTGCACGGGCTGTACAAGCCGATCATGGGGCGCTTCAAGGATTACATCGCGATCCCCAAGGCCAACGGCTACCAGTCGCTGCACACGGTGCTGTTCGGCCCGCACGGCATTCCAATCGAGGTGCAGGTCCGCACCTACGACATGCACGTGATGGCCGAGGCCGGCGTCGCCGCACACTGGCTGTACAAGTCGCCGGGGGCGCAGGGCAACTCGGCGCACGCGCGCGCGCGCGAATGGCTGACCAAGCTGCTCGACATGCAGCGCCGCGCCGGCAACTCGGTCGAGTTCCTCGAAAGCGTGAAGATGGACCTGTTCCCTGACGAGGTCTACGTTTTCACCCCGCGCGGCGAGATCATCGAGCTGCCGCGCGGCGCGACCGCGGTCGACTTCGCCTATGCGATCCACTCCGACGTTGGCAATACCTGCGTCGCTGCCAAGGTCGACCGCAAGCTGGTGCCACTGCGCACGCCGCTGCAGAATGGCCAGACCGTCGAGGTGATCATCACCCCGACCGCGCGGCCGAATCCGGCCTGGCTGTCGTTCGTCGTCACCGCCAAGGCGCGTGCCAGTATCCGCCACTACCTGAAGAACCTGCAGCGCGAAGAGGCGATCCTGCTCGGCAAGCGCCTGCTCGAGAAGGCGCTGCTGGGGCAGGTCAGCGCGCTGTCCGAGCTGCCCGCCGAGCGCGTCCAGGCGCTGGTGCGCGAGTTCGGCGTCGCCAACTTCGACGACGTGCTGGCCGACATCGGGCTGGGGATGCGCGTTGCACAGCTGGTCGCGCGGCGGCTGCTGCCGGCGGGCGGCGAGGGCGGGGAAGCGGGATCGGCATCGCACAACGGTCGGCCGCTGCTGATCAAGGGCACCGAGGGCACGGTGGTCAGCTTCGGCAAGTGCTGCCGGCCGTTGCCGGGCGACACGATCATCGGCTACCTGACCGCCGGGCGCGGCGTGGTCGTGCACCGCGACACTTGCAAGAACGTCGCCGATTACAAGAAGAACCCGGAGAAGTGGATCGAGGTCGACTGGGCCGAGGGCATCGACAACGATTTCCCGGTCGAGATCCGGCTCGACATCACCAACAAGCGCGGCGTGTTCGCTGCGGTCGCCGCGGCGATCGCCGAAGCCGATGCCAACATCGAGAATATCAGCATGTCCGAACGCGATGGTGTCACCAGCGCGCTGTTGCTGATGCTGGTGGTGCGCGACCGCGTGCACCTGGCGCGCGTGATGCGGCGCCTGCGTACCTTGCCCGAGGTGCTGCGGCTGTCGCGCCGGGCGGCGTGAGGGGCAAGGAGAGCCGTCGAGCTTCTTTTTCCCCTCACCCCTCACCTTTCACCCCTCACCGACGACAACCCAGGAGAAGACCCCCATGCCCCGTGAGATCATCAGCACCGACAAGGCTCCGGCCGCGATCGGTACTTATTCGCAGGCGGTCAGGGTCGGCGACACCGTCTACCTGTCAGGCCAGATCCCGCTCGACCCGGCGACGATGCAGTTGGTCGAGGGCTTCGAGGCCCAGACGCGGCGCGTGTTCGACAACCTGAAGGCCGTGGCCGAAGCCGCCGGCGGCAGCTTCGCGGACTTCGTCAAGGTCAACATCTTCTTGACCGATCTTTCCAACTTCGCCACCGTCAACCAGGTCATGGGCGAGTACTTCACGCAGCCCTACCCGGCGCGCGCTGCGGTCGGCGTCGCCTCGCTGCCGCGCGGCGCGCTGGTCGAGATCGAAGGGGTGATGGTACTCGGGTGAGGGGGGAGGGGTGAGGAGACACCGAGGTAATTTCGCATCACCCTTCACCCCTCACCCCTCACGCAGGGCGGCAGCCGCTCGGCGATACGCGCATACGCCGCCGGGCTGATCAGGACCGCATTGCGGGTCGCGCCGTAGAGCCGGCCCGCGGCGCGCAGTGCCGCGGTTTCGGCGCTGTCGGCGGTCAGCACGCGGAAATCCGTGCCTTCGACCAGCCCCGGCAGTGTCGCCTTGAAGGCGCGGAAAGCCGTGCCCTTGACGGCACCGTGGCGCGCGTCGATTTCCTTCAGCGTCAGCCAGCCGGCATGCATGGCGATGAGGGATGGGCAATGAGGATGAAGGCAGGTGATGCGGCGTCGTTACTCATTCCCCATCCCCCATTTCCCCTTCCCGCTCAGTATTGATGCGGGTCGGCCTGCTGCGCCTGCAGGCGTTCGCGGCGCTCCTGCGCCTCGACCGTCAGCGTCGCGATCGGCCGCGCCTCCAGGCGCGCCAGGCCGATCTCGTCGCCGGTTTCGTCGCAGTAGCCGTAGCTGCCGTCCTCGATGCGCTTCAGCGCCGCGTCGATCTTGGCCTGCAGCTTGCGGTAGCGGTCGCGCGTGCGCAGCTCGAAGCTGGTGTCGCTCTCGCGGCTGGCGCGGTCGGCTTCGTCGGCAACGTCGCTCGGCGCGTCGCGCATCGTGTCGAGGGTCGCCTGGGCCTCCTCGTAGAGCGCCTGCCTCCACGCCAGCAGCTTGCGGCGGAAGTATTCGAGCTGCTGCGGGTTCATGTATGGCTCGTCGTCCGACGGACGGTAGCCGGAAGGCAGTTCGATGCTCATGTGGTTTCGTCCGCTGGCCTGATCCGATGGGGTGGACGGCAGTTTATGGCGATCGCTTGCAGCTTTTTCAAGGATGCGCGAGCCTAGTCCCCCCGTGCCCTGCGGCGCCGGCGCGCTGCCGGCTGCTGCGGGGCGCGCATGGTAACGAGAGCACAGAGCGATGTCGAACGCGTGGACCCCCGATAGCTGGCGCCGGTTCCCGGTGCAGCAGATGCCCGAATATCCCGATGCGGCACACCTCGCCGCGGTCGAGGCGCAACTCGGCAGGTTTCCGCCGCTGGTGTTCGCCGGCGAGGCGCGCACGCTGCAGAAAGCCCTGGCCGAAGTCGCCGAAGGCCGCGCCTTCATCCTGCAGGGCGGCGACTGTGCCGAGAGCTTCGCCGAGTTCCACGCCTTCAACATCCGCGACACCTTCCGCGTGCTGATGCAGATGGCGGTGGTACTGGCCTTCGGCGCCGCCTGTCCGGTGGTCAAGATCGGCCGCATGGCCGGCCAGTTCGCCAAGCCGCGCAGTGCGCCGGTCGAGACGCGTGGTGGCCTGACCCTGCCTTCGTACCGCGGCGACAACGTCAACGGCCTCGAGTTCACCGCCGAGGCACGCACCCCCGACCCGCAGCGCCAGGTTCAGGCCTACTACCAGTCGGCCGCGACGCTGAACCTGTTGCGCGCCTTCGCGCAGGGCGGCTACGCCGACCTGCACCAGGTGCACCGCTGGACCGCCGACTTCCTCGAGGCCAGCGCGCAGGGCGAGCGCTACCGCGAGCTCGCCAACCACATCTCGCAGGCGCTGGCGTTCATGGAGGCCTGCGGGCTGAACGGCGACACCATCCCGCAGATCCGCGAAACCGCCTTCTACACCTCGCATGAGGCGCTGCTGCTCGGCTACGAGCAGGCGCTGACGCGGCGCGACCACCTGACCGGCACGTGGTACGACTGCTCGGCGCACTTCATCTGGATCGGCGAGCGCACGCGCAGCCTCGACGGCGCGCACGTCGAGTTCTTCCGCGGCGTCGGCAACCCGATCGGCGTCAAGCTGGGCCCGGGCTCGGATGCCGACACCGTGCTGCGGCTGTGCGAGGCGCTGAACCCTGACAACGAGCCGGGCCGGCTGACGCTGATCGCACGCATGGGGGCCGACCAGGTCGAGGAGCGGCTGCCGGCGCTGGTGCGTGCGCTCAAGCGGGAGGGGCGCAAGGTGGTGTGGTCGTGCGATCCGATGCACGGCAACACCATCACCTCGAGCACCGGCTACAAGACGCGCCCGTTCGAGCGCATCCTCGCCGAAGTCCGTGGCTTCTTCGCCGTGCACCGCGCCGAGGGCACGCATGCCGGCGGCGTGCACTTCGAGATGACCGGGCAGAACGTCACCGAGTGCACCGGCGGTGCCGAGGGCATCGACGACGCCGCGCTCGCCGCGTGCTACACCACGCACTGCGACCCGCGGCTGAACGCTTCGCAGTCGCTCGAGCTCGCCTTCCTGATCGCCGAGATGCTGAAGGCCGAGCGCGAAGCGCGCGGCTGATGCGCGCGCTCGCAGCGCCGTGGCGGCGCCGGCCGATCGCGAACGCGCGGCTGGCCCGGGCCCGGCTGGCGTCCGGTGAGGAGTCCGGATCACATGAATAGAGCACGGGCCCCAGGGGTCGCGGCGGCGCTGGCCGTCGCGCTGGCCGCCTGCGGCAGCAACTCGCCCAAGTCGGTGTACCAGGGCGAGCAGTTCGCCGCCGGTAACAATTATTCCCGCAAGTTCGCGGCCTCGCCGCAAGCGACCTGCGAAGCGGCGCGCCGCGCGCTGCTGAGCCAGGGCTATCTGATCGGCGAGGCGCGCGCCGATGCGCTGGAGGCGAAGAAGGTTTTCCAGCCGGAGAGCGAACGCCACGTCGAGCTCAGCTTCCGCGTGACGTGCGCAGCCGAGGGACAAGGTGCGATCGCGTTCGCCAATGCCGAGCAGGGCTTGTTCGCGGTCAAGAAGACCAGCTCCGCGGCGAGCGTCGGCGTGGGGGCGGTGGGCTCGATCTCGCTGCCGCTGGGCTCGAGCACCGATTCGCTGGTGAAGATCGGTGCCGAGACGATTCCGCCCGGCGAGTTCTACAATCGCTTCTTCGGCCTGGTGCAGCATTACCTGCAGGACGTGCCGGGTGCGAGCGCCCGGTCGGCGGCGCCGGTGGCCGCCGCATCTGCCGAACCCGCACCGTCCGCCGGGGCGGAAGCGGTACCCGAAGTGCCCGCCCCCCCCCTTGCGGCACCGGGCGCTGCGCCCGCACCGGCCGCGGCGCCGGCACCTGTCGTGGTCCCGGAAGCCTCGGCGGTGCCGGCGTCGCCGCCGGCCGCGGTGGTGCAGGAAGCTTGAGCGCATCGCGCGTGGCGCTCGAGGCTGCGCGAGTCGCGCTGGCGCGGCGCCGACACCGGCAGAGGCGCGGTGCGCCAGCGCCGAGCGCGTGTCGGCAGCGATGAGCGCGGAATCCCCGGAACTGCCGCTGACCCTGCTGAAGGGCGTCGGGCCGCGGCTGGTCGAACGGCTCGAGCGGCTCGGCTTGCGCACGGTCGAAGACCTGCTGTTCCACCTGCCACTGCGCTACCAGGACCGCACGCGCGTGGTGCCGATCGGTTCGCTGCGCCACGGCGACCAGGCGGTGATCGAAGCCGAGGTGCAGGCCGCCGACGTCGTGCTGCGCAGCCGCCGCTCGCTGCTGGTCAGGGTGCGTGACGGCAGCGGCGCGCTGACGCTGCGCTTCTTCTACTTCAACGCTGCCCAGCAGGCGCAGTTCGCGCGCGGCGTGCGGCTGCGGCTGTTCGGCGAGGTGCGCCAGGGACCGACCGGGCTCGAGATCGTGCATCCCGAGTGGCGCCGCGTCGACGAGGCCGCCCCGGTCGAAGAGCACTTGACGCCGATCTACCCGAGCACCGAGGGGCTGCACCAGCTGAGCCTGCGCAAGCTGGCCGGGCAGGCGCTCGAGCGACTGGATCAGGTGCCCGACTGGCTGCCGCAGGGGCTGCGCACCGAGCTGGGCCTGCCGGGGCTGCACGCGGCGCTCGAACTGCTGCACCGCCCGCCGCCGGACGTGCCCTGGGCTGCGCTCGAGAACGGCAGCCACCCGGCGCAGCGTCGGCTCGCCTTCGAGGAACTGCTGGCACACCAGCTCAGCCTGCGCGCGCTGCGCGCGCGCGTACAGCGCCACCGCGCCCCCGAGTTGCCCGGCGACGCGGCGCTCGAGGCGGCGTTCCGCGCGAGGCTGCCGTTCGCGCTGACCGGCGCGCAAGAGCGCGTGCTCGCCGAGCTGGGGGCGGACCTGGCGCAGCCGCGGCCGATGCTGCGCCTGGTGCAGGGCGATGTCGGTTCGGGCAAGACCGTGGTCGCCGCGCTCGCTGCGCTGCGCGCGGTCGCCGCCGGCAAGCAGGCGGCAGTGATGGCGCCGACCGAGCTGCTCGCCGAGCAGCATTTCCGCAGCTTCTCGGCTTGGCTGGCACCGCTCGGCATCGAGCTCGCCTGGCTCGGCGGCCGCCTCAAGGGCAAGGCACGAACCGCGACGCTGGCCGCGATCGCCGACGGACGGGCACAGCTCGCGGTCGGCACGCACGCGCTGTTCCAGAGCGAGGTGCGCTTCGCCGAGCTGGCGCTGGTGGTGGTCGACGAGCAGCACCGCTTCGGCGTGCACCAGCGCCTGGCGCTGCGCGAGAAGGGGCGCGACCGGAACGCCTGCCCGCACCAGCTGATCATGACCGCGACGCCGATCCCGCGGACGCTGGCGATGAGCGCCTACGCTGACCTCGACACGTCGGTGATCGACGAGCTGCCGCCGGGGCGCACGCCGGTGCAGACCGTGGCGGTGTCCGATGCGCGCCGCGACGAGGTGGTCGAGCGCGTGCGCGGCGCCTGCCGCGCCGGCCGCCAGGCTTACTGGGTGTGCACGCTGATCGAGGAGTCCGAGGCGCTGGCGGCGCAGGCCGCCACCGACACCTGGGAGCAACTCGCCGCCGCCTTGCCCGAGCTGCGCGTCGGACTGGTGCACGGGCGGCTGAAGCCGGCCGAGAAAGAGGCGGTGATGGCGGCGTTCAAGGCGGCCGAGCTCGACCTCCTGGTCGCGACCACGGTGATCGAGGTCGGTGTCGACGTGCCCAACGCCAGTCTGATGATCATCGACAACGCCGAGCGCCTCGGCCTGGCGCAGTTGCACCAGCTGCGCGGGCGCGTCGGCCGCGGCGCGACCGCCTCGAGCTGCGTGCTGATGTACCACCCGCCGCTGTCCGAGCAGGGCCGGGCGCGGCTGGCGATCCTGCGCGAAACCGGCGACGGCTTCGCGATCGCGCGGCGCGACCTCGAACTGCGCGGCCCGGGCGAAGTGCTCGGCACGCGTCAGACCGGCGAGCTCGCGCTGCGCATCGCCGACCTGATCCGCGACGAAGACCTGCTGCCCGGAGTGCAGCACGCTGCCGACCGGGTGCTGGCCGGCCATCCCGAGGTGGCGCGCGCGCTGGTCGCGCGCTGGATCGGCAGCGGCGAGCGTTACGGCGATGTATGATCGGCGGTTCGGTTTCTCCACTCTGAGCTGAGAGGTTTCATCCGCCGATGCCGCTCGTCGCACATTCGGGCTTGCCCAGCTTCCAGCGTCTCGCCGCCGAGGGCGAGGAGATCCTCGGGGTCGAGCGCGCCAATCACCAGGACATCCGCGAGCTGCACATCGGGCTGCTCAACATGATGCCCGACGCCGCGCTGCGGGCGACCGAGCGGCAGTTCATGCGCCTGATCGGCTCGTGCAACCGCATCGCGCAGTTCTACGTGCACCCGTTCACGCTCGACGGGCTCGAGCGGGGCGCCGAGACGCGGGCTTACATCGACAGCTATTACGAGCGCTTCGACGCGCTGCGGCGCGAGGGGCTCGATGCCCTGATCATCACCGGCACCAACCCGGATTATCCGCGCGAGCGCTACTGGTCGAAGCTGCGCGAAGTCGTCGAGTGGGCGTTCGGCAACGTCACCTCGACGCTGTTCGCCTGCCTCGCGGCGCACGCGACGCTGGAGATGCGCTACGAAACCTTCCGCCGGCGCATGCCGGACAAGGTCTGGGGCGTGTACTCGCACCGCGTCGTCGACCGCACCCACCCGCTGGTGCGCAACATCAACACGCGCTTCGACGTGCCGCACTCGCGCTGGAACGAAGTCACACGTGCGCAGCTCGACGACGCCGGGCTGGTGACGCTGGTCGAGAGCGCCGAGGTCGGCCCGCACCTGGTGGTCAGCCCGGACCGCTTCCGGCAGGTGTTCTTCCAGGGTCATCCCGAGTACGACACAGACAGCCTGCTGAAGGAGTACAAGCGCGAGGTGCTGCGTTTCGTCCGCGGCGAGCGCGAGGATTATCCGCCGCTGCTCGACCACTACTTCCCGGAGCCGGCGATCGAGCGCCTGTACGCGTACAAGAAGCAGGCGCTGGCGACCAAGGCGCACGGCGACGACGTAGCCGCGCTCGCGGCCGTTTTTCCCGAGGCCGAGGTGCTGACGCACGTCGACAATACCTGGGCCGATTCCGCCAAGGCGGTATTCAACAACTGGCTGGGGCTGATGTACCAGGTCACGCACACCGAGCGCAGCCGACCCTTCATGGACGGCGTCGACCCGGACGATCCGCTGGCGGGGCTTTGATCTCGGGAAATGGGTGATGAGCGATCGGGGATGGGAATCCCCATTCCCCATCGCTCATCGCTGTTCACCCGGCGTGCCATAATGCCCGCTTTGCGCCGAACGACAACGATCCGTGCCGATCCGTCCCTTCCGCAGTCTGTTGCCGCGCGCGAGCTGGCGGCCCGCCGAACGCTGGGTCCGTGCCGCGCTGCCCGGCCGGCTGGCGCGCTGGCTGTTCGACCCTGGCTCGCTGACGCGCCTGCTGCGCAGCGAATGCCGCGCGCGCGGGCGTGCGTTCGATGTGTGTGTGCTGCGCGAGGGGCGCTTCAAGGTGCTGCCCGACGAGGCGCGCGCGCTGGGGCTGGGGCGGGTCGCCTACGCCTGGGTGCGCGAAGTGCATCTGCGCGCCGACGGCGAACCCTGGGTGTTCGCGCGCACGGTGATCCCGCTGGCGACGCTGCGCGGCCCGCTGCGCGTGCTGGCCGGGCTCGGCACGCGGTCGCTCGGCGAAGTGCTGTTCGCCGACCACCGCGTCAAGCGTGGCGGCTTCACGGTGGCGCGGATCGACGTGCGCCAGCCGCTGCACCGGCGCGTGCTGGGGCTGGCGCGCGGCGAGCCGCTGTGGGCGCGGCGTTCGCGCTTCAGCCTGGATGGAACCCATGCGCTGCTGGTGTGCGAAATCTTCCTGCCCGCCCACCCGGCGACGGCCGAATCTGCTGTGAAAGGACGATGAACGCAACCCGACTCGAGGACCGACTGAACGAATACGCGCGGCTGATGCGGCTGGACCGGCCGATCGGCAGCTTCCTGCTGCTGTGGCCGACGCTGTGGGCGCTGTGGATCGCTGGGCAGGGGCAGCCGCGCGCCGGCACCGTGCTGGTGTTCGTGTGCGGCGTGTTCCTGATGCGCTCGGCGGGCTGCGTCGCCAACGACATCGCCGACCGCCGCTTCGACCCGCACGTCGTCCGCACCCGCGAGCGCCCGCTCGCCGCCGGCCGGGTCACGGTGCGCGAGGCGCTGTGGCTGTTCATCGTGCTGTGCCTGGCGGCTTTCGCGCTGGTGCTGACGCAGAACGCGCTGACCGTCGGGCTGTCGGTGATCGGCGTGATGTTGGCCGCGATCTACCCGCTGATGAAACGCTTCCACCACTGGCCGCAGGTGGTGCTCGGCCTGGCCTTCGGCTGGGGCATCCCGATGGCGTTCGCGGCGCTGACCGGCACGGTGCCGCTCACCGCCTGGCTGCTGCTCGCCTGCAACGTGGTCTGGTCGGTGGTCTACGACACGATGTACGCGATGACCGACCGCGACGACGACCTCCAGATCGGCGTCAAGTCGACCGCGATCCTGTTCGGTGAGCGCGACACGCAGATCGTCGGCTGGCTGCAGCTCGCGTTCTTCGGCCTGCTGGTGCTGGTCGGGCTGGCCGCCGGGCGTGGCGTGTTCTGGTACCTCGGGCTGTTCCTCGCCGCGTGGTTTGCGCTGCACCAGCTCTACCTGATCCGCGAGCGCGAGCCCGCCGCCTGCTTCCGCGCCTTCCTGAACGCCAACCGGGTCGGGCTGATGGTGTTCGCGGGGCTGGCTCTGGATTACCTGCCCAGAGGGTGAGGGGCTTTCCAAAGTGATCCGCTGCGCGGCAGCGCAGCGACTGGCTCCTGCGCCGTGAAAACCATGCTCTTTCCCCCCTTTTCCAAAGGGGGGAGCCGGCAGGGCCCATTGATCCATGCTGTTTTTCTTGCACCTTGAATGTATGGCCCGTCCCGCGTTGGCAAGCTCGGCGGGGGAATCGGTGGTGAACGGGTCTGCGTCAATGTATCCGGCCTCATCACGAGCTGTATCGCTCGTTGGCCCCGATGGATATTCGCGCTTGCCTGGTCTCATAAGCCTCGCGGTTTCGAGAACCGTTTTAAGGTCCAGACTGCAGACAAGCCGCTCGACCGGTTACGCCATCGATCTCGGCTGAGCTCGCACACTCAGGCAGGAACCTCCTTGCGGTTGGGCTGGAAACGAGGGGCTATGCGGCTAGCGCTGCGCTGCGATAGACCGTCCCATGGCGCAGCACCGCCCACGCGATCCGCGCGAGTTTGTTGGCCAGCGCCACCACCACCACGTTGGCGTGTGCCCGGCTCGCCAAGGCCCGGGCCCAGTCACCGAGCCGATCGCGGTGCCCAGCGAGGTGGGTGTAGAGGGAGCGAGCGCCGTGGATCAACATCGTGCGCAGATAGGCATTGCCGCGCTTGCTGATACCGAGCAGCCGCGGCTTGCCGCCGGTCGAGTACTGACGCGGGACGATGCCGAGCCAGGCGGCGAGTGCGCGCCCCGAGCCGAAGGCGCTGCCATTGCCCACCGCGGCGGTCAAGGCGCTGGCGATGATCGGGCCGATGCCGGGAATGCGCATCAGGCGCTGACAGGCGTCGTCCGGCGCGACCAAGGCATCGATCTCCCCTTCGAGCCGGGCGAGGCGCGTATCGAACTCCTCCAGCCATTCGCGCTGCCGGCGCAGCAGCGTGCGCATCGCTGCCGAGAGCGCGTTGTCGGCGTCCTCCAGCACCACCGGCAGCGCCGAGCGCAGGTGCTCGATGCCCGGCGCGACCGTCAGGCCGTTCTCCAGCAGGAAGGCCCGCATCTGGTTGACCAGCGCCGTGCGGCTCCGGATCAACTGGCTGCGCACGCGGTGCAGCGCCTGGACGTCCTGCTGCGCGACGGTCTTCACCGGCACGAAGCGCATCGTCGGCCGGGTCACGGCCTCGGCGATGGCCTCGGCATCGAGGCCATCGGACTTGTTCGACTCGAGGTACGGCTTGACGAACTGGGCTGCCATCAGGCGCACCTCGTGACCGTGGGCGGCGAAGCGGCGGGCGAGATGCTGCGAGCCGGCGCAGGCCTCCATACCGACGAGACAGGGTGGCAGCTTGGCCATGAAGCGCATCAGCGGCTCGCGCCCGAGTTGCTTGCGCAGCACCGGCTTGCCGTGGGCGTCAAGGCCGCACAGGTGGAAGGTCGATTTGCCGATATCGATGCCGAGAACGGTCAGTGTCATGATAGCGACCTCCAGGTGAGGGATGGGTTCGCTCCCGCTTAGAGTGCGGGACGGGCCATCCCATTAGCCTTGATGCCGTGATGGTGTGGGGAGGGCGGGTTAGAAACCCGTCCTTACCCGATTAGAGCACACGGCCAGCCCTTTTAACGTGATTCCAAGTCATTTATTCTGAAGCACTTTTTTCATCCACTCGACCCACCTTCCCGATGATCGCAGACGCCGTCTTCCGCCGCTTCACCGACCAGGCCCCTCTGCCGGTGATGATCCGCGCCCTGCTCGAGCGCAGCTTCCACCCCGAGCGCCTGGATGCCTGGTTCGAGAGGGTCGCCGCGGCGCAGTACACCCGCGAGCGGCTGTTCTCGACGGTGTTCGAGCTGATGAGCCAGGTGGTCTGCGGGCTGCGCCATTCGATTCACGATGCCTACCAGAGCTGTGAGGATATCGCCGTGTCGGTGGTGTCGGTCTACCGCAAGCTGGCCAACCTGGAGCTCGGCACCGCGGCGGCGTGGGTGCGCTACTCGGCCTGCGAGGCGGCGGCGGTGATGGCGGCGCTGGGTTACACGCGGCCCTCGCTGGTGCCCGGCTATACGGTCAAGATCCTCGACGGTAACGCCTTGCCTGCCAGCGAGCGCCGCCTCGAGGCGTTGCGGGGCCTGAGCGCCGGCCCGCTGCCGGGCAAGGCGGTGGTGGTCTATGCGCCGGCGCGCAACCGCATGGGCGATGTCTTCCCCGGCGAGGACGGCCATGCCCAGGAGCGCGCGCTGCTGCCGGCCATCGTGCAGACGGTAGCGCCCGGGGAGGTCTGGGTGGGCGACCGCAACGTCTGCGTCACCGCGTTTCTCTTCGGCATCGATCAGCGCGGGGCGTGCTTCATCGTCCGCGAGCACGGCGCGCTGCGCTTCGGGGTGGACGGCGCCCAGCAGGGGGAGAGGCGGATCGAGACGGGCGTGGTCAGCGAACAGCCGATCACCCTCACCCACGCCCAGGGGCAGACGCTGGGCTTGCGCCGGGTGCGGGTGCGCCTGGATAAGCCCACCCGCGACGGCGACCCGGTGATCTATCTCCTCACCAACCTGCCCCCCGAGGTGGCCTCGGCGGCGCGCGTGACCGAGGTATACCGGCGTCGGTGGCGACTGGAGACCGCGTTCCAGGTCCTGGCGGTGGCGCCGAACTGCGAGATCGACACCCTGGCCTATCCCAAGGCGGCGTTGTTCGGCTTCTGCGTGGCGCTGATGACCTACAACCTGATGGCCGCCACCCAGGCCGCTCTGGCCCAGGCCCATGGCGCCGAGACCATCGAGCAGACCTTCTCCGACTACTCCCTGGCCGCCGAGCTGGAGGCGGTGGTGCCGGGGATGTTGGTGGCCTTGCCCGAGTCGTACTGGCGTCCCTTTCGCACCCTGTCCGAGGAGGCCTTTGCCGCCTGGCGGCTGGAGCTGGCCGGGCGGGTACGTCTGGCCCGCTTCCAGAAGCATCCGCGGGGGCCGAAGAAGCCGCCCACGCCGCGGGTTCATGATCCGAACAAGCCCCATGTCTCCGCCGCCAAGGTCATCGCTGCACACAAGAAGTCGAAGTCACGTTAAAAGGGCTGGTCAGGCAACGGCTTTATCGTTGCCTGACATTTAACCTTCAAACTATAAACAAAAAGCGGAATTGCTGAGTGGCAGAACCGACTATAACCCGAATCCGAGAATGCATCCGTTTGCTCAACTATGTCGTTTCCATTCACGCCGCCGAGGAATTAGACGATGACAACATCACGATCCTTGACCTCGAAAATATCATCCTCACAGGCAAAATCATCGAGCGCCAACGAGACACCTGGACAAGAGAAGTCAAATGCGTTGTCCGTGGCTCCACACTCGACGAGCGACACGCCGAAACGATCGTCAAAATCGGGGCGACAGGCAAGCTCTTCATCATTACTGCCTACCTCGCCTGAACAACTCTGCGCTTCTTGTGGTAAGCCAGGTGTTCAATTACGCCAAGTTACCCGGAGTTTCGGTCGAGGAAGTTCGCTATTGGTAATTGAGGAAATACCGCTATGGACATGTCCGCATTGTGGGGAATCGTACTTCACAGCGCAAACCCTGCATGAAATAGAGCGCATCAAAGCGTTACGGAAATCCATAGCCGTTAAACGCCCAATACCTGTTGCCTTGTTTCAAGCTCCATGCGCCTAACATGGCGCTGCACCGGACTCCGCTACGCTCCGCCGGGGGGCGTTGGTGCATAGATGGTCCGGCCCCCGATCGCCACCGAGGCTGAGCGATGTGGTTGAAGTGGCGTACGGTCATG
>JBDHRG010000144.1:0-9515 GCA_039807445.1 Candidatus Competibacteraceae bacterium
GTGTCTTGCCTGACCGCCGCCCGGATCGACTGCTGCGTGCTCGCCAACAACCACGTGCTCGACTGGGGGCGCACCGGCCTGGAGGAAACCCTGGCGACGCTGCAGCGCGCGGGCTTGAAGACGGCCGGCGCCGGGCGCGAGATCGGCGAGGCGGCCGCTGCCGCGGTGCTCGAGCCGGGCCGCGGCGGGCGGGTGCTGGTGTTCGCCTGCGCTGCCCGGAGCAGCGGCGTGCCGGCGCACTGGGCCGCCAGCGCAAGCCGGGCGGGCGTCAACCTCTTGCCGGATCTGTCCGAGGCGACCGTGCAGCGGATCGCGCGGCAGGTGCATGCGCTGAAGCGCCCCGGTGACATCGCCGTCGCTTCGCTGCACTGGGGTGGCAACTGGGGCTATCGCATTCCCGAGGCGCACCGGGCCTTCGCCCAGGGGCTGATCGACGCCGCCGCGATCGACCTCGTCCACGGCCACTCCAGCCACCATCCGCTCGGCATCGAGGTCTACCGCGGGAAGCTGATCCTCTACGGCTGCGGCGACCTCCTGAACGACTACGAAGGTATCGGGGGCCAGGAAGCCTTCCGCGGCGAGCTGGCGCTGATGTACTTCGTCGACCTGGCTGCGGCGAGCGGCAGGCTCGCCGGGCTGACGATGAGCCCGTTCCGGATCCGGCGCTTCCGCCTGGAACGGGCTGGCGCGACGGATGCCGCCTGGCTGCAGCGCACGCTCGATCGCGAGAGCGCCGGCCTGGGCTGCCGGGTCGGTTTGCGCACTGGTCGGGCCTGAGCCGGGACGAAAAAAGAGGGCCGGGTCACCGACCCGGCCCAGCAAACCACCAAAGGAGGATAAGGAGGAGAAACATCCGAGGATGTTGCGGTGCAGGATAGGGCCGATGTTGCGATGCGACAAACGAGATAATTCTGAAACATCCGTTAGAAAATCTCAGCACACGCACGGTGCATGGCGCGGGCGCAGGGCGCCGCTATCCTTGCGCTGCGGGGGATGTATCTCCCGCGGGAGGTGGACGATGCTGGGCTTGTCGCCGCGGCTGCGCGCGCAGATCGAAGACTGGGCCGCCGCGGGCTATCCGGAGGAAACCTGCGGCCTGTTGCTCGGCCGTGCACTGGGCGAGGGGACGGCGGTCGAGCAGGCGACGCACGGGCACAACCTGAACCGCGTGCGCGCGCACGACCGCTTCGAGCTCGACCCGCGCGATTTCATCGCCGCCGAGCACGCCGCGCGCGACGCCGGGCTCGAGATCGTCGGCGTCTGGCACTCGCACCCCGACCACCCGGCGCATCCGTCCGAAACCGACCGCGCCTGTGCCTGGGCCGGCTGGTCTTACCTGATCGTCGCCGTCGACGCCGGCGGCGCGGTCGATTCGCGCAGCTGGCGACTCGCCGGCGGCGATGGCCCGTTCGCGGAGGAGGCGCTCGTGCCATGAACAGCTCCGTGCTGATCCGCATCCCGACGCCGCTGCGCAGCCACACCGGCGGCGCCGACGAAGTCCGCGTCGAGGCGACGACGGTCGCCGAAGCGCTGGCCGCGCTCGGCCGGCGCCACGCCGGCGTGCTCGAACGCGTGCTCGGCGCCGACGGCGAGCCGCGCGCCTTCGTCAACCTGTACCTCGGCAGCCAGGACATCCGCAGCCTCGACGGTCTGGCGACCAGGCTGGCCGACGGCGACGTGCTGGCGATCATCCCGGCGGTCGCCGGCGGCGCGGCGGGCCGCGAACGGCGGCTCGCCGAGCTGAAGGCGCTGGTCCCCGAGCTGAGCCCGAACGAGGCGTTCGCCCGCGTCGCGCGCGGCGCGGCGCTGATCGACGTGCGCGAAGCCGATGAGATCGCGCAGGGCAGCCCGGTCGGCGCGCTGCGGCTCGGCCGCGGCTTCCTCGAGCTGCGGGTCGAGGACGCGGTGCCCGACTATGATCGCCCGCTGGTGGTGATGTGCGCCGGCGGCATGCGCTCGCTGTTCGCCGCCGAGGGCTTGCTGCGCCTCGGCTACCGCGAGGTCGCGTCGATCGCCGGCGGCTTCACGCGCTGGAAAGCCGAGGGGCTGCCGTTCGAAGTGCCGCCGCGGCTGTCGCCCGACGAGCGCGAGCGCTACGCGCGCCACCTGTCGATGCCCGAGATCGGCGAAGCCGGGCAGCTGAAGCTCAAGCACGCCCGTGTGCTGCTGGTCGGCGCCGGCGGGCTGGGCTCGCCGGCGGCGCTGTACCTGGCCGCGGCCGGGGTCGGCACGCTCGGGCTGGTCGACCACGACCTGGTCGACCGCAGCAATCTGCAGCGCCAGGTGCTGCACGCCGACGATCGCGTCGGCGCAGCCAAGGTCGATTCGGCGCGGCGCACGCTGGCGGCGCTGAACCCCGACATCGAGATCCGCGGCTTCGAGGCGCGGCTGGAAGCGGCCAACGTCGAGGCGATCCTCGAAGGCTTCGACCTGGTGGTCGACGGCTCGGACAACTTCCCGACGCGCTACCTGGTCAACGACGCCTGCGTGCGCCTCGGCATCCCCTGCGTCCACGGCTCGGTGTACCGCTTCGAAGGCCAGGTCACGGTGTTCGCACCGCCGCGCGGCCCGTGTTACCGCTGCCTGTACCCCGAGCCACCGCCGCCCGAGCTGGCGCCCTCGTGCGCCGAAGCCGGCGTGCTCGGCGTGCTGCCCGGCGTGGTCGGGCTGCTGCAGGCGGTCGAAGCGGTCAAGCTGCTGCTCGGCCTCGGCGAGCCGCTGATCGGCCGGCTGCTGCATTTCGACGCGCTGCGGATGCGCTTCACCGAGTACCGCCTGGCGCGCGATCCGCGCTGCGCCTACTGCGCCGACGGCGCCGCCTTCCCCGGCTACGTCGACTACGACGCCTTCTGCGCCGATGCGGTGCGGGCATGAGCACCGCCACCTTCGAAGCGCTGTGCGGCGCGATCGGCGCCACGCCCCTGGTCGAGATCCGGCTGATCGGCGAGTTCGCGCCCGGGGTGCGGCTGTTCGCCAAGCTCGAGAGCGTCAACCCCGGCGGCTCGATCAAGGACCGCCCGGTGGCGCGGATGCTGCGCGAGGCGCTGGTCGCCGGGGTATTCGCCGGCGGTCGGCGGCTGCTCGACTCGTCTTCGGGCAATGCCGGCATCTCGTACGCGCTGCTCGGCGCTGCGCTCGGCGTGCCGGTGACGCTGGTGGTGCCGGGCAACGCCAGCCGCGAGCGGCTCGAGCGCATCCGTGCGCACGGCGCCGAACTGATCCTGACCGACCCGCTCGAGGGCTACGATTTCGCGCTGCGCGAGGCGCGGCGGCTGGCCGTCGAGCACCCCGAGCGCTACTGGCACTGCGACCAGTACTCCAACCCCGACAACTGGCGCGCGCACTACGAAGGTACCGCGGCCGAAATCCTCGCCGGCTGCGCCGCCGCCTTCGGCGGACCGCCCGAGGTCTTCGTCGCCGGCGTCGGCACCGGCGGCACGATCACCGGCGTCGGCCGGCGGCTCAAAGAGCTCGGATCTCCCGTGCGCGTGGTCGCGGCGATCCCCGAAACCTTCCCTGGGATCGAGGGTTTGAAGCCGCTCGGCCACCCGGGCGACCTGGTGCCGGCGATCCTCGACCAGACGCTGATCGACGAGCGCGTGCCGGTGACGCTCGACGAGGCACTGGCGATGTGCCGGCGGCTGGCGTGCGAAGGCTTGTTCGTCGGTCCCTCGTCGGGTGCCTTCGTGCACGTCGCCTGCCGGTGCGCGGCGCGCGGTGGCGTGCGCACGCTGGTCACGGTGCTCAGCGACACCGGTGAGCGCTACGTCTCGACGCGGATGTGGAGCGCGTGAGCACCGACGGCGCCCCGGTCCGCCCGGGCTCGACACGGCGACACGGGCGCGCTTCGGCGATCCAGCGGGGAGACTGACGCATGGCCAACGGCAGCGGTCGCGCGCGGCGCATCTACAAGGTCCTGTTCGCGGCGCAGGGCAAGGTCTACGAAATCTATGCCCGCAAGGTGGCGCAGGGCGGGCTGTACGGCTTCATCGAGATCGAGGAACTGGTGTTCGGCGAGCGCAGCGGGCTGTTGGTCGATCCGGCCGAGGAGCGGCTGCAGGCCGAGTTCGCCGGGGTCAAGCGCTCGTACATCCCGTTCCACGCCGTGATCCGCATCGACGAGGTCGAGACCGAAGGTGTAGCCAAGCTGCACCCGGCGGGCGAGGGCGGGGGCAACGTCGTCGCGCCGTTCCCGGTGCTGCCGCCGCGCAAGGACGGATGATGCGGCCCGAGCATCGCCGTTTTGCCGGACGTGCGGACGCCAAGCGCGCGAGCCTTGCCATCGCCACTCCGACTCAATACCCTATGGCCTAGGGTTTACCCTAATATGACTAAAGGTTCTTACCATGTGCCGAGGCTATTGCCCGGCATGGGGATCGGAAGGCGGCGCGGTCTTGCCGCCTAGTCGCCCGCGCCGCGCGGGCGTGACCTGGAGACGATGAAGCGATGAAAGTACTGGTCGCCGTGAAACGGGTGGTCGATTACAACGTCAAGGTGCGGCCGAAGGCCGACGGTTCGGACGTCGACATCGCCAACGCCAAGATGTCGATGAACCCGTTCGACGAGATCGCGGTGGAGGAGGCGGTGCGCCTCGCCGAAGCCGGAAAGGCCTCCGAGGTGGTGGCGGTGTCGCTCGGCGTCGCCGCCTGCCAGGACACGCTGCGCACGGCGCTGGCGATGGGCGTCGACCGGGCGATCCTGGTCGAGACCGACGCCGAGCTGCAGCCGCTGGCGGTGGCCAAGCTGCTGGCGGCGGTGGTCGCGCGCGAGCAGCCGGGGCTCATCGTCCTCGGCAAGCAGGCGATCGACGACGACGCCAATCAGACCGGGCAGATGCTGGCCGCACTGCTGGGGGCCGGCCAGGCGACCTTCGCCTCGCGGGTCGAACTCGGCGCCGATACGGTCAGGGTCACGCGCGAGATCGACGGCGGCCTGGAGACGGTGGAACTGAAGCTGCCGGCGGTGATCACCACCGACCTGCGCTTGAACGAGCCGCGCTACGTGAAACTCCCCAACATCATGAAGGCCAAGCAGAAGCCGCTGGCCAAGCTCACGCCCGCCGAGCTCGGCGTCGACCCCTCACCGCGCCTCACAACGCTCAAGGTCGAGGAGCCGCCCAAGCGCCAGGCGGGGATCAAGGTGGGCTCGGCCGCCGAGCTGGTCGAGAAGCTCAAAGCTGCGCAGGTGATCTGATCATGGCCGTCCTCGTCATCGCTGAACACGACAACACCGCGCTCAAGAGCGCGACGCTGAACACCGTCACCGCCGCCGCCGCGCTCGGCGAGGTGCACCTGCTGGTGGCCGGGCACCGCTGCCAGACGGTCGCCGAGGCCGCGGCCAAGGTCGAGGGCGTGGCCAAGGTGCTGGTGGCCGACAGCGAAGCCGCCGGCCACGGCCTGGCCGAGAACCTGGCTCCGCGCGTGGTCGAGCTGGTCCGCGCCGGCGGCTACAGCCACGTGCTCGCGCCGGCCTCGGCCTTCGGCAAGAACCTGGCCCCGCGCCTCGCCGCGCTGCTCGACGTGCCGCAGGTGTCCGACATCATCGCGATCAAGTCGGCCGACACCTTCGTGCGCCCGATTTACGCCGGCAACGTGCTGGCCACGGTGCAGTCGGCGGACCCGATCAAGGTGATCACGGTGCGCGGCACCGGCTTTGCGGCGGCCGCCGCCGCGGGCGGCGCGGCGGCGGTCGAGGCAATCGCGCCGGTCGAGGAGCGCGGCCTGGCGACGTTCGTGTCGGCAGAGCTGACCCAGAGCGCGCGCCCCGAGCTGACCGCGGCGCGGGTGATCGTCTCGGGCGGGCGCGGCATGGGCTCGGGCGAGGCCTTCGCCATCCTCGAGCAGCTCGCCGACCGGCTCGGTGCGGCGGTCGGCGCTTCGCGCGCGGCGGTCGATGCCGGCTTCGTGCCCAACGACTACCAGGTCGGCCAGACCGGCAAGGTGGTGGCGCCCGAGCTGTACATCGCGGTGGGCATCTCCGGGGCGATCCAGCACCTGGCGGGGATGAAGGACTCGAAGGTGATCGTGGCGATCAACAAGGACGAGGAGGCGCCGATCTTCCAGGTGGCCGACTACGGCCTGGTCGGCGACCTGTTCCAGATCGTGCCCGAGCTGAGCGCGGCGCTGGGCAAGTAGCACCGGCTCCACCGGCAAGCCGGCGAACTCATCGGATGCAGCTGCGTGCGGCGCAATGCGCCATTGTGCCCTGCCCTGTGCCGATCGCCGGCTGGCCGGTGGAATTCGTATCGAGGAGAACCCGCAAGGCGCCGGTCACCGCGCCGGCGCGGTGAACACCCCGAGGAGCAACCCCATGAGCACTTACATCGCGCCGACGCGCGACATGCGTTTCGTGATCGAGGACCTGGCCGGGCTGGAGCGCATCACGGCGCTGCCGGGCTGCGGCGAGGTCGGCCCGGAGCTGGTCGAGGCCGTGCTCGAGGAGGCGGCCAAGCTGGCCGCCGAAGTGCTGGCGCCGCTGAACAAGTCCGGCGACCAGGAGGGCGCGAAGCTGACCGAGGCCGGCGTGGTCGCTGCCGCGGGCTTCCGCGCCGCCTACCGCGCCTTCGTCGACGGCGGCTGGAACGGGCTGGCCTGCGCGGGCGAGTTCGACGGCCAGGGCTTGCCCGAGCTGCTCGGCACCGCGGCGCACGAGATGTGGAACTCGGCCAACATGGCGTTCGCGCTGTGCCCGATGCTGACGCAGGGTGCGATCGAGGCGATCGCCCACCACGGCTCGGACACGCAGCAGGCCGCGTACCTGCCGAAGATGGTGTCGGGCGAGTGGACCGGCACGATGAACCTGACCGAGCCGCAGGCGGGTTCGGATCTGAGCGCGGTGCGCACGCGCGCGCTGGCGCAGCCCGATGGCAGCTACCGCCTCCACGGCCAGAAGATCTTCATCACCTGGGGCGATCACGACCTGGCCGACAACACCGTGCACCTGGTGCTGGCGCGCACGCCCGACGCCCCCGAGGGCGTCAAGGGTATCTCGCTGTTCATCGTGCCGAAGTTCCTGCTGAACGCCGACGGCAGCCTCGGCGCGCGCAACGACGTGCGCTGCGTGTCGATCGAGCACAAGATGGGCATCCACGCCAGCCCGACCTGCGTGCTCGCCTTCGGCGACCAGGACGGTGCCGTCGGCTACCTGGTCGGCGAAGAGAACAAGGGTCTGGGCTACATGTTCACGATGATGAACGAGGCCCGGCTCAAGGTCGGCCTGCAGGGGGTGGCGATCGGCGAGCGCGCCTACCAGCAGGCGCTCGGCTACGCCAGAGACCGCATCCAGGGCCGCCCGGCCGGGGCCAGGAGCGGTGATCGCGTCGCGATCATCCATCACCCCGACGTGCGCCGCATGCTGCTGTCGATGAAGTCGCAGGTCGAGGCGATGCGCGCGCTGGCCTACGCCGCAGCCGCGGCGATGGATGTCGCCAAGCGTGCGCCCGACGCCGGCGAGCGCCAGGCGGCGCAGGCGCATGTCGACCTGTTGATCCCGATCGTCAAGGGCTGGTGCACCGAGCTCGGGCAAGAGCTCACCTCGCTCGGCGTGCAGGTGCACGGCGGCATGGGCTTCATCGAAGAGACCGGCGCCTGCCAGCACTTGCGCGATGCGCGCATCACGACGATCTACGAAGGCACCACCGGCATCCAGGCCGCCGACCTGGTCGGGCGCAAGCTGGCGGCCGACGGCGGTGCGGCGATGACGGCGCTGATCGGCGAGATCCGGGCGACGGTGGCCGAGCTCGAGGGTGCGCCGGGCGACGACCTGGCGGTGATCGGCGAAGAGCTGAGCGAGGCCGCCGCGGCGCTCGAGCGCGCGGCGCGCTGGGTGGTCGAGCACTACGGCGACGATCTCGACGCGGTGCTGGCGCAGTCGGCCAACGTGCTGATGCTGGCCGGCTACGTCTGTGGCGGCTGGCAGATGGCGCGCGCTGCGCTGGTGGCGAACCGCAAGCTGATGGCGGGGCAGGAGCCAGTCTTCTTCGAAGCCAAGCTGCTGACCGCGCGCTTCTACGCCGAGCAGGTGCTGCCCAAGGCCGGTGCGCTGGCCAAGGCGATCCTGCGCGGCGGACGCAGCACGCTGGCGCTGGCGCCCGAGCAGTTCTGAGGTTCCCTGCCGCCTGATCCCCCGGTGTGGCGGTTTGTGCGGGCGGGCCACGGCCCGCCCGGGACACTCAGTAACCGGCCGGTGGCTTCAGCCTGTCGCCGCGCTTCAGGCCGTGGCGCGCGGCGCTGCCGGCGGGCAGCTCGAGGACGTAGCGTACGGGGCCCGTGCTCGGGTAGATGGGGCAGGGGTCCGTGGCGCACGGCGGCACATCGGGCACGATCTCGGCGAGCCGGCCGTGCGCGTCGAAGTACAGGATGTCGAGCGCGACGTGGGTGTTCTTCATCCAGAACGCCGCGTGCTGCGGCCGCGGCATCACGAACAGCATGCCGTGACCCTCGGCCAGCTCGGCGCGGTACATCAGCCCGCGCTCACGCTCGGCTTCGCTCGCGGCGACCTCGACGGCGAAGCGCGCGTGGCCGACGCGCGCCGTCGCGTCTTCGCCGCGGCAGCCGGCCGCGGCCAGCGCCAGCGCGGCGGCGACGAGCGCGCGGGCGGGGCCTGCTATGATCGCGTGCGACTGCGCCGTCACCGTCTTCACGCCGGGAGCCCTCCGACCATGGAATACCGTTTCGAGCTGATCGACAGGCGCATCGCTTTCCAGGGCTTCTTCACGCTGGTCGAGTACCGCTTGCGCCACGAGCTGTTCGCCGGTGGCTGGAGCGACGAGATCGTGCGCCTGTGCTTCGAGCGCGGCGACGCGGTCGCGGTGCTGCCCTACGACCCGGCGCTCGACGCGGTGGTGCTGGTCGAGCAGTTCCGCGTCGGCGCACTGCGGGCCGCATCGGAGCGCGGGCCGTGGCTGTACGAAGTGATCGCCGGTATGACCGGCCCCGGCGAGGCGCCCGAACAGGTCGCCCGTCGCGAAGCCGTCGAGGAAGCCGGCTGTGAGCTGCTCGCGCTCGAGCCCATCCTCGGCTACCTGTGCAGCCCCGGCGGCACTTCGGAGCGCACCGAGCTGTACTGCGGCCGTGTCGATGCGCGCGGCGTGGGCGGCATCCACGGCCTGGCGCACGAGCACGAAGACATCCGCGTGCACGTCGTACCCCGCCGCGAGGCGCTGGCGATGCTCGCCGATGGCCGCATCGACTCGGCGCCGGCGATCATCGCGCTGCAATGGCTCGAGCTGAACCACGCCAGGCTGCTCGAACGCTGGGGCGTGATGGCGGGGGGGAATGAGGGATGAGGGATGAGTAACGGCCATTCCCCATTCCCCGCCGCCAATGGACACCTCGGGCCCACGCTTCATCAGTTTGCGCGGGAAACCTCGGCCTTCAGGCCGGGAAGGGATAGCGCGGCGCCCGCAGGGCGCCTTCCTGTTCCCGCTCTCCTTTCAGCGTTCGGCTTACACGAGACGCTATCGTCGTGTAGCGTGTTGGCATGGACGTGAAGCGCGCTTACCGATTCCGGCTCTA
>JBDHRG010000145.1:0-9496 GCA_039807445.1 Candidatus Competibacteraceae bacterium
CGAGCAGTCCTGCCGGCGCACCTGAGCGTGCGGCATCGGTCGATCGGTCGTGCATGCTCTCTTCCCCCCGTTGTTGGCTTGCTGGACTAGTCGGTGGCACCTGCGCACGCTGGCCCCGCCGTGGCGCCAGAGTACGCCGGAATCCGGCCTACTCCAGGTTAGGCCATGGTCGATCGCTGTCGGGGCAGCGGATATGCTTCTGCAAGGCGCTCCGCCCCCGGGGAAGAAGGCAGAGGTCCCATGCGCTGCGCGAGCTGCGGTTTCGAGAATCCGACGGGAACCAAGTTCTGCGAGGAATGCGGCATCCGCCTGTCGACCAACTGCCCGAACTGCGGGCACGAAATCAGGCCGACGGCCAGGTTCTGCGGCGAATGCGGCGCCCCTCTCGGGGCACCGCGCCCGGCGCTCGCAGCGCAGCCCTCGGCCCCTGCGCCGATCCATTACACGCCTGCGCACCTGGCCGAGCGCATCCGCGCCGAGCAGGCGGCGATGGAAGCTCGAGGAGCGACCGACGGCGAGCGCAAGACCGTCACCGCGCTGTTCGCCGACATGGTCGCCTCGACCGCGCTGATCCACGACCTCGACCCCGAAGAGGCCCGCCACCTGATCGATCCGGTGCTGGCGCTGATGATGGACGCCGTGCACCACTACGAGGGCTACGTGGCCAAGTCGCTGGGCGACGGCATCCTGGCGCTGTTCGGCGCACCGATCGCCCACGAGGACCACCCCCAGCGCGCGCTGTATGCGGCGCTGCGCATGCAGGAGGCGATGCGCCGCTACGCCGACCGCATCCGTCTGGAGCGGGGTGTGGCGCTGCAGATCCGCATCGGCATCAACACCGGCGAGGTGGTAGTGCGCGCGATCCGCACCGACGACCTGCACACCGACTACGATCCGGTCGGACAGTCGATCCACATCGCCTCGCGGATGCAGAGCGTCGCCACCCCCGGCTCGATCGTCGTCAGCGCGCATACCCACAAGCTGGCCGAAGGCTATTTCGAGTTCATGGCGCTGGGAGACACGCCGATCAAGGGCGTGCCCGAGCCGCTCACCGTCTATGAGGTGCTCGGACCGGGATCGTCGCGGACCCGCCTGCAGGTAGCGGCCAGGCGTGGACTGGCGCGGTTCGTCGGCCGCCAGCGCGAGCTCGACCAGCTGCAGCGAGCGCTGGTGCTGGCTCAGACCGGGCACGGGCAAATCGTCGGTGTGGTCGGCGAGCCCGGGGTGGGCAAGTCGCGGCTGTTCCACGAATTCAAGCTGCTCTCGCCACGCGGCTGCCTGGTGCTGGAAACCTACTCGGTTTCGCACGGCAAGGCCTTTTCCTACCTGCCGCTGATCGAGCTGCTGAAGAACTACTTCCAGATCATCGCGCAGGACGACGAGCGGCGGCGGCACGAGAAGATCACCGGCAAGGTGCTGACGCTGGACCGCGCCCTGGAAGACACCCTGCCCTATCTGTGCCATCTGCTGGAGCTTGCCAGGCCGGACTCGCCGCTGCCGCCGATGGACCCTACGGTACGGCGCCAGCGCACCTTCGAGGCCATCAAGCGGCTCCTGGTGCGCGAGAGCCTCGACCAGCCCGTCGAGCTGATCGTCGAGGACCTGCAATGGCTGGACGGCGAAACCGAAGCCTTCCTCGACTACCTGGTCGAAGGCATCGCGAGCGCCCGCCTGCTGCTGCTGGTCAACTACCGCCCCGAGCATCGGCACGGCTGGAGCAGCAAGACTTACTACACCCAGCTGCGGCTGGACCCGCTGGGCCGGGCCGAAGCCGAGGAGCTGCTGGGGGCGCTGCTCGGCGAAGCCGCGGAAATCGCGCCGCTCAAGCGACTGATCCTGGAGCAGACCGAAGGCAATCCCTTCTTCATCGAAGAGGTGGTGCAGACCCTGGTCGAGGAGCAGGTGCTGCGAGGGGAACGCGGAGCCTACAGCCTCGGACGGATCCCGACGACGCTGCGCATCCCGGCCTCGGTGCAGGGGGTGCTCAGCGCTCGTATCGACCGCCTGGCGGTGGCCGAGAAGGAACTCTTGCAGACGCTCGCGGTGATCGGCAAGGAGTTTCCGCTGAGCCTGCTCGAGCGGGTCGTGCAGCACTCCGAAGACGAATTGCGACGGCTGTTGGCCCGGCTGCAGGGGGGAGAGTTCATCTACGAGCGGCCGGCCTTCCCCGAGCTCGAATACACCTTCAAGCATGCGCTGACCCAGGAGGTGGTCTACGGTTCGCTGCTGAGCGAACGGCGCAGCGTGCTGCACGAGCGCACCGGCCAGGCGATCGAGGCGCTGTACCGCGCCCGTCTGGAAGACCACTGCAGCGAGCTGGCGCATCACTTCGGTCGCAGCGGCAACTCCCGCAAGGCCATCGAATACCTCGAATGCGCCGGGCGGCAGGCGTTGCAGCGCACCGCCAACGCCGAGGCAATCCGCCACCTGAGCGCCGCGCTGGAGCTGCTGAAGACACAGCCGGACGATCCCGGGCGCGCCCGCCACGAGCTGGTGCTGCAGATCGCCCTCGGTCCGGCCTGGGAAACGAGCAAAGGCTACGCCGCCCCGGAGGTGGAGGCGACCTATACCCGGGCCTTGACGCTGTGTCGGCAGGTCGGGGAAACGCCGCAGCTGTTCCCCGCCCTGCTGGGGCTGCGCACCTTCTTTCTGACCCGCGGGGAACTGCCTACGGCGCGGGAGCTGGGCGAGCGGCTCGTCGCCCTGGCCGAGGATACACGGGATCCAGCGTTCCTCACGCAAGCCCATCGGGCGCTGGGGGTCGCCTTGTTCTACATGGGCGAACCGATCCCTGCGCGAGCGCACCTGGAGCAGGCGCTGGCCCTGTATGACCCGCAGCGGCACCACGTTCACGCCTTCCTCTACGGCCTGGAGCCCGGCGTCCTGAGCGCGGCCTACCTGGCCTGGACGCTGTGGCACCTCGGCTATCCGGACCAGGCCCTGCTGCGCAGCCGGCAGGCGCTCGCGCTGGCGCAGGAGCGGCCTTACCCGCACGTGCTGTCCGACGCGCTGCTGATGGCGGCCGAGCTTCATCTGCATCGCGGTGAAACCGAGCTGGCACAAGAGCGGGCCGCGGCCGTGCTCACGATCGCAACCGAACAGGGACTCTCGTCCTACTGGTCGGGCTGGGGAACCATTCTCCTGGGCCGGGTGCTGGCCGGGCAGGGCCAGGCATCGGAGGGGATCGCCCAAATGCGCCAGGGTTTGGCGGCGTACCGGGCCACCGGGGCAGAGCTGTGGCTGTCGCATTTTCTCGGCTTGCTGGCCGAGGCGCACCTGCGGGCGGGGCAAGCCGAGGAAGGGCTGAGCGTGCTTGCCGAGGCGCTGAGCCTGACGGGCGCGCACGGCGAGCGCATGCGCGAGGCGGAGCTGCAACGGCTCCAGGGGGAGCTGACGCTGCAATGCGCGAGCCCCGGACAGGCCACGGCCGATGAGGCAGCGGAAGCCTGCTTTCGGAAGGCGATCGAAACCGCCCGCCGGCAAGGCGCCAAGCCGCTGGAGTTGCGGGCGGCGACCAGCCTGGCCCGGCTGTGGCAGCGGCAAGGCAGGGGGGATGACGCCCGCAACGTGCTGGCCGACATCTACGGCGGGTTCAGCGAGGGTTTCGACACCGCGGACCTGCGCGACGCAGCGACACTGCTTGCCGGCATCCGCTGATGCCGGCAAGCAGTGCCCGACCCCTCGGGCCTCTCCGCTGGAGGTCGTCGGGGCCGCGGCGCCGTCGACCCCGGCCATTCACAGATGCGCCAGTCGCAGCTCGCACACGCGCAGACTTCACGCCCGGAGCACCGCTCACCGCCAAGAAGATGAAACTTCTTGCGATCCGCAGAGGGCCCGGCTACGCCGGCGGTCGGGCGGCCTCATCGGCCTTGAAGCCGATCTTGCCGTGCGTGCCGTCGCAAAACGGCTTGTGGCCCGAGCCGCCACAGCGGCACAGCGCGAAGGACTGGGTCTTCACCGTCACCGCCTGCCCGGTCGAGTCGATGAGCGTCACTTCGCCCTGAACGAGATACGGCCCATTGGGCAAGGCCTTGATCGTCACCTCTGCCATGATCGCCAGCCTCCTGGTTCTGCAGCCGCTGCTGCCGAGGAAAGCGTAGGCGTGCAGGATCGCCGCCACCAAGGCGGCGGACGTGATCTTCGACGCTGCCGGGGATCACCAGCATCCGCATGCGCGCGTAGCCCGGCCCCAGGCTCACCGCCGCCTACTGCCCCGGCGGGGCCTATGCTTGAACGGCCCGTCCCTCGGGAGCCATCCGGATGCCACGCGGACTGCTGATCGACCTCTCCGGGGTGCTCTACGCCGGCGATGCCGCGCTGCCGGGCGCGCGCGAAGCCGTGGCCGACCTGCAGGCGCAGGGCCTGCCGCACCTGTTCCTGACCAACACCACGCGCCAGGACAGCGCCCAACTCGCCGCCGTCCTCGCCGGCCTGGGCTTCGCCATCGCACCCGAGCACATCCTCGGCGCGGTCGACGCCACGCTGGCGCACGTGCGCCAGCGCGGACTGTCACCCTACCCGCTGGTGCATCCGGCGGTGCGCGCTGCGTTCGCGGCGCTGGCGCGCGGCACGCCTGATGCCGTCGTGCTCGGCGACGCCGGCGAGGGTTTCGACTACGCGAGCCTGAACCACGCTTTCCGCCTGCTGATGGACGGCGCCGAGCTGATCGCGATGGGCGACAACCGATATTTCCGCGGCGCCGACGGCCTGAGCCTGGACATCGGCCCCTTCAAGGCGGCGCTCGAGTTCGCCAGCGGCGTCAAGGCGACGGTGATCGGCAAGCCGGCGCCGGGCTTCTTCCTGGCCGGCTGCCGCCGCCTGGGGCTGCCGCCGGAGGCGGTGCTGATGATCGGCGACGACGCCGAGGCCGACGTCGCCGCCGCGCTCGCCGCGGGCCTGCAGGGCTGCCTGGTGTGCACCGGCAAGTACCGCCTCGGCGACGAGGCACGTTGCCCCAAGGCGGCGGTGTGCCGGGACCTGGCTACGGCGCTCGCCACCGTGCGCTGACTCGCGGCCGCAACCGCGCCCGACTCATCTTCGGCTGGTCGCCCCGGCGGATGGCGGCAGGCGGGCGAGCATCGCCTCGTCGTTGCGGACTTCCTCGTGCAGCCATTCGCTGAAGGCGACGATCTTGGGCTGCCGGGCCGCGTGCTCGGGGCAGACGATCCAGTACGCGTAGTCGAGCGGCACCGTCACGTCGAAGGGCATCACCAGGCGCCCGGCCACGATGTCGCCGAGCATCAGCAGCGGCGGCGCGATCGTCGCACCCTGGCCGTCGAGCGCCGCCTCGATCGCCAGCGAGGTGTCGCTGAACCAGGGGCCGCGCTCGACGTCGATGTCCTCGACGCCGGCGCGCGCCAGCCACAGCCGCCACAGTGCGCCCGAGGCGTAGCCGAACACGCTCTTGCTGTGCAGCAGCGTGTGGTGGCGCAGGTCGGCGGGCGCGCGCAGCGGATGCCGCCCCTTCAGCAGCCTCGGGCTGCACAGCAGCGTCGAGCGCAGCGACAGCATCCGCTCGACGTGGTAGCCCGGATAGTCGCCGTTGCCGAAGCGGATCGCGATGTCGACGTCGTCGCGGCGCAAGTCCATCGGGTCGTTGCTGCCACCGTTCGCATCGATCAGCCCGCTGCTTGCGGCGATGCGCATCTCGATTTCCGGGTGCGCGAGCATGAAGTTGTCGAGCCGCGGCACCAGCCACTTGGCCGCCAGCGCCGGCGGCATGCTGGCCGTCAGGATGCCCGAGTCTTCCTGCTCGCGCAGCACCTCGACCGAGCCTGCCAGGCAGTCGAAGCCCTCGCGCAGCTTCGGCAGGCAGTTCTGCGCCGCCTCGGTCAGCGCCAGCGAGCGGCTCAGTCGCCGGAACAGCTGCACGCCGAGGTGCTCTTCGAGTGCCTTGATCTGGTGGCTGATCGCCGCCGGCGTCACGAACAGCTCTTCGGCGGCCTTGCTGAAGCTCAGGTGGCGGGCCGCAGCCTCGAAGGCGCGCAGCGCGTTGAGCGGAGGCAGGCGGTAACTCACGGGGGTGTCTCTGCAGGCTCGCATCGGGGCGCCCAGTTTGCCCGATGCCGGACACGAATTCGAACGCGGCGGCACCGAAGCCGAATCCACCGCGGCAGCCGTACTGGCCTATGCTCGGGCGTACCATCCGCTGCACCGGAGGAGTTCCGATGAAGACGCTACCCATCCTCGCCGCCGCGCTCGCTGCCGCCTTCGCCCTGCCGGCCCAGGCCTTCCACTGCCCGGCCGAGATGAAGAAGATCGACGCCGCGCTGGCGGCGGGTCCGAAGCTCGACGACGCCGGGCTCGCCGAAGTCAAGGCGCTGCGCGCCCGGGGCGAAGAGCTGCACAAGGCCGGCAAGCACGACGCCGCGCTCGAGGCGCTCGGCAAGGCCGAGCAGATCCTCGGCATTCCGCAGTGAACCCCTGAATGCGCGCGGCCCCGGAGTCGCCTCCGGGGCCGCTGCGTTCCAGCGGGTGCCGCAGCGCGGCACCACCGGCCTCAGTCCACGGTACGGATCTTGACGTAGCTGCCGGGTGCGTCTTCGATCGCCTTCAGCTTGCCGCTGCCCGGCGCACGCGCGGGCACCTGCTCGTCGGCGTGGGCGCCGACCCATTCCTTCCAGTTCGGCCACCACGAGCCTTCGCTCTGCTGCGCGCCCTCGAACCAGGCCTCGGGCTTGGCCGGGGTCTTGTCGTTGCTCCAGAAGCAGTACTTGCCGCCGGCCGGCGGGTTGACCACGCCGGCGATGTGGCCCGAGCCGCCGAGCACGAACTTGACCGGACCGCCGAACAGCTGGGTGCCGGCGTAGGTCGCCTTCCACGGCGCGATGTGGTCTTCGACCGCCGACAGGAAGTAGACCGGGGTCTTGACCTTGCCGAGGTCGATCGACGTGCCCGCCAGCTCGATGCCGTTCGGCACGCACAGCTGGTTGTTCTGGTACATGTTGCGCAGGTAGAAGCTGTGCATCGCCGCCGGCATGCGGGTCGAATCCGAGTTCCAGTACAGCAGGTCGAACGGGAACGGATCCTTGCCGAGCAGGTAGTTGCTGATGAAGAACGACCACACCAGATCGTTGGCGCGCAGCATGCTGAAGGTGGTGGCCATCTGGCTGCCGTCCAGATAGCCCTCGCGCTCCATGCGCGTCTCGAGCGCGCTGATCTGCTCCTCGTCGATGAACACCTCGAGCTCGCCCGGCTCGGAAAAGTCGAGCAGCGTGGTCAGGAAGCTCGCCGAGGCGATGCGCTTGTCCTTCTTCGCCGCCATGTGCGCGAGCGTCGACGCCAGCAGCGTGCCGCCGAGGCAGTAGCCGACCGCGTTGACGTCCTTCTCGCCGGTGGCCTGCTCGATCGCACCGAGCGCCGCCAGCGGGCCCTCGAGCATGTAGTCGGCGAAGTTCTTCTCGGCCAGCTCCTTGTCGGGGTTGACCCACGAGATCACGAAAGTCGTGAAGCCCTGGTCGACGCACCACTTGATGAAGGAATTCTTCTCGCGCAGGTCGAGGATGTAGAACTTGTTGATCCACGGCGGCACGATCAGCAGCGGCCGCTTGTGCACCGTCTCGGTCGACGGCGTGTACTGGATCAGCTGCATCAGGTCGTTCTGGAACACGACCTTGCCCTTGGACACCGCGACGTTGACGCCGGGCTCGAAGGCCTCGAGGTCGGTCATGCGGATGTTCAGCGTGCCCTTGCCGCGCTCGAGGTCGTCGAGCAGGTTCGACAGCCCCTTCAGCAGGTTTTCGCCGCCCGACTCGATGGTCGCCCGCAGCACCTCGGGGTTGGTGATCGGGAAGTTGGTCGGGCTGAGCGCATCGACGAACTGGCGGGTATAGAACTCGAGCTTGCGCTTGGTCTTGGCATCGAGGCCGTCGATGCCGCTGACGGTGCTCTGCAGCCACTGCGAAGTCAGCAGGTACGACTGCTTGATGAAGTCGAACAGCAGGTTCTGTTCCCAGTCGTCGTGCTTGAAGCGCTTGTCCGAGTGCGCCGGCTTGATCAGCGGCTCGACCTGCTGACCGAAGAACGCCGCCGCGCTCTGCTGCCACAGGCTGACGTAGCTCTGCCACAGCGCCACCTGCGCCTCGACCAGCCGCGCCGGGTTGGCCATCAGCCGGTGCGTCATCTCGAAGAACGCGGCACCGATGTGCTGGTTCTCGTTCACCGACAGCGAGCCCTCGCGGGTCTGGCGGTCGAGGAAGTCGTGCACCAGGCGCTGGCTTTGTTCGGCGATCTTGGTGACCGCCTTCGACACCTCGGCCGGGTCGGGCATCTTGATCTCGGGAGCGTTCGCTTCAGCCATCGTGGGTCTTTCCTTATCCCTGCGTCGGGGACAGTGGTTTCTCGAGCTCGGGTCCGGAGTGCATGCGGCGCTCCTGCCGCGCCGACCCGGCTACCGACGTTTATACGGGTGCCGGACCGCGGGGGTCAACCGTGCGGCCGGGGCAAACGCAAAGGCCGCCCGCGGGCGGCCTTTGCGGGCAGCTCACTTCTTGGCGACCAGCGCCTTGAGCTCCTCGAGGCTCTCGTTGACGCGCTGGTTGACCAGCGCGTAGACCTCGGCGTTCGACTTGCTGACCAGCTCGGCCAGCTCGCGCATGTTGGCGAAAGCCTTCTCGAAGGCTTCCTGCGTCAGCTTCGCCTGCCTGGCCGACAGCTCCTGCGGGCTGGTGCCGGCCTTGGCCAGCTCCTGCGCCAGCGCGTTGGTTTCGGCGACCGCCTGCGCCAGGATCTCGCCCTGGCGCTTGGCCAGCGCCTGCATGCCGCCGAAAGCGAGCTGGTTGGCCTGCGCCAGTGCTTCGAGGTTCTTGCGCTGGCTCGCCAGCGCCGCCTCGACATCGAAGCCCGGCACCTTGACCTGGCCCAGCAGCTTGCTGAAGTCGAACTGGCTCGGATCGAACTGCGCGAACTTGGCGAACTCGGCGAACGGGTTGTAGCTCATGCTGGCAATCTCCTGAAGATCGAGGGGTATCGGCGTTTTGATGCACTGCACCATGGACGCTATTGTGATGTTCCACAGGCCGCGATGTCAACGGTTTTTTTGCGCTGCAACATGCCCTTTCTCCACCCGTCCCGGCTAGCCGGCGAGGCTCTTCGACGCGATCTCGTAAACGTCGGGTGACAGCCGCGGCGCGGCCAGCACGCGCTCGAGCTGCGCACGCATCAGCGCCCGGCGGCCCGGCTCGAAGCGCCGCCACGTCGTCAGCGCGCCGAGCATCCGCGCCGCGACCTGCGGATTAAGCGCGTCGAGCGCGAGCACGCGCTCGGCGAGGAAAGCGTAACCGCTGCCGTCGGCGGCATGGAAGCGTACCGGGTTGGCGTTGCAGAACGTGCCGATCAGCGCGCGCACCTTGTTCGGGTTGCGCAGCGTGAACGCCGGGTGCGCCAACAGGCGCTGCACCTGCGCCAGCGTGTCGGCGCGGCGTGAGCTTGCCTGCAGCGCGAACCACTTGTCGAGCACCAGCGCATCGTCGCGCCAGCGCTCGAAGAAGGCGGCGAG
>JBDHRG010000007.1:0-45835 GCA_039807445.1 Candidatus Competibacteraceae bacterium
ATGAGGGATGAGGCTACACTTGTTCCCCATTCCCCATTCCCCATTCCCCATTCCCCATTCCCCATTCCCCATTCCCCGCTCACCGCTACTATTGTCGGGGCGGCTTTCGCTTCGGATGGAGGTAGCAGAGCGATGAAACTGAAAGATGTCCTGGGCGCCAAGGGGGCGCGCGTGGTCGCGGTGTCGGCCAAGGCGAGCGTCGCCGAGGCGGTGCGAACGATGCACGCCGAAAAGGTCGGCGCGGTGCTGGTGCCCGATGCCGAGGGTTGCCCGGTCGGGATCTTCACCGAGCGCGACGTGGTGCGGCTGTGCGCCGACGGCGACAGCGATTTGGCGGCGCTGCCGCTCGAGTCGCGGATGACGTGCAGCGTCGTCGTCGGGCAGCCGTCGATGCTCGTCGACGAGGCGCTGGCGCTGATGACCGAGCGCCGCTTCCGCCACCTGCCGGTGGTCGAGGACGGCCAACTGCTCGGCTTGGTGTCGATCGGCGACCTGGTCAAGGCCAAGCTCGAGGAAACCGCCCAAGAAGCGCAGGCGCTGCGGGAGTACATCGCTTCGTAAAAGGGTGAGGCGTGAGGAGCGAGGGGCGCGATCGGCTATCATCAGCCCCTTCTCCTCACCCCACACTCCTCACATGAGCGGAAGCGAATTGCCTTTCTGGCGCGCCAGGCGCCTCGACCAGATGACGCGCCCCGAGTGGGAGTCGCTGTGCGACGGCTGCGGGCGCTGCTGCCTGCACAAGCTCGAAGACGAAGACACCGGCGAGGTGCACCACACCAACGTCGCCTGCCGGCTGCTCGACCCCGACACCTGCCGCTGCCGCCGCTACGCGACGCGCAAGCGCTGGGTGCCGGATTGCGTCGCACTGAAGCCGGCCGACATCGCACGCTTCGGCTGGCTGCCGAGCACCTGCGCCTACCGCCTGCTGGCCGAGGGCAAGGACCTGCCCGAGTGGCACCCCCTGCTCAGCGGCGACCCCGAATCGGTGCACCGCGCCGGCGTCTCGGTGCGCGGGCGGGTCATCCCCGAGCAGCGCGCCGGCGATCTCGAAAACCACATCGTCGAAGGATGGTTTGCTTGATGAAGATCCGCTGCTTCACGGTCGGCCTGTTCCAGGTCAACAGCTGGCTGATCGAAGACCCGGCGACCGGCGCCTGTGCGCTGGTCGACACCGGCGAAGGCGCCGAGGTCGCCGAGAGGCTGGCGGCGCTCGAGCCGCTGCCGGACCTGCGCGCGATCCTGCTGACGCACGCACACTTCGACCACGCCGGCGGGCTGGTGCCGCTGCAGGCGCGCTTCCCCGAAGCGACCACGTACCTGCCGGCGCTCGAGCGGCCGATGTTCGAGGCGCTTCCCCGGCAGGGCGAGCTGTTCGGCATGCCGCAGCTGAGTCGGCCGTGCGGGCGCATCGACGTCGAGGTGCGCGACGGCGACCGCATCGGCGTCGGCGAGCTGGAATTCCGCTTCGTCTCGACGCCGGGGCACACGCCGGGGCAGGGCTGCTACTGCACCGATGGCGACATCTTCGTCGGCGACACGCTGTTCGCCGGCTCGGTCGGACGCACCGACTTTCCGATGAGCGACCACGCGCTGGCGCAGCGCAGCCTGATGCGGCTGCTCGAGCTGCCGGGCCACTTGCGCGTGCACAGCGGCCACGGCCCCGACACGACGCTCGCCGATGAACTGGCGTCCAACCCCTTCCTCGCCCACGTCCGCGCCGCCCGCGGCCTGTCCGAACCGCGCGGGCGGTTCGGCAGCCTGAGGTGGGGGTGAGCGGGCAACAAAAAAGCCGGGCAGCGCCCGGCTTTTTCGGTGTCCGATCGCGCTCAGGCGGCCAGCGCCTTGATGCGGGCGCTCAGGCGGCTCTTGCTGCGCGCGGCCTTGTTGGCGTGGATGATGCCCTTGCGCGCGTTGCGGTCCAGCATCGACGAAGCGGCCTTGAACGCTTCCTGGGCCGCGGCCTTGTCACCGGCGCGGATCGCGGCGAGAACCTTCTTGACGTAGGTGCGCATCGTCGAGCGCAGGCTGGCATTGTGCTGACGGTTCTTCTCAGCCTGGCGGACGCGCTTCTTGGCTTGAGCGGTGTTGGCCAACGTCGGGCTCCTCTGGATGTCCTGAGCGCTGCCCGCGGATCGCGGCAGCATTACCATTCGAAAAAGGCGAGCAGTATTCACAGCTTGCCGGAGGCTGTCAATCCCTCGCCCCTCGCCCCTCGCTCTCTCAGCGGTTCACGCTTGGCGCCGCACCCCGTAAGATGCCGGCCCCGCCCCACGCCTCTTGCCCATCATGAGCCGAGCCCTGCTGAAGTCCACCGGCGTCGTCAGCGCGATGACGTTCCTGTCGCGCATCCTCGGCTTCGTCCGCGATCTGGTCTATGCGCAGCTGTTCGGCGCCGGCACGGTGATGGACGCCTTCAACGTCGCCTTCCGCATCCCCAACCTGATGCGGCGGCTGGTCGCCGAGGGCGCGTTTTCGCAAGCCTTCGTGCCGGTGTTCACCGAATACCGCACGCAGCGCTCGCCCGAAGAGCTCGAGGCGCTGGTCGACCGCGTCGCCGGCACGCTCGGCGCGGTGCTGCTGCTGATGACCGTGCTCGGCATGCTCGGTGCGCCGCTGCTGGTGTGGCTGTTCGCCAGCGGCTTCGCCATCGATCCGGCCAAGTTCGATCTGACCGCGGACATGCTGCGCATCACCTTCCCGTACATCCTGTTCATTTCGCTGACGGCATTCGCCGGCGGCATCCTCAACAGCTGCGGGCGCTTCGCGGTGCCGGCGCTGAGCCCGGTGCTGTTGAACGTCTGCATGATCGTCGCCGCGGTCTGGGCCGCGCCGCACTTCGAGCAGCCGGTGATGGCGCTGGCCTGGGGCGTGTTCGCCGCCGGCGTCGCGCAGCTGCTGTTCCACCTGCCGTCGCTGCGCGCCCTGGCGCTGTTGCCGCGACCCCGCTGGGGCTGGGCAAGCGAGGGGGTGCAGAAGGTCATGAAGCTGATGCTGCCGGCGATGCTCGGCTCCTCGGCGGCGCAGATCAACCTGTTGATCAACACCCAGCTGGCTTCGCAACTGCCGAGCGGCAGCGTCAGCTGGCTGTACTTTTCCGACCGCCTGGTCGAGTTCACGCTCGGCATCTTCGGTGTCGCGCTCGGCACCGTGATCCTGCCGCGCCTGTCGCGCCAGCACGCCGCCAGCGAAGCGGGCGCGTTCGCGCGCACGCTCGACTGGGGGCTGCGCTGGTCGCTGCTGATCGGCACACCGTCGACGGTGGCACTGATGCTGCTGGCCGGGCCGCTGCTGGCGACGCTGTTCATGCACGGTGCGTTCGGTGCCGCAGACGTGCTGATGACCACGCGCAGCCTGGTCACCTACGGCTTCGGGCTGCTGGCCTACATGCTGATCAAGGTGCTGGCGCCGGGCTTCTACGCGCGCCAGGACACCCGCACCCCGGTGCGCTACGGGCTGGTGGCGATCGTCGTCAACGTCGCGCTGCAGCTGATGCTGATCGGCCCGCTGGCGCACGCGGGGCTGGCGCTGTCGACCTCGCTCGCGGCCTTCGTCAACGCCGCGCTGCTGTTCGCGAGCCTGCGACGCGACGGCCACTACCGGCCCGCGCCGGGCTGGCTCGGCTTCGGGCTGCGCCTGGTGCTGGCCAACGCCGCGATGGGCGGCTTCCTGTGGTGGGGCGCGGGTCCCCTCGAAGGCTGGTTCGCCGCGTCCTTCCTCGAGCGCGCGCTACACCTGGGCTGGCTGGTGTTCGGCGGCATCGCCGTCTACGCCGCGACGCTGCTGGCGCTGGGGCTGCGACCGCGGCGGCATCTGCGGGCGGAATGATTTGGGGTGAGGGGTAAGGACGAGTCACTCTGCCGAGCGTCTTTTCCCCCTCACTCCTCACCCTTGACTCCTCACCGAGCATGACATCGGCGCTGCGCTCCTTATAATCCCCGCTTTACGTTCGGCGCGGCTCCCGCGCCGCAGGGCGATCCGGACGCATGGAACTGATTCGCGGCTTGCACAACCTTCGTCCGCAGCACCGCGGCTGCGTGGCGACCATCGGCAACTTCGACGGCGTGCACCTCGGCCACCAGGCCATCTTGCGCCAACTGGCCGCGCGCGGGCGCGAGCTCGGCCGACCGAGCCTGGTGATGACCTTCGAGCCGCACCCGCAGGAGTTCTTCGCCCGCGAGACCAAGCCGGCGCGTCTGGCGCGGCTGCGCGAAAAGCTCGCCGCGCTGGCCGAGGCCGGCGTCGACCGCGTGCTGGTGGCGCGCTTCGACGCGCGCCTGGCGGCGATGAGCGCCGAAGACTTCATCGGCGATCTCTTGGTCGCGAAGCTCGGCGTCGAATACCTGGTGATCGGCGACGATTTCCGCTTCGGCAAGGGCCGCGCCGGCGACTTCGGGCTGCTCGAGCGCGCCGGCGCCGCCTGCGGCTTCGAGGTCGCGCACACGCCGACCTTCGTCGTCGACGGCGCGCGCGTCTCGAGCACGCGGGTGCGCGAGGTACTGGCCGACGGCGAACTCGCGCTCGCCGCGCGCCTGCTGGGCCGCCCGTATGCGGTGCACGGGCGTGTCGCGCACGGCGACAAGCGTGGCCGCACGATCGGCTTCCCGACCGCCAACGTCCACCTGCACCGCGAGGTGACGCCGCTGTCGGGCGTGTACGCGGTGCGGCTGCTCGGGGCGGCGCCCGCGCCGCTGGCCGGGGTCGCCAACCTCGGCCAGCGGCCGACCGTGGGCGGCACGCGCAACCAGCTCGAGGTGCACCTGTTCGACTTTTGCGGCGATCTCTACGGCCGCGCGGTGCGGGTGGAGTTCTGCGCGCGGCTGCGCGAAGAGCGCCGCTTCGGATCGCTCGAGGCGCTGAAGGCGCAGATCGACGCCGATGCCCGGCAGGCGCGCGCCTTCTTCGCCGCGCAGCCGGACTCGACCTAGCCTGGCGATACCGTACCGTTCGCTCCGGCCCGTGGCGCGCGAGCGGTGCCTTTTGGATCTGCGTCCACCGCGGCGAGCGCGGTGACCACCGAGGCTGAAACGTGGCTGACTACAAGGACACCCTGAATCTCCCGGCGACCGAGTTCCCGATGAAGGGCAACCTGCCCGCGCGCGAGCCCGAGCAGCTCGCGCGCTGGGACGCGGCCGAGCTCTATGCGCGCCAGCGCCGGATCTTCGCCGGCCGACCCAAGTTCGTGCTGCACGACGGCCCGCCGTACGCCAACGGCGACATCCACATCGGCCACGCCGTCAACAAGGTGCTGAAGGACATCATCGTCAAGTCGCGCTCGCTGAGCGGCTTCGACGCCCCCTACGTGCCGGGCTGGGACTGCCACGGCCTGCCGATCGAGCACGCGGTCGAGAAGAAGATCGGCAAGGTCGGCGTCAAGGTCGACGCGCGCATCTTCCGCACCGAATGCCGCAAGTTCGCCGCCTCGCAGGTCGACCGGCAGCGCACCGACTTCAAGCGCCTCGGCGTGTTCGGTGACTGGGGCGTGCCCTACCTGACGATGGCGTACAGGACCGAGGCCGACACCGTCCGCTCGCTCGGCCGCATCATCGCCAACGGCCACCTCCTGCGCGGCTCCAAGCCGGTGCACTGGTGCATCGACTGCGGCTCGGCGCTGGCCGAGGCCGAGGTCGAGTACGAGGACAAGGATTCGCTGGCGATCGACGTGCGCTTCGCGGTGGTCGACGAGGCGGCGCTGCTGGGGCGGCTGAAGCACGTCAACGGCGCCGAGGGCAAGGGGCCGCTGTCGGTGGTGATCTGGACCACCACGCCGTGGACGCTGCCGGCCAACCGCGCCGTCACGCTGAACCCCGAGTTCGACTACGTCGTCGTCCAGGCCGAGACCGCGCAGGGCGTCGAGCGGCTGCTGCTCGCCGACGGCCTGCTGAAGGAGGCGATGGGGCGCTGGGGTGTCGACAGGTACCAGGTGCTGGCCTACGGCAAGGGCGCCGAGCTCGATCGGCTGACGCTGCGCCACCCGTTCTACGAGCGCGAAGTGCCGCTGATCCTCGGCGACCACGTCACGCTCGACGCCGGCACCGGCTGCGTGCACACCGCCCCGGCGCACGGCCAGGACGACTACGTCGTCGGCGCGCGCTACGGGCTGCGGGTCGACGACAACCCGGTCGGCCCCGACGGCAGGTTCCTGCCCGACACGCCGCTGTTCGCCGGGCTGCACGTCGCCGCCAGCGGCGAGCGCATCCTCGACGAGCTCAAGGGCCGCGGCGCGTTGCTGCACACCGCCAAGCTCAGGCACAGCTACCCGCACTGCTGGCGCCACAAGACGCCGATCATCTTCCGCGCCACGCCGCAGTGGTTCATCAGCATGGACCAGGCCGGGCTGCGCGCGCGCGCGATGATCGAGATCGGCAAGCTCGCCTTCACCCCCGAATGGGGACGGCCGCGGCTCGAGGGCATGGTCGGCAACCGCCCCGACTGGTGCATCTCGCGCCAGCGCTACTGGGGCACGCCGCTGGTGCTGTTCATCCACAAGCGCAGCGGCGAGCTGCACCCGCGCTGGCACGAGCTGATGGAGCAGGTGGCGCAGCGCATCGAGCGCGACGGCATCGACGCCTGGTTCGAGCTCGACGCCGCCGAGCTGCTCGGGGCGGACGCCGCCGACTACGACAAGGCGCCCGACACGCTCGACGTCTGGTACGACTCGGGCACCACGCACTTCTCGGTGCTCGAGAACCGCCCGGAGCTGGCCTTCCCGGCCGACCTGTACCTGGAGGGCTCGGACCAGCACCGCGGCTGGTTCCAGTCCTCGCTGCTGGCCTCGGTGGCGATGCGCGGCGTGGCGCCGTACAAGGGCCTCTTGACGCACGGCTTCACCGTCGACGCGCAGGGCCGCAAGATGTCGAAGTCGGTCGGCAACGTGATCGCGCCGCAGGAGGTGATCAAGGAGCTCGGCGCCGATGTGCTGCGGCTGTGGGTCGCGTCGACCGACTACCGCGGCGAGATGGCGGTGTCGAAGGAAATCCTGCGGCGCATGTCGGATTCGTACCGCCGCATCCGCAACACCGCGCGCTTCCTGCTCGCCAACCTGAGCGGCTTCGACCCGGCGCGCGACGCGCTGGCGCCCGAGGCGATGCTGCCGCTCGACCGCTGGGTGGTCGACCGCACGCTGCGGCTGCAGAACGAGATCCGCGACGCCTACGACGAGTACCTGTTCCACGTCATCTACCAGAAAGTCCACAACTTCTGCTCGGTCGACCTCGGCAGCTTCTACCTCGACGTCATCAAGGACCGCCAGTACACCGCGGCGTACAACAGCCGCGCGCGCCGCTCGGCGCAGACCGCGCTGTACCACGTGCTCGAGGCGCTGGTGCGCTGGGTGGCGCCGATCCTGTCGTTCACCGCCGAAGAGATCTGGGCCCACATGCCCGGCGGCGGGCGCAGCGAATCGGTGTTCTTCGAGACCTGGTACGAGGGCCTGTTCGGCCTGGCCGAGGACGACGCCTTCGGCGCCGCCTACTGGGACCGCCTGATCGAGGTGCGCGCCGCGGTGGCCAAGGAGCTCGAGAAGCTGCGCGTCGCCGGCGGCATCGGCGCCTCGCTCGCCGCCGAGGTCGACCTGTACTGCGACGGTCCGCTGCTCGAGGACCTGGGCCGGCTCGAGGACGAGCTGCGCTTCGTGCTGATCACCTCCTACGCGCGCGTGCATCCGCTGTACGCGCGCCCCGACCACGCCGAGGATGCGCTCGAGGGTCGGCTCGCGATCGCGGTCGCGCCCTGCGGCTACACCAAGTGCGTGCGCTGCTGGCACTACCGCCACGACGTCGGCGTCGCCGCGCACCACCCCGAGCTGTGCGGCCGCTGCGTCGAGAACGTCGAGCAGCCCGAGGGCGAGGCGCGGCGCTTCGCGTGATTGGCTGTCCGTTGCATCGACCGACTCCTTCCCCCGTCAAGGGGGAGGGAGCTTCCGTGATGGGGTCCCCCGAATGCTGAAGTGGTTGTGGCTGAGCCTCGCGATCGTGGTGGTCGACCAGGCCACCAAGTGGGCGGCCGAAGCCTGGCTGGTGCTGCACCAGCCGGTGCCGGTGCTGCCCTCGTTCAACCTGTTCCTGGCCTACAACACCGGCGCGGCGTTCAGCTTCCTGGCCGGTGCCGGCGGCTGGCAGCGCTGGTTCTTCCTGCTGCTGGCCGGCGGCATCAGCGTCGCGCTGGTGGTGTGGCTGAAGCGCCTGCAGGTGCACGAGACGCGCCTCGCCGTGGCGCTGGCGCTGGTGCTCGGCGGCGCGCTCGGCAACCTGATCGACCGCGCCTTCTACGGCCATGTGATCGACTTCATCGATCTGTACCTCGGCGACTGGCACTGGCCGGCGTTCAACGTCGCCGACATCGGCATCAGCTGCGGCGCGGTGCTGCTGGCGCTCGACAGCTTCATGCCGAAAGGCGCGGGGCGCGAGGCCGCGAGAAAGGATTGATTCGCAAGGCACGAAGGGCGGGGCTCGGGGCCCGAGATGTGTAAAATATCCCGACTCGCACCTGGTGCCTCGCCCCCCGGACCTTGACAGCATGCACATCCAGCTCGCCAACCCCCGCGGCTTCTGCGCCGGCGTCGACCGCGCGATCGAGATCGTCGAGCGCGCGCTCGAACTGTTCGGCGCGCCGATCTACGTCCGCCACGAGATCGTCCACAACCGCTACATCTGCGACAAGCTGCGCGCCGAAGGCGCGGTGTTCATCGAAGACCTGGCCGACGTGCCCGACGGTGCGACGCTGATCTTCAGCGCCCACGGCGTCTCGCGCGCGATCCACGCCGAGGCCGCGCGCCGCGGCCTCGAGGTGTTCGACGCCACCTGCCCGCTGGTGACCAAGGTGCACATGGAGGTGGTGCGCCACGCCAAGCAGGGCACCGAGGTGATCCTGATCGGCCACGCCGGCCACCCCGAGGTCGAAGGCACGATGGGGCACTACGATGAAGCCTGCGGCGGCCGCATCCACCTGGTCGAGACCCCCGAGGACGTGGCCCACCTCGAAGTCCGCGACCCCGGCAACCTGGCTTACGTCACCCAGACCACGCTGTCGGTCGACGACACCCAGAGCGTGATCGAGGCGCTGGGGCGGCGCTTCCCGCACATCAACGGCCCGCGCAAGGACGACATCTGCTACGCCACGCAGAACCGCCAGGACGCCGTCAAGCGCCTCGCCGCCGACTGCGACCTGGTGCTGGTGGTCGGCTCGCCGAACAGCTCCAACTCCAACCGCCTGCGCGAGATCTCCGAGAAGATGGGCGTGCCGGCCTACCTGATCGACAGCGCCGACGACATCGAGCCGACCTGGGTCGAGGGCAAGGCACGCATCGGCGTCACCGCCGGCGCCTCGGCGCCGGAGATCCTGGTGCGGCAGGTGCTGGCACGCCTGGGCGAATGGGGCGCCGCGGTGCTGCCCGAGGCGCGCGGCGTCGAAGAGCACATCGTGTTCGCGCTGCCGCGGGAGCTGCGGGCGTAAGCGACGGCGGCTGCTTACTGCCCCCAGCAAGTGGCTGCCGTCTGCCCCGCTGCAGCGTTGCGGACGCCGCGCGTGCCTGTCTGATTTATCGTCAGCGTGCCACACGGATCGCCGGTCTGGGCGTTGGCCGGCAGTGCCTCGATTTCGAAAGTCTGCCTGGCCAAGGTCCCTTGGCGGAAGCGCAATGTATAGGTAGCCATTCCACCCTCACGGGGAAGCTGTGCGAAGGGTAAGGTGATGGCCGGCGAGTCATCGGCAGTGCCGGTTCGGTCGTAGCGAAAGACGGTCGAGTAGTTGCGCTCCATGAACCCCGCCAGCTCCAGCAGCGCCGTCTTCGCGTCCGCCCGTCGCGCCTTGCGTACGCTGTCCTGGTAGCTCGGATAGGCGACCGCGGCGAGGATGGCGACGATCGCCACCGCGATCATCAGCTCGGTCAGCGTGAAGCCTGCTGCGGACCGTGCCGGCGCGCTCACTGCAACTCCTCGAACTGGCGCCACGTCTGGCGACGGGCTTCGACCGCCGTGTTGATGACGGCCTGCTGCTCCTTGCCGTCGGGCGTCTGGACGAAGATGTGGATGCGGTCTTCGCCGATCACGAAACCCGGCGTCTTGGCGATGCCCTTGATCTGGATGCCGGCCGCGGACACTTTCTTGTCCTCGCCCTCTACCTCGAGCTGATCGGTGGCGCTGAAAACCGCGTCGCGGTTGACGTCGAACGAGAAGTCGATCGGCGAGGCGCCGCTGAAGGCGCCGAGCTCCATCAGCCAGCCGCTGGTGTCGTCGGCGCAGGGATTGTCGGTCGGCTTGGGGATCAGCGTCGTGAACAGCACGCGGCCGACGCTGGAGCGGTAGATCGGACTCGCGATCACGCGTTCACCCGAAGCCGGCAGCTCGAAGTGCCAGCCTTTCTGCGGCTGCTTGTTCTGTTCCGGGTTGCCTTTCCAGTCGAATGGCGTCTGGTCGCCGACGGCCCGTACCGGCACGTCGACGCCGTCGTTCGCTTTCACGGTGTCGTGTTCCAGGTCGGTCAGCGACGTCCGCTTGAGCTCCGCCCCCGTGACCGCCCGGTCGCCGAAGTCGGCATCCCAGATGCCGTAGAACGCCTGTGCGTCGGCATTGTTCTGGTCGCCGACCGCCATGTAGCGGCCGGTGCCGAAGTAGATCATCACGCCCTTGCCGTCGGGGCCGGGGCCGACCGCGGGACGACTGGTGATCGGCTGCGGCTTGCCGCCCTGATCCTTGGCCTGGAAGACGCGGGTGACGCTTTCCTTGCGCCTGCGCGTCTTGTCGTCGATGCGCATGTCGAAGCGCCACAGATTGCCTTGCAGATCGCCGGCGTACAGCAGGTCGGTGGTGCCGTCGCCGTCGAGATCGACCGGCACCGGGCTGGCGAGGCCGTTGGGTTCGGCCTCCGACCCGATGCCGGTGTCAAGGCTCTTGTATTCATTGCCCGTGTCCACGTCGACCAGCAACAGCGCGGCCTGCTGGCTGGCGCTGTTGTAACCATTGCCGAACGCCACGAACCAGTCGCCTTTGCCTTTGTTGCTGGCCAGGCTGACAACGGTCGGAGCGCTCAGCGTGCTGCCCAGTTCGGAGTCGGTGAATTCCCACAGCACGACCTTGGCCGGTTTCTCGAAGTGATCGTCGCTGTCGCCGGTGACGTCGAGTGCGAACACGCCCTTGCCGCCGGCGCCGGGCGAGCCGAGCAGCAGGGTGCGCCATTTGCCGTCGACCACCGCATCGGCGATGCGCTGCGGACCGTCGGCGAAGTAATGATGGTCGCGGTTGTAGTCCGGGTGCGCGAGCCGCGGCAGCTCGCCGAGCAGCACATTCGGCACGTAGGCGAAGACTTCGTTGCCGGTCGCTGCGTCGAAGGCATGCACCATGCCGTCGTTGGCGCCGGCGAACACCAGCGGCGTGCGCTGCCGCGTCTTGTCCTGGAAGGCCGTGTAGCCCTCGAAGCGCGCATAGTTGAAGTTCGATGCGCCGAGATAGACCGGATCGGAGTTGATGATGTCGCCGAGCGGGCTGCTGGCGGAGTTCGCCGGTGCCCGGTCGCGCAGTTTGCCGCCGTTCGCCAGCTCGAGCGAGCGGTCGCCGCGCAGGAAGTCGATCACCTGCTCGCCGCTGACATCGGTGAGTCCGGCGCTGGTCATCCCTTCCTCGAACACCCGCTTCTGCGCATCGCTCAGGACCTTGTCCTTCCTGCGGAGCTTGCTCTTCTTGGTGCGCTCGGGCAGCCAGTCGAACTCCACTCCGCCCCGTGCCGGGTCGTAGGTGTAGATGGTGTTCTCGCGCTCCTCGTCGGTCTTCATCTGCGTTGCGGCGCTCCACGATGACCCTTTCGGCTCGCCGGTCGACGGGTCGAGCTCGCGCGCCCGGATGTCGCCGCTCCAGGTGCCGCTGTTGAAGCTGGCCTGGAAGATGCGCGTGCCGGCCTCGAGCGCGCCCGAGCTGGTCGCGGTGCTGGTGCCCGAGCTGCGGACCGCGGCGATCATCTCGCGGATGAAGGCGCCCAGGGCATCGCGGATCTGCTGCGGGTTGGTGGCGTTCAGGTATCGGCCGCGACCGTCGAGGGTCGCGTGCCAGAGGTTGTCGGCGGCGCCGGAGGCACCGTCGAACGGGTTCGGCCACGGCAGTTCGCCGCTTTCGAGTAGCGTGCGGTTGGCCGCGTTCGGGGCGATGCTGCCGGTGACGCCGAAGCCGATGGCGTAGGTCGACAGGTGCTGCCAATAGGCGGGGTCGCCGGGCGAATCGGGCGCGGCGTTGGCGAGCCCGACATTCAGGTCGCGGCCCCAGTAGTACATCGCCACGTCGGCGAGGGTGCCGCCGACGCCGTCGGCGTACGGCAAGCGTGGTTCGAGCGAATAGACCGGCTTGTCCGGGTCAGCGGGGGCGATGTCCGGCTGTCGGGTGCTGTCGACGTCGGCGCGTGCAGCTTCGGTTTCTGCCTGTGCGCTCGAACTCGGGTCGAAATAGCCGTCGGTCGCGAGGATGGCGTAGCTCGCCCGGCACACGGCCTGCGGCTTGCCGTCGGCGGGCATGTTGCCCCAGGGGCCGGAGTCGTCGGTGCGGCTGAAGTACTGCCCGGCGCTGTCGAGCACCTTGCGCAGCGGCGTATTCGGATGCGTGAAGGTCGCGCCGTACAGCGCCGCGTAGAAATTCTGCCGTTGCGGGCGGCTGAACGGACGTACGCCGAGCGGCGCAGTGCCGCTGACGGTGCTGTTGTCGATGCCCGCCATCCGCTCGGGCGAGTCCAGGAACATCAGCCCCAGCCGCAGGCTGGCGGGTTGCGTCGCGAAGGCTTCGCCGACAGCCGCCTGCATCGCCAGGCGGCGGGTACGGTAGTACTGGTACCAGTTGGCGAAATTCTGGATTTCATCCTGTACCGATCGCGTCGTGCCGGCCTCGTCCTTCAGCAGCTTGGCCAGCTCGACCGGGCTCGCCGGCAGCGGCGGATTGTCACCGCGCTTGATCCGGATCAGCGGCTCGGCGCTCGCCGAGTCGCGGTAGATCTCGACGCGGACGAACTGGCCCTTGGTGTCGCGGAAGTAGTACGTGATCGGGTGATAGCGGATGACTGCGCATAGCTTGTCGGCCCCGATCGGGCATGGCGCCAATATTCCCTTGGTTTCCTCGAGCGTCTGGCGGCACGACGTGCCGGGGATCGGCTCGGCCGCGGTGAGCCAGTCGCGCGTCGTCTGGGGCTGGAGCAGATCGAGCATAGTCCCCGTGTCCGGATAGCCGGGATATGCGGCCTCGGCTCGGACATTATCGTGTCGGGAGACACCGTCGTCCTTGATCCAGGGCCGGTATCGCTGGCGCGGGTCGTAGTAGAGCGGGTTGCCGTCGGCGCTGCGCAGCCGGCGGCTCAGCTCGACGGCGCAGGGGGATTCGAGCAGCGCGTCCTGCTCGTAGTAGATGATCCAGCGAAAGTCCGATGCCGTTGGCAGGATCGCGCCGGCGTCGTTCTCGGTCCAGCCCGGCATGCCCACCTGGGCGCTGTTCATGCTGGCGGAGTTGTCCAGGATCAGCATCAGGTTCGGATCGGCGCCGCGCAGCAGCGCCAAGGGCACCTGGGAGAGCTGCAAGGGCTCGCCGCTTGCCGCATCCACGGCGGCGAGTGCACCCAGGATCATGATCGAGGCTACCCCGATACCGCGTCTGGGCATGCGATGCGTGCTCATGGTTGCAACTCCTACGGGCGGAGGGGGCAGGGTCCGCTGGGGCCCTGGTACAGGCTTTCCAGGGTGACCGTGGCCGAGGTCGAGCCGCCCCTGGCGCGCGCCGTGATCCGGAACAGGCGGAAGGGCTGCGCCTTGCCGAGATCGCTGTCGGCTTCCAGCACCGGAACGCTCAGTTCCTCGACGACATAGCGCGGGGGGCCGGGGAGCGGGTCCGTGACCGCATTCGTCTTCTTCGAATCCAGCCAGTCGAACTGCCCCTGAGCGCCAACGGGGGGATTCTCGCCGCCGTCGGTCTGATCGGAAAGGATCACGAACTCGTCATCGCATGCGGACTTGCTGGCTTGGTCCTGGAGACGGCGCTCGGCGATGCGCAGCGTCGCCTCGGCATTCTGGAAGGCCAGGTTGAGGTCGGCGGCGTTGCCGGCCATGCGCTCCTCGAGAATGGTTGTCCGGTAGGTGCTGAGGCCAGTCAGCGTCAGCAGCACCAGCAGCAGCAGGCAGATGATCAGCGCGCTGCCGCGCTGGCGCGGACGGGCAAGCCGGGGAAACCGAGGCAGGATGCCGGTCATCGTCGTCACCGCAGGCGGTTGCGCAAGCCGACCGTTGTCGTGAACGTCAGCGGTCTGTTCGTATCGCGTGCGTTGGCGACCTCGACGGTGATCCGCACGCCGATCACCCTGGGCCAGTCGCTTGCGGCAGGTTCATCGACATAGTTCGCTGTACCTTCCACCAGGTAGCCGAAATCCAGGCGCCGGATGCCGTCGAGCAACGGCTGCGTCTGACCGTTGTCGTTGCAGCGCAGCGTGCTGGCGTCGAGCCGGAAGCTGTCCACCCAAACCGTATCTTTTTCATTGGCCTCCCTGCCGGTGCAGCCGCGCATGTGACCGTCGCTGCGGAAGCGGATCGTCAGGCCGTCACTCTGGTCGGCGCCACCGTCCGTACCGAAGATGGCACAATCGCTCCCGTTTGCGGTGTCGGTGCAGCCGAGAATCCGCGGGAACGGTTTGGACTCGTACCCCGCCAGGCGGATCTCGCGGCTGATCAGCTCCAGCGCCAGTCGGCCGGTTTCCTGCATCCGCGCCAGGTTCTCCTGGGCGCGGGCGTTCTGGCTCATGCTCGAGAAAACCTGTACGGAGGCGGCGATCAGCAGCAGGCCGACGGCAAGCGCCAGCATCAGCTCGACGAGGGTCAGCCCGTGCTGGGCACGAGGACGGCGCTTCATCGCTGGATTCCCAGTTGCAGCCCCTGCATCGTGTCGGCCACGCCCTCGATCGGGCAGCTCGATGGCGTGGAGATGCGGCCCTCCCAGCACACGCGTATGTCGCAGCGGAGATTCGCGTCGCACGTTACCGTTGCGATGCCCGCCGGCAGCCGGCGCCGGACTCCGTCGGCCCATTGCTCCTTGTCGTCGGGATTCTCCTTGCCGAGCAGGTCCTCGAAGGTGCTGACGTCGGCGATCCGGTAGTCGATGCTCGCGGCGGCACGCATGCGGTCTGCGACATCGTATGCCAGCCAGGTCGCCTGGCTGCGCAGATAGGCATTGCCCGTGTCGGTCAGTCCCCTCAACTGCAGCGCCGCCAGTCCGAGCAGCCCGATCGCGAGCACGACGATCGCGATCAGCACTTCGAGCAGCGTGAAGCCACCGCTTCTACGGTCAGCATGATTCCGCATCGGGGATGGATTCACGAACATGAAACTTCGTCCGCGCTGGCGGAGCGGATGCGGCCGGTCGCGCTGATCGTGATGCCGGCAAGCACTTGCCCATCCTTGCAGAACGCCAGGTCGCCGTTCGTCGCGCGGCCATAACTCTGGAAGTCGATCCGACTCACCGTGTTCGCGGTTCCCACGAGTGAAAGCCAGGCCGGCAGCGCCGGATGCACCTTGAGTACGGTACCGTCCTGCGAGCGTACGATCCAGCCTTGGCCATAGTCGGCAGCGGTCGTGCAGTTGGCGCCATCGGAGCTCTTGCACACCGTGACATTGGTGCCGCGCTTGATCGCCTCCGACCGGGCCAGGTTGAGGTCGGTGGTCAGATCGGACAGCGCGGTGCGCACGCGGTTGTTCTGCAGCATGCTCTGGAAGTTCGGCACCCCGAGCGTCAGCACGATCGTCGCGATGGCGACCGTGACGATCAGCTCGAGCAGCGTGAAGCCGAGGCCGTGCGGTTGGCGGCGCGGGGGGGGGGTGCTGCACTTGTCACGTACGACCCGGCTCCCTATAATGCGCGCTCGGTTCGGCCGGAATAGCTCAGTCGGTAGAGCAACTGATTCGTAATCAGTAGGTCGGAGGTTCGAATCCTCTTTCCGGCACCACGAAATCAAGGGGTTGCAGACATCGTGCTGCAAGCCTTTTTTCTTGGCGCCACGCCACGGCCACGCCGGAGCGGCCTCACCCGTCCGCACGCCTGCACACGGCAGCAGATGGCTCGTGCCGCTGTTCTTGGTGGTGCTCGTCGGCCTCACGCTCCAGCCCTTCGTCCGCTACCCCGCGCCCCAGCCGGATGATCTTAGTGGATCACCGGCTGATCATTGCAAACTTCCTATGCGTCGCCAGTGCGGCGTGGTGCTCGTGCAGGAGGGGGGAAGTCTCTGCGGTGAAGCGGCCGCCGGTCCTCCACGGAGTAGACCAGGCGGCAGTCGCCGGAGCGGATCCGGCAGGTGTGGTCGGTGCTGGCCAGCTTGCGCGAGCCCGGCGGATGCGGGTCATCGCGCAGGGCTTCGGCCAAGGCGATCAGCCGCCGGACGGCTTCCGCAGGCAGTGCACGCAGCTCCTTTTCGGCCGAGCGCTTCCACCCGGCGGTGGCCGCCGTTCGTGGGTCAGGGTCAGGCGCGCGCGTTCCGGCGCAGCGTGCGGTGGCCCGCCAGCAGGGCGAGCGCGGCCAGCAGCAGCGTGCCCGGCTCCGGTACCGGGGTGGTGCCGTTGAAGGCGACGTTGATCGACATCCTGCCGTTGCCCGGTGCGCGCAGATTGCCGAAGTCGATGCTGATGCTGTCGGCGTCGATCGTCAGCAAGTCGAGCACATCGCCCACCGGGACCCCGCCGACGCTGAAGCCAGGGTCGATCGTCCCGGAGAAACCCGAAGCCTTGAACGCGGGCAACTGGCCGGCACTGTCGCGGAACACGAGGGCCAGCCCGGGCATCCACAGGTTTTCGAACAGATTGGTGATGTCGATGGTCGAGTCGCCGATGTCGATGTCGAGCGCCAGCTGATTCTGTGGGCTGGGCCAGTCCTCGATCTCGACGCCGGCGCCAACCGTCACCGGAGCAAGGGTGGTGATCTGGTTGCCGTTCGAGTCGAAGAAATTGACGTCCAGCGTGCTGCCCAGCAGCCCGGCGTGCGCCGTCGCGTGCATGAGCCCCAGTCCGGCGATCATTGCCACTGCCCAGTGCTTCGAGATTGTCATCGTTTCCGTCTCCGGCTTCTGGCCTCGCGAACGACCCCGGGGAGTCGGGGGAGGCTCGTGCGTGCTGTTGCTGAAAGCAAGATCCGGGCCTGATTCGAATTATTCAATCGACGCAATGGCTTGGGGTTGTTTTCAGGGAACAGGGCGGCGATCGTGTAAAGAATCTTGACGTACGCCCGAGACCCCGTGCTCCGTCAGTGTGCCCCGCCGGCGTGGTCGGCTGTGCCGGGCGCCTGACCCGGGCGCCTGGCCGGCCAGACCACGTCGGCCAGCGCGAAGAGGCGCGCCTCGACGCCACCCCGGCCGACCAGCCGCCTCGCCGCCCGCTTCGATCGCAAACGGTTGAATCAGATGGGATAATGGTGCGACCTCGACTCACCCGACAGGTGCAAGGATAGTCGATCCCGCTCAAGATCGGCCGCTCCCACAAGCACCTGACGCTGACCGCCCGGAAGATTTTTGGTACACATTCCAGTGTACATTTTTCATTCGGAAAAAGCATTGCGGTGTGTCCCGTCAGACGGTACGTTGGGGCAACGGAGACGACCGCATGATCGTGAGCTTTCGGGATGCCTGGCTGCATGACTTCTACGTCCACGACACCCACGCCAGGCAGATACCGGCAGACCTCGAGACGCGGCTGTTCCGCACGCTGCAGCTGATCGACGACGCCACCACCGACGCCGACTTGCGCGTGCCGCCGAGCAACCATTTCGAGAAACTGGTCGGCCAGCTCGCCGGCTGGCACTCGATCCGGGTCAACCAGCAGTGGCGGCTCGTGTTCCAATGGGGCGGCGCGCGCGGCGAGGCGTCGAACGTCTATCTCGACGATCACAGCTATCGGTGAGGAGGTGCTGCATGATGACCGAGCGCGAGCCGGTGAGCGTCGGCGAGATGCTGACCGAAGAGTTCCTGGAGCCGATGGGCTTGACCCAGAGCGCGCTCGCCGAATTGATGGGCGTGCCGCGCAAGCACGTCAACGAGCTGTGCACGAACCGCCGGGCGGTGACGGCCGACACCGCCTTGATGCTCGCGCGGGTGTTCGGCAACAGCCCCGAGTTCTGGCTGAACCTCCAGCGACGCAACGACCTGTGGCAGGCGCTGCACACGCCGAAGCGCCGCGAGCGCATCGAGCGGGCCAAGCCGCTGCACCAGGTGGCCTGATCTCCCGCGCCGTGAGCCAGTCCGTGATGCGCAAGCCCTTTCTACCGTCGGCGCTGATGCCGGGCGGCATCGTAGGGCACGCCGGATACCCAGATGCGGGCGAGCGTGCTCAGGCGCTGCCGTCGCACAGCGCGGCAGTGATGGCTTCGGCGAGGTGCTCGAGCACCGGCGAGTGCCGGCCGGGGTTGCGCAACAGGCTGATCGCCGCACTCGGCAGCGGCGGCAGGCCGCCGCCGGCGTCGAGGATGCGCAGGTGCGCCGGCACGGTGCTCGGCATCAGCGCGCCGACCGCGAGCCCGGCGGTGACCGCCGCCAGCACGCCGTCGACCGACCGGCTCGAGCAGACGATGCGGTAGGGGATGTCGTGCGCCTCGAGCGCGGCGATGGTCCAGTCGCGCATCACGAAGCCGGCGTTGAACAGCGCCAGCGGCAGCGGCCGCTGCGCGTGCAGCGCATGCCCGGGCGAGCAGATCCACGCCAGCGCCTCACGGCGCAGGATGGTGCCGGTTTCCCAGCCCGGCACGCGCGTGGCCAGCGCCAGGTCGAGCTCGTCGCCGGCGAGCAGCTCGCGCATGTGCGCGCTGGTGTCGCACACCACCTCGACGGGCACCTGCGGATGCGCCTCGGCGAAGCGTCGCAGCACCTCGGGCAGGAAGCGCGCGACGTAGTCGTGCGGCGTGCCCAGGCGCACCGAATTGATCGTCTCGGGGCGCGCGAGCCGCGCGACGGTTTCGTCGTGCAGCGCCAGCAACTGCCGTGCGTTCACCAGCAGCGCCGCCCCGGTCGGCGTCAGCGCGGCGCCGCGGCCGTCGCGCTCGAACAGAGGCCGTCCGACGGCGTCTTCGAGCTTGCGGATCTGCATGCTGACCGCCGACTGCGTGCGGTGCACGCGTTTCGCCGCCTGAGTGAAGCCGCCGCTCTCGGCGACGGCGACGAAGCTGCGCAGCCAGTCGATGTCCAGGGTCGGCAAGGCGGGCTCCCCATCGCGTTCGCTGATAGCTCGTATAACGGCAATTCGTTGGCCAAGGCAACGCCGTGCGCGGATAGTCCGGGCTGACCGCGGAAGCGCACGACGACCGCCGGAACACCCGGCGGCGTACGAGCCCACGAGGGCGATGCGCCCGCGCAAAGCGAGGAACGGCACCCCGGTGCCAGAGGAGGATGGGCATGTTGCAGAAAAAGGCGATCGCGCTCGCGCTCGCCGCCTTCGCGCTGGGCGGGGCGGCGGCTTCCGAGGCCGCGGTACTGCGCTGGGCGCACTCGACCGACATCAGCTCGGCCGACCCCTACGGCCGGCGTGAAGACTTCACGCTGAGCGTCCTGGGCAACGTCTACGAAGGCCTGGTGCGCTGGAACGACAGGCAGCAGCTCGAGCCGGCGCTGGCCGAATCGTGGGAGATCGTCGAGCCGACGCGCTGGCGCTTCCACCTGCGTCGGGGCGTCAAGTTCCACAACGGCAACGCCTTCGACGCCGACGACGTGGTGTTCTCGTTCCAGCGCGCCACCGCGCCGAAGTCGAACTTCAAGGGCTTGCTCGAACCGGTCCGCGAAGTGCGCAAGGTCGACGACCACACCGTCGACCTGGTGCTGAAGGCGCCCCACGCGATCCTGCTCAACGACCTGGCCGGCTGGTTCATCATGGACCGCGAGTGGTGCATCGAGCACGGCGCCGCCGAGCCGATCGATCTCGCGTCCGCGGAGCAGAAGGCGTACACGGCCAACCACGCCAACGGCACCGGCCCGTTCATGCTGAAGAGCCGCGAGCCGGACGTGAGCATCGTCGCGGTCGCGAATCCGGGCTGGTGGGACACGCCGCGCCACAACCTGAGCGAAGTCGTCTACACGCCGATCCGCTCCGACGCCACCCGCGTCGCGGCGCTGCTGTCGGGGCAGCTCGACTTCATCCGCGGCGTGCCGCTCGCCGACGTGCCGCGGCTGGAGCAGAACCCCGACATCCGGATGCTCGAAGGTCCGCACGCGCGCGTGGTGTTCCTCGGCATGAACGCGCGCGACCCCGAGCTGAAGAGCTCCGACGTCAGGGGCCGCAACCCGTTCGCCGACATCCGCGTGCGCACGGCGCTGTACCAGGCGATCAACGAGGACGCGATCAAGAAGAGCGTGATGCGCGGCCGTGCCCGGCCGGCGGCGATCGCGGTGGCGCCGCAGACCCACGGTTACGACGCCAGCCTCGACGTGCGCCTGCCCTACGACCCCGAGGTCGCGAAGGCGCTGCTCGCCGAGGCCGGCTATCCGAACGGCTTCGCCGTCGAGCTGGGTTGCCCGAACAACGGCAGCCTGATCAACGACGAGCAGATCTGCCAGGCGCTCGTGGCGATGCTCGGCAAGGTCGGCGTCAGGGTGAGCCTGCGCGCCCAGCCCAGCACCCAGCATTACGGCGCGCTGCTGAAGGGCGAGCTCGACATGTGGATGCTGGGCTGGGCCTCGCTGCCGGCCGGCGACGTGTCGGCGCTGTTCACCGCGGTGGTCCACAGCCCGAACGGCTCGCTCGGGGCGTACAACCCGAAGGGCTGGTCCGATCCCGGGCTCGATGCGCTGATCACCCAGGTCGGCACCGAGTACGACCCCGGCAAGCGCCAGGCGCTGATCTCGGAAGCCCTGCGCCGTCACAGGGAGGCGGTCGCGGTGCTGCCGCTGCACCAGCAGCAGCTGACCTGGGCCGCGCGCAAGGGCTTCACCGTGCCGCAGCCGGCCGACGAGTACGTGCGCTGGTGGACCGTCACCGGCCCGAAGTGATCCGCCGAAGCTCCGCCCGGGCTCCCGGGCGGACGAACCCATCCCCGAGAGGAGGGTAGCCCCATGCTCGCCTACGTGATCCGGCGGCTGACGAGCGGCCTGTTCGTGATGCTCGCCGTCGCCTTCATCGCCTTCCTGCTGTTCAACTTCGTCGGCGATCCGGTCAACAACATGCTCGGCGAGAACGCCACCGCCGAGCAGCGCGCCGAGCTCCAGCACAAGCTCGGCCTCGACCAGCCCTTCCCGCTGCAGTTCGCGCGCTTCGTCGGCAATGCCGCGCAGGGCGAGTTCGGCATCTCGTACCGCAACCTGCAGCCGGTGTCCGAGCTGCTCGAGGCGCGGCTGCCGGCGACGCTCGAGCTGTCGGTGGTCGCCGCGCTGCTCGCGCTGGCACTGGGCATCCCGATGGGGGTGTACACCGCGCTGCACCGCGACGGTGTGCTGGCGCGGCTGTGCCAGATGGTGTCGCTGATCGGCGTGTCGATCCCCTCGTTCCTGACCGGCATCCTGCTGATCCTGGTGTTCTCGGTGACGCTGAACTGGCTGCCTTCGTTCGGCCGCGGCGAGGTCGTAACCCTCGGCGGCTGGAGCACCGGCCTCTTGACCGCCTCGGGGCTGAAGTCGCTGATCCTGCCGGCGGTCACGCTGGCGCTGTTCCAGATGACGATGATCATGCGCCTGGTGCGCTCGGAGATGCTCGAGGTGCTGCGCACCGACTACATCAAGTTCGCCCGCGCGCGCGGCATCCGCGAGCGCTCGGTGCGCTTCCGCCACGCGCTGAAGAACACGCTGGTGCCGGTGATCACGATCATCGGCCTGCAGCTCGGCGCGGTGATCGCGTTCGCGATCATCACCGAGACCGTGTTCCAGTGGCCGGGCATGGGGCTGCTGCTGATCCAGGCGATCACCTTCGGCGACATCCCGGTGATCGCCGCCTACCTGGTGCTGGTCGCCTTCCTGTTCGTGCTGATCAACCTGATCGTCGACCTGCTCTACTACGTGGTCGATCCGCGCATCCGGATCGACCGCGGCGTGGTCGCGCTGTGACCGAGGTGCCCCCGATGAGTACCGTGATGAACTCCCGCCCCGGCGTGCTCGCGCGCCTGCTCGACAGCGACCTCTGGTACCAGTTCAGCCGCTCGCCGGTGACCGTGGCCTCGGCGGCTCTGACCCTGGCGTTCTGCCTGATCGCAGTCTTTGCGACCTGGCTGGCGCCGCACGACCCCTTCGACCCGGCCAGCCTCGACCTGCTCGACGCGCACCTGCCGCCGGCCTGGGCCGCCGAGGGCTCGGCGAACTACCTGCTCGGCACCGACGACCAGGGGCGCGACGTGCTGTCGGCGATCATGTACGGCTCGCGCGTGTCGCTGCTGGTGGCGATCGCCGCGACGGCGCTGGCGATGCTGATCGGCGTCACGCTCGGGCTGCTCGCCGGCTACTTCGGCGGGCGCCTCGACGGGCTGATCATGCGCATCGCCGACGTGCAGCTGAGCTTCCCGACCATCCTGCTGGCGCTGCTGATCGACGGCGTGGTGCGCAGCGCGCTGTCGAAGGAGCTGCACGACACGCTGTCGCTGTACGTGCTGATCTTCGCGATCGCGGTTTCGAACTGGGTGCAGTACGCGCGCACCGTGCGCGGCTCGACGCTGGTCGAGCGCTCGAAGGAGTACGTGCAGGCGGCGCGCGTGATGGGGCTGTCGCCGCTGACGATCCTGCGCCGCCACGTGCTGCCCAACGTGATGGGGCCGGTGCTGGTGATCGCCACCCTCGGCTTCTGCAACGCGATCATCGCCGAGGCGACGCTGAGCTTCCTCGGCCTCGGCGTGCCGCCGACCCAGCCCTCGCTCGGCACGCTGATCCGCATCGGCAACGAGCTGCTGTTCTCGGGCGAGTGGTGGATCACCGTCTTTCCCGGCGTCTACCTGGTGGCCATGGTGCTGGCGGTGAACCTGCTCGGCGACTGGCTGCGCGACGCCCTGAACCCGAAGCTGCGCTGAGGAGGCCCGACATGAGCACGCAGCCCCTGCTGCAGGTCGAGCACCTGCGCATCGAGTTTCCGACCCGGCGCGGCACGCTGGTCGCGATCGACGACGTGTCCTTCCATATCAACCCGGGCGAGGTGCTCGGCGTGGTCGGCGAGTCCGGCGCCGGCAAGTCGCTGACAGGAAGCGCGGTGATCGGCCTGCTCGAGCCGCCGGGGCGGATCGCCGGCGGGCGCATCCTGCTCGAGGGCCGGCGCATCGACGATCTGCCGCCCCCCGAGATGCGCCGCATCCGCGGCCGGCGGATCGGCGCGATCTTCCAGGACCCGCTGACCAGCCTGAACCCGCTGTACACCGTCGGCCAGCAGCTGGTCGAGACGATCACGACGCACCTCGAGATGAGCCCGGCGCAGGCGCGCCGGCGCGCGATCGAACTGCTCGCCGAAGTCGGCATCCCGGCGCCCGAGCGGCGCATCGACCACTATCCGCACCAGTTCTCGGGCGGCATGCGCCAGCGCGTGGTGATCGCGCTCGCGCTGTGCGCGAACCCGCGGCTGATCGTCGCCGACGAACCGACCACGGCGCTCGACGTGTCGATCCAGGCGCAGATCATCGCGCTGCTGAAGCGGCTGTGCCGCGAGCACGGCGCCGCGGTGATGCTGGTGACGCACGACATGGGCGTGATCGCCGAGACCGCCGACCGCGTCGCGGTGATGTACGCCGGGCGCATCGCCGAGATCGGCCCGGTGCGCCAGGTCGTCAAGGAGGCGCTGCACCCGTACACGCGCGGGCTGATGGGTTCGATCCCGACGATCGGTCGCGACGTCGAGCGCCTGACGCAGATCGACGGCGCGATGCCGCGCCTGTCGGCGATCCCGCGCGGCTGCGCCTTCAACCCGCGCTGCCCGCACGCCTTCGAGCGCTGCCACCGCGAGCGGCCCGATCCGCTGGCGGTCGGCGCCACGCGCGTCGCCTGCTGGCTGCACGCATCCGAATCCATGACCGAGACCGGGGAGGCCGCCGATGCCTGAACAAGCCCGAACCCTGCTGAACGTCAGCGACATCGCCTGCCACTTCGACCTCTCGCCGCCGCTGCTGAACCGCCTGCTCGAGCGGCGCGGGCCACAGGTCCTGAAGGCGGTCGACGGCGTCAGCTTCAGCATTCCGCGCGGCACCACGCTGGCGATCGTCGGCGAATCCGGCTGCGGCAAGTCGACCGTCGCGCGGCTGATCGTCGGGCTGTACCGAACCGCGCGCGGGCGCATCGAGTTCGACGGCGTCGACATCGGCAAGCTCGACCGCAAGGCGATGGCGCCGCTGCGCCGGCGGCTGCAGATGATCTTCCAGGACCCCTACGCCAGCCTGAACCCGCGCTGGCGCGTGCGCGACATCATCGCCGAGCCGATCCGCGCCTTCGCCCTGCTGTCCGACCCGGCCGCGGTCGAGGCGCGCGTCGGCGAACTGCTGAGCCAGGTCGGGCTGTCGCCGGCCGACGGCGCCAAGTACCCGCACGAGTTCTCCGGCGGGCAGCGCCAGCGCATCTCGATCGCGCGCGCACTGGCGAGCGAGCCCGAGTTCCTGGTCTGCGACGAACCGACCTCGGCGCTCGACGTGTCGGTGCAGGCGCAGATCCTGAACCTGATGAAGGATCTGCAGCGCCGCCTCGGGCTGACCTATCTGTTCATCTCGCACAACCTGGCGGTCGTGTACCACGTCGCCGATGCGGTCGCGGTGATGTACCTCGGCCGCATGGTCGAGATGGCGCCGGTGAAGACGCTGTTCGCGCAGCCGCGCCACCCGTACACGCGGCTCCTGCTCGACACCATCCCCGACCTCGAGATGAGCGGGCGCACGCGCATGCCGGTGGCCGGTGAAGTGCCCAACCCGATCGACCCGCCCTCGGGCTGCACCTTCCATCCGCGTTGCCCGTTCGCGCGCGAGCGCTGCAAGGCCGAGCGCCCCGAGCTGCGCCGCCAGGACGACGGTGCGGCGGTCGCCTGCCACGGCGTCGAGGAAGGCTGGATTCCCGAGGCTCCGGTCGGCAGCAACGTGGTGCCGCTGGTGGCGCACCGCAACAACGATCTGCAGGGAAGGAGCAAGGCATGAGCGATCTGCTGCTGCGCAGGGTGCGCCCGCATGGCGGGGCAGCGACCGACGTCCTGATCCGCGGCGGGCGCATCGCCGCGATCGGGCCGCAGACCCAACTGCCGGCGGGCGTCGAGGCGATCGACGGCGGCGGCGAGCTGCTGCTGCCGGGCTTCGTCGACGGCCACGTGCACCTCGACAAGATCCTGTGGGGGCTGCCGTGGCGCCGCCACAGCGCCGGCCCGACGCTCGCCGAGCTGATCGCCAACGAGCGCCGCGAGCGCCACGCGATCGGCGTGCCGGTCGCCGAGCGCGCCGGCAACCTGATCCGGCAGATGGTCGCCAAGGGCACGACCCACATCCGCAGCCACGTCGACATCGACCCCGAGATCGGGCTGGGCAGCCTCGAGGGCGTGTTCGAGGCGCGCGAGACTTACCGCGACGCGGCCGACATCCAGCTGGTCGCCTTCCCGCAGCAGGGGGTGATGGTCGAGCCGGGCACGGTCGAGCTGCTCGAGGCCGCGGTGCAAGCCGGCGCCGAGCTGATCGGCGGGCTCGACCCGGCCGGCTTCGACCTCGACCCCAAGGGCCAGCTCGATGCGGTGTTCGGCATCGCCGGCCGCCACGGCTGCGGCGTCGACATCCACCTGCACGACGGCGGCGAACTCGGCGCGCTGCAGATGCGGATGATCGCCGAGCGCACCCGCGCGCTGGGTTTGCAAGGGCGCGTGGCGATCAGCCACGGCTTCGCGCTCGGGATGATCGACGAGGCGCTGTTCGCAGCCACTGCCGAGCGCCTCGCCGCCGCCGGCATCTCGATCATGACCTCCGCGCCGGGCGCGCGTGCGATGCCGCCGATCAAGCGCCTGCTCGCGGCCGGCATCAACGTGTTCCTCGGCAACGACGCACTGCGCGACCTGTGGACGCCGTACGGCAACGGCGACCTGCTCGAGCGGATGATGCTCGCCGGCTGGCGCTCGAACTTCCGCCGCGACGAGGACGTGGAGCTGATGCTCGAACTCGGCACCGTGCGCGGCGCGCAGGCGCTCGGGATCGCCGATTACGGCCTCGAGCCCGGGCGCCCGGCCGACCTGGTGCTGGTGCCGGGCGAGACCGTTGCCGAAGCGATCGTCAGCCGCCCCGAGCGCACGCTGGTGCTCAAGCGCGGGCGCATCGTCGCCCGCGGCGGGCGCTTCGTGGGCACTGTCTGAGTCGCTGCCCCGCTCCCGAACGCGATATCGAACGACGCAAGGACTTACTACCCATGCCCACCACCCGCATCCGCGCGCGCTTCGTCGTCGGCCACGACGGCGCCGACCACTGCCTGCTCGAGAACGCCGAAGTCGTGTTCCGCGGCGAGCGCATCGTCCACGTCGGCAGGCGCTGGGACGGTCCGGTCGACCGCGAGCTCGATGCCGGCAACGCCATCGTCGGCCCCGGCTTCATCGACCTCGACGCGCTCGCCGACCTCGACTCGACCGTGCTCGCCTTCGACAACCAGCCCGGCTGGGCCAAGGGGCGCATCTGGCCGCGCAGCTACCTCGAGCGCGGTCCGCGCGAGGTCTACACCCCGGACGAAGAGGCGTTCAAGATGCGCTACGCCTTCGTCCAGCTGATCCGCAACGGCGTCACCACCGCCGCGCCGATCACCTCGCTGCTGTACCGCGCGTGGGGCGAAACCTACGAGGAATTCGCGCGCGTCGCCGACATCGCCGGCCGACTCGGCATCCGTGCCTACCTCGGCCCGGCCTACCGCAGCGGGCTGACCTACGTCGAGGACGACGGCCGCTTCGGCGTCCACTGGGACGAGCGCCGCGGGCGCGAAGGGCTGGCGCGCGCGATCGACTACGTGCGCGAGTTCGACGGCGCGCACGGCGGACGCATCCGCGGCATGTTCGCCCCCGACCGCGTCGAGACCTGCACGCCGGAGCTGCTCGAGCGCACCGCGGCGGCCTCGGCCGAGCTCGGCGCGCCGGTGCGGCTGCACTGCGCGCAGTCGGTCTGGGAGTTCGACACCGTGCAGCGGCTGCGCGAAGGGCGCACGCCGATCGAGTTCGTCCGCGACTGCGGCCTGTTGAACCCGCGCAGCTTCCTGCCGCACGGCGTGCACCTGAACCACCACAGCCAGATCGGCCGGCCGGGGCGCGACCTCGAGTGGCTCGCCGAATCCGGAGCCTCTGTCGTGCACTGCCCGCTGGTGATGGGGCGCCACGGCAATACGATGGAGTCGTTCGCGCGGCTGCGCGATCTGGGCATCAACATCGCGATCGGCACCGACACCTTCCCGCCCGACATCCTCGAGAACCTGCGCGTCGGCATCGTCCTGTGCCGCGTCGCCGAGCGCCGCGCCGACGCCTGCTCGGCGGCCGACTTCTACCGCGCGGCGACGCTCGGCGGCGCGCGCGCGCTCGGGCGCGATGACCTCGGCCGACTGGCGCCCGGCGCCAGGGCCGACCTGACGGTGTTCGACCTCGACAACACCCATACCGGGCAACTGGTCGACCCGATCCAGACGATGATCCTGAACGGCCAGCGCGGCTGCTTCACCACCGTGGTGGTCGACGGCCGCTTCGTGATGGAGAACGGCGAGCTGCCCGGCGTCGACCTCGCCGAACTGCACCGCGAAGCGCAGGCGCAGTTCGACCGGCTGATCGCGAGCTACCCCGAGCGCTCGATCGGCCACCCGCCGCTCGAGGCGATCTTCGAGCCCAGCTTCCGCGTCGTCGAGTCGCTGTAAGCGCCCGTCCACCGAAGGAGAAAAACCATGAAGAAGACTGCCCTGCTCGCCACGGCGCTGGCCGCCGCGCTGTCGATGGGTCTGTCGACCGCCGAGGCCAAGACCTTCCGCTGGGCGGCGTCGTGGGACGTGCTGTCGATGGACCCGCACGCGCTGAACAGCACCAGCTCGATGGCGTTCCTGAACAACGTCTACGAGGCGCTGGTGCGCTTCGACAACGGCATGAAGATCGAGCCGGCGCTGGCCGAGTCCTGGCAGCAGCTGGACCCGACCACCTGGCGCTTCAAGCTGCGCCAGGGCGTCAAGTTCCACGACGGCCATCCGTTCACCGCCGACGACGTGGTGTTCTCGTGGGCGCGCGCCAACACCCCCGGCGGGCTGGTGATGAGCGTGATCGGCGACATCCAGGACATCCGCAAGGTCGACGACTACAGCGTCGACGTGATCACCAGGGAGCCGTTCCCGATCCTGCTGCGGGTACTGAGCTACCTGTACGTGATGGACAAGGAGTGGTCCGAGGCCAACGGCGCGACCGCCTCGAGCGACCTCAAGGCCAACCGCGAGAACTTCGCCAACCGCAACGCCAACGGCACCGGGCCGTTCAAGCTCAAGCTCCGCGAGATCGACACGCGCACCGTGCTCGAGGTCAACCCCGACTGGTGGGACAAGCGCACGCACAACGTCGACGAAGTGGTGTTCACGCCGATCAAGTCCGATGCGACGCGGACCTCGTCGTTGCTGTCGGGCGCGATCGACGCGATGGTGTCGGTGCCGCTGCAGGACCTGCAGCGCCTCGGCGGCGATCCGAACGTGGTGATCTACCAGGGGCCCGAACTGCGCACGATCTACATCGGCATGGACGTGGCGCGCGACGAGCTGCTGTATTCGAACGTCAAGGGCAAGAATCCGCTGAAGGATGCGCGCGTGCGCCAGGCGATCTACGCGGCGATCGACGCCGAGGCGATCAAGCGTGCGGTGATGCGCGGCAAGTCCTGGCCGACCGGCATCATCCTGTCGCCCTACCTGAGCGGCTTCCCCGAAGGGCTCGAGGCGCGCCTGCCGACCGACCCCGCGGCGGCGAAGAAGCTGCTGGCCGAGGCGGGCTACGCGGGCGGCTTCAGCATCGGCCTGGCCTGCCCGAACGACCGCTACGTCTACGACGAGGCGATCTGCCTGGCGGTGACCTCGATGCTGGCCAAGATCGGCATCAAGGTCGAGCCGCAGATCGAGCCGGGCACCAAGTGGCTGCAGCGCCTGAACACGCAGGACGTGTCGCTGTTCCTGATGGGGCACGCGGCGCTGCCGACCGCCGACGTCTACAGCACGCTGGTCGAAGCGCTGTCGGCCGGCGGCGGGCTCAACGCCGGGCGCTGGTCCGACCCCGCCTACGAGGCGCTGCTGCCGCAGATCAAGCGCGAGACCGACGAGACCAAGCGCAAGGCGCTGATCAAGCAGGCGATGACCATCGTCCGCGAGCAGACCCCGGTGATCCCGCTGCACCAGCAGCCGGTGACCTGGGCGGCGCGCAAGGGGGTGCAACTCGAGCAGAACCCGGCCAACCTGCTGCGCGTCTGGCACGTGAACCTGCCGTGAGGCCATGGGCCGCATCGAACCGCTGATCGTGAACCGGCGCCGCGCAGGCGCCGGCATCAGGCGCCCGTCCCCCCGGGGCTCGGCGCCGACCGACGGCCCGCGCCCGCGAGGCGCGCGCCGTCCGCAACCCGAAAGGGGCCGCACCATGTTCCGCAAACCGAGTTTCGTCAAACCGGGCCTCGCTGCCGCCCTCGGCCTCGCGCTGGCGGGCGCTTCGCTCGCCGCCTCGGGCCAGCAGGCCCAGGCCCCCGCGCCAATCTATTACACCGGCGCGACCCTGATCGACGTGGTCGGTGGCCGCGCGCTCGAGCAAGTCACGCTGGTCGTCGCCGACGGCAAGATCCAGCGGATCGAAACCAGCCCCGCGACGCCGCCCGCCGGCGCCACCGTCGTCGACCTCAGCGAACGCTTCGTCGCGCCGGGGCTGATCGACGCGCATGTCCACATCGCCACCTTCGACGATGCCCGCCGGGCGCTGCTCTCGGGCGTGACCACCGCCCGGAGCATGGGCGTCAACCACTTCTTCGACGTGGGCTTGCGCGAGCTGGCCAGAGCCGGCCAGATCGACTCCCCCGAGATCGTCGCCGCCGGCTACCACGTCCGCCCCAGCCCGGCGGAAAACCTGTTCGTCGACAATCCCGAGCTCGGCAACCTGATCAAGCCGGGAGCCTCCGGCGAGGACGCCGTCCGCCGGCTGGTCAGGACCATGGCCGCCCACGGCGTCAACGTCATCAAGGTGACCGCGACCGACCGCGCGGGGCTGCCCGAAACCGATCCGCGCAAGCCGCTGTACGGCGAGGCAGAGCTGCGCGCGCTGGTGGACGAAGCGAACGCCGCCAGGCTGCCCGTCGCCGCGCACATCCACGGCGCCGAAGGCGGCCATGCCGCGGTCGCGGCCGGGGTGCGCAGCGTCGAGCACGGCACCTACCTGAAGCCCGAGACGCTGAAGCTGATGGCCGAGCGCGGCACCTACTTCGTGCCGACGATGGCCGTGGTGGTCGACCTGACGCAGCCCGGCGGCGACTACGACAGCCCGATCCTGCAGATCCGTGGCCGCCACATGCTGACGCGCATCCGCGAAACCGTGCGCCTGGCGCACCAGCTCGGCGTTCCGCTGGCGGCCGGCACCGACACGACCTACGCCCCGAACAGCGTGCTGCGCCTGGGCCACGAGCTGATCGAGCTCAACGGCGCCGGGCTGTCGCCGGCCGAGGCATTGCGGGCCGGCACCAGCACCGCCGCCAGGCTGCTCGGCGTCGACGACCACACCGGGCGCCTCGAAGCGGGCCTCGACGCCGACTTCATCGTCGTCGACCGCAACCCGCTGAACGAGGTCGGCGCGCTCCAGGACCCGCTGATGGTGGTCAACAACGGCAAGGTGGTGCTGAACCGCAAGAACCTCTGAACCGAACGCCGATTCCGGTCGAGTTCCGGAGCCGGCGGATCGTGCGCGAGGCGCACGACAGCCAGAGCCGCGATCGATCCCCGCGTACGCGGGGGAAGCCTTGTAACTTGCCTGCAACTCGCTCACGCTCTTCTTCAGCGCGGCGAAGGCGCGACTTGACGCCGGTGTGCCGTGGGCGGGGGTGGCCGGCTTCGCACTCGGCTACCCGATCATCGCTTTCGGGCCCTACATGCTGGTGCTGATCCTGCTGGTGGTACTGGTGTACTGCATCCGCGCGCTGCTCGGCGGGCTGCTGCGGTAGCCCGGACATGCGAAGCCCCGCGCTGGGCGGAGCTTCTCGGGTTGCCGCCTTTGGCGAACTACAGCAGTTTCACCAGCGCGGCCGTCAGGGCGACGGCTGCGGCAATCATGGTGCCGAGCCGGATCGTCAGGCGCTGTTCGAGCTGCACCAGCTTGGCGTCGAGGCGCTGCTCGAGGGCGTCGAAGTCCTTGCGCAGCAGTTGCAAGTCGCCCTTGGTCGCCACATCGGCGGCGGCGACGGCGTCCTTGAGTGCCTCGGATACTGCCTCGGCCTGCTCCGGCGACATGCCGGCCTGCTCCAGCCGGCGGATGAACTTGTGCGTGTCGAACGTCACCGTCGCCATGGTCGAACCTCCTGCGGCCGAAGATAGCACGGTGCTCCGATCAGTCCTCGACGTTATGGAACAGCCGGATCTGCGTCGCATTCGGGTCGATCCCCGCGTACGCGGGGGAAGCTCTAGGCGATAAGTCCTTGAAACCTGACTGAACTGACAATGAGCGGCGGTTTCAGCCTGAGCGCCGGGTGACGATCAGGTCGTCCATTTCTACCAGATCGACCGACGGGCTGCCCAAGAGGCGGACGCTCTGGCCGCCGGGCATCGTGGTGTCGGCCCAGACCATGACGATCGACGCCTCCTTCTCGTAGCCGAACCAGTCCGCCAAGACCTGCCAGATGCGTTCGCGCACGGCCGGCGAGATGCGCGGCGCGCTGTACACGCCCGGCGCCAGCTCCAGCATCGAGGAGGCGAGGAAGCCGCGCATGCGGTCACTCACGTTCCTCGTCACCACCACCGTCATCGACACCGAACAGCTCCTTGATGCGATCGATCATCTTCGGGATCAGCTTGAAGTGCCGGAACTCGCGTGCCGCCTCGCGCCGCAGCTCGCGTTCCAGGTTGAGCCGGGGCTCGTCGATCACCCGCTTGGCGACCTTGAATGCCAGCGGTACGGTCGGCTCGGCGCGGTAGAGATCGGTGACATCGAGCGTGAAGGCATTGCTCGAATCCTCGTGGATGAATCCCAGCGGTTGCAGCGCACCGACGACGGCCACCGCGACGTCCGCCGCCGCTTCGACGAAGGTCGACGCGTGGTTGATCGCCTGGTTGGACACATCGGCATCGGTAGGGCGCGAGCGGTCGTAGCGGCGGCCTTCCCAGGGCACGCTGAACTTGTCGGCGAGCAGCTCGCGACCATCGGCCTTGGCGCGGTCGAGCGCGACCAGGAACACGTCACGCTCGCGCTCGGCCCGGCTCACCGGACAGGCGCGCAGCTCGAAGCCGAGCCGGCGTCCTGTCGTCCACTGCGCCGGCATCGGCTTGCTGGCGGCATCCTCCCAGCGGCACGCCGACATCGCGCTCGGCGGGGCGAAGTCGTCGGCATGCGCTCGCAGCTCGGCGAGCGGGGCCGGCGCGTAGCCGAGCAGACGCAGTCCGGTGCGGTGCTCGAGCGCGCGGAACGGCTTGGGGGCGAGCGCACCGAAGGCCGCGGCGAGCCAGGCGTGCAGCGCGTAGCCGGTGTCGTCGATGTTGTCGTGCCCCTGGCCGTGGGCGAAGCGCAGCAGCCGCTCGGCGTCGAGCGGCAGGTCGATCATGTGCATGGCGTCGCCTCCGCGAGCGTGCCTTCGGCGACCAGCCGCCGGCCGGCGTGCCACTGCGCGCGTCAGTCGCGCAGATCGTGGACGGTACGGACCTGGCTGGCGTGCGCGGCGCCGAGCTCCGCCGGCCAGCGGGCGGCCATCCTGGCGGCGGGCGGGCTGCCCGGGCGCTGGGCGCGCGGCACGCGCGCGAGCGCCTCGAGCACGTCGCGCCCGCTCGCCCGGCCGAGCAGCAACGGCCCCGACGGCAGGCAGGTCTTGCGGCCCAGGAGCAGCGGCCGGGCCGGTGCGCGCAGCGCGTGCTCGAGCGCCTCGAGCGTCGGGCCGTCGCCGTCGTGCAGCGCCAGGGCGAGCGTCATCACGCCGTTGGCCCAGTAGTGGCGCAGGCGCTGATGGGTGCCGTACCTGGCGGCGTCGCCACCGTCGCGGTGCTCGGGCGCGCCGCGCGTGGTCCAGCCAGGCTCGCGCATCTTCGGCTGACCGAGGTCGACGGTGTGGTAATCGAGCAGCGGTTCGGGCTCGACGTCCCAGCGTGCGGCGAACACCAGCCGGACCTGCAAGGCCGCCAGGGCATCGGCGTCGCCGTGTTGCCAGCCCAGCGCGTTGGCAAGCAGGCCGGTGAGCATGGCCGTGCCGGGGAAGCGGTCGGTGACGTTGTGCTGGTCGACGATCACGCCGCCGAAGCTCATCAAGAGCGCGTCGAAGCGCAGGACGAGCACCTCCATCAGCGTGCCCCGAACACCGCGTCGAGCGCGGCGCGGACGGTGTCGGCCAGCGGTGCCCGCTGTGCCTCGGCGAGCCGAGCGGTGTCGCCCAGCGCGGCGACGAAGCGCAGCTCGCCGTGACCGTACATCGCGTCGAGCGCGGCCAGGTGTTCGCCGAACGCGTCGACCGCCTGCTGCAGCGGGTCGCCGCTCGGGCGCAGCGCCCTCAGGTAGGCGTTGGCGAGCGTGCGCGGCTGGCCGCGGCCGGCTTCGAGCAGCACGCAGCCGGCGCGGGCATAGGGGGCGGTGGCACCGAGCTTGGCGCCGGGGCTGACGGTGGCGATGGCCTCGATCAGCGCCGTCAACACATCGCGGGCGTCGGCGAGCGTCTCGGCCGGTTGCTCGGCCCAGCCCTCGCGGGCGCAGCCGCTCAGGTTGGAAACCAGCAGCGGCACGTCGACGACCACGTAGCTTCGGCGTCGGCGCCGCCACCGCGGGCAGCCTTGAGGTCGTGGTTCTTGGCGGTCTGGAGCACGTCGAGCGCGTCGGGGGTGGCCACCTTGGGCTTGAAGCTCTCGAGGGCCGCCTCGTCCGGCAGCGGCGCCTGCATGAACGCAGGCCGGGTGACATCCGCCACCACCAGCGTCCAGGCGCAGTCGTCGTCGCGGCCGGCGAGGCGGCCGAGGCTGTCGCGCCAGAAGGCGGCCGCCTGCGCCGGAGCGTCGCGGCCCTCGCGCGCCAGCACGGCGCCGGCGAGGTAGCAGAGGAAGATGTGGAAGGCGTCTTCCTGGTGGCGTTGCAGCCCCGGCAGGGCGTCGATGCGGTCGACGCCGAGCGCTTCCAGCAGCCCGGGCAGGCTCAGGCGGACTTCGCCGTCCGGCGCCAGTGCCCGGAAGACCGGGTCAACGAGCAGGTTCGAATCCATCGATGTGCTCCAGTCCGAAGCGGGAGTAGAGGAAGGTGGCGCCGCCGTAGCGCACCAGCAGGCCGTCGGGGATTTCCTCGATCGACTCAGCGGCCTCGGCCGCGATGCCCTTGGCGAGATGGCCGGGGATGGCGATCTCGTCGAGCGGCCGGCCGAAGGGGCTGGTGACGCTGCGCCCGAGCGGCAGGCGGCGGTCGTCGAGGCCGAGGCGGGTGGCGAGCCGCTCCTCGAGGCCGTTCGGGAACTCGAACTCGCCGAAGGGCGCCTGCGGGATGAAGGTGGCGTGCGCCGCCTGCGTCTTGGCGTAGTCGGCGCCGAACAGGCTCTGCACGTGCGCCTGCCACACCGGCCCCTCGAGCGTAACGAGGCGTTCGGGGTGGGTGGCGGCTTCGACCAGCGCGCGGTTGTCGCGCGGGATCTCGATGTCGCGGCCCGCGCCGATCAGCGCGCGGGTGAGCTGGACGATGCGTACGTCGGGGTAGACGCTGCCGAGGCCGGCCGTCGGTCCGCGCGGCTTGCCGCGGGCATCGAGCAGCGCGGCGAGGTCGTCGCACTCGGGGACCAGCACGGTGCACACCGGCGGCGGTCGCGGGCCGCGATCGTGGCGGTGCAGCCGGCCGATGCGCTGCAGCAGCACGTCGATCGGACAGAGATCGCTGATCAGCCAGTCGGCGTCGATGTCGAGGCTCTGTTCGAGCGTCTGCGTGCCGATCAGCAGCAGCGCGCCGTCGGCGGAATCCTTGCCGAGCCGCTCGCTGACCGCCCGGTCGAGCAGCTCGCGGTCGGTGCGGGCGAAGCGGCCGTGGTGCGGACAGCGCACGCCGGCGCAGTCGAACAGCGCGGCGGCCAGCACCGGGTCGGCTTCGGCGGCGCGCGCGAGCGCGATCGCGCGGCCCACGGTGTTGAGCACCACCAGCACCCGCCGGCCGGCTTCGATCGCGGCGCGCAGGCGCGGCAGCAGCGCCGCGGGATCGGCCCAGGCGGCGAGCGGCTCGAGGTGCACCGTCTTCGGCTTGCGCTCCGGGTCGGGCAGGTGGATCGGCGCCAGTCCCGGACCGGACAGCGCGGGATAGGGTGTCTCCTCGGTCTCGGCCAGCGGCGGCGCGAAGTGGTGCCGGGTCGGCGGTGCGCTCAGCTCGGCGCGGGCGTCGGCGCCGAGCGTCGCCGACAGCAGCAGCGCCCGGCCGCCGATGCCGAGGTGGTGGTCGAGCAGCCGGCGCAGCAGCGCGCGCAGGTAGACGTCCGAGCTGTGGACCTCGTCGACCACCAGCAGCGCGCGGTCCAGGCAGGCCGAGCGCAGATGGGCGTGCGGCACCGTCATCACCGCCAGCAGCGCCTGGTCGACGGTGCCGACCGCGATCGGCGCGGCGAGGAAGCGCTTGGGGCGTTCGGCCGCCCAGGTGCGCTCGTGGCGGCGCAGGCCGGCGTCGTCCTGCCACAGGCGGGTGGCCTCGGGCAGGAGCCCGGGCGGCTCGCCGTCCACCTGCGCGTAGCCGGGCACGGCCAGCAGCACCGGCGGGCAGCGCTCGCCGAACACGCGCTGCATGTCGCGCTGCAGTCGGGCGTAGAGCTCGCGCGCCGCGACCCGGGTCGGCAGCGCGAAGTAGAGGCTGTCGACCCGCCCGGCGGCGAACAGCGCCAGGAAGTGACCGAACGCGGCCTCGGTCTTGCCCGAGCCGGTGTCGGATTCGGCGATCAGCAGCGGCGGCAGATCGGCGCGGTAGAGCTGCGCCTGCAGCGGCCGCGGCGAAAATCCGAAGGCGCGCTCGAAGGGCGGTGGCGCACCGGCGAGCGCAACCCGGGCCGCGTCGATGTCGAGCCCGACCGCGCGCAGCGCCTGCCGGGCCCGCTGTCGCGCCCAGTCGGCGCGATCACCCTCATGCTCGAACGGGAAGAAGGCTTCGCGGTGCGAGCCCAGCCAGTCGGCCAGCATCAGCAGGCCGGCGAAGCGGTGCTGGAGCTCGGTGCGGGCGGGGATCGGCTCGGCCTCGGGGCCGAAGGCGGCCGGGAAGGCGTGGCGCGCGGCGGCGGCGAGCGCGGCGATGCCGGCGAAGGGGTCGAGATCGGCATCCGGACGCCAGAGGCGCACGAGTGTATCCAGGGTATCGGTGTCGGCGATCTCGTGCCGGAAGGCGGGCTGGCCGTGATGGGACACGGCGGCGATCAGGAAGGCCAGAGCCGCCTCGGGCGCCTCGAACCAGGCGGCGAGGCTGGCGAAGTCCAGCGCCTGCGCCAGCTTGTCGCTCCAGTCGGGGTGGTAGAGCAGCAGCGCCGTCTCGCGCACATGTCCCGCCGTGAAGCGGGCCTTCGGGTCGGCCTTGGCCTGGAAGCCGCGGTTGCACTTGCCGAAGTCGTGCAGCAGCGCAAGTACCGCCAGCCGGTCGAACTGCACCTCGGACAGGGGCTGGCCGGCAGCCTGCTCCAGCGCGCGGCGGATGCCGGGCAGCTCGCACAGCGCGCGGAACACGCAGGCGACGTCGATGCAGTGGTGTTCGAGCGGTAGCCAGGCGACGACTTTACCGGTGACGGGATCCGTTCGGGTCTTGCCCCAGAAGCCGGTGATGGATGTTCGCATCCCCGCTTGCTCCGTTTTCTGGTTCCACATCCCCGCATGGAGCGGGGGAAGGTGCTCCTCATGATCACGGCGCGATGACGGAGCAGGTCGATCCCCAAAGTAGGATTTTTGATAATGCTCCATCATAACCGTGTTGTTTGTTAACTAGATTGGAGCGGTTAGCTAACTTGGAGTACAGTCTCTATGGCTTACTCGATCGAGTACAGTCCGGATGCCGCCAAGGCCCTGAGGCGGATGCCAAAGGAGACGGCACGGCTGATTCGCGCCAAGCTGGCCGAACTGGCGGTTGACCCGTATGCGGCAAGGAACGTCAAGAAGCTGACGGATCATCCTGGCTACCGCTTGCGGGTGGGCAACTGGCGCGTGGTCTATCTGCTCGAAGACCGGCGCATGGTGGTATCGGTCGTGAAGATTGCTACACGCGGACAGGTGTACCAATGAGCGTGCAGTTCATCGCGGATGCCGAGGGCAAGCCGGCCTTCGCCGTCCTGCCTTACGAGGAGTACAGGGCGCTGATCGAAGCGCTGGAGGATAGCGAAGACATCGAGGCGCTCCAGCGCTCGGCGCATGAGCGCGCCGAGGGCAGGGAGTTCATCCCCGACGCGGTGCTCGGACGCCTGCTGGACGGGGACAATCCCGTGCGCGTATGGCGCGAATACCGGGGGATCCCGGTCAGCGAGCTCGCCGCGCAGTGCGAAGTGACGCCGTCCGCCATTTCGCAGATCGAGTCCGGCCGGCGCTCGCCCTCGGTCGATCTGCTCAGACGGCTCGGACACGCCTTGAACATCGACCTCGAGCTGCTGGTGTCTTGATCGGGTGAGCGCTCTGAGGCGTGCGCCTCGCGGCTTGGCCGGGAGCGAAGGAAGCCGACGTCAGGCGGCGATCTCGACCGGCGTTCCGACCGCGAGCCCCAGCGCCGCCGCGGCGCTGCCGCGGTTGAGCGCGATCTCGGCCAGGCCCTGCGAATTGGCGTACCAGAAGGCTGCGCCTTCGGGCAGGTCGGCGAAGGTGCGTGCGCGGGAAAGGACGCGGTCGCCGGCGCGCAGCCGCGCGTCGGCCGGCAGGGTGTCGGCGCGAAGCCCGGTCATCGCGTTGCCGTAGCGGTCGAGGTAGATCACGCGGGCGAGGTCCGCCGGCCAGCCGCGCGAGGGGAAGGCGATCGCCTCGCCGAGCGCGTCGGGCGCGGTGCCGGTGGCGAGCCGCGCCGCCACCGGCACGAACAGGTCGCGGCCGTGGAAGCTCGCCGACAGGTGTTCGGGGCGCCAGGTGATGTTCCAGGCGCGCACGCGAGCCGCGCGCGCGGCGAGCGGCTCGAACAGACCGTTGTCGGGGCCGACGCAGAAGCGGCCGTCGAGCTCGACGATCAGCGCCCGCCGCGCGCTGCCTACGCCGGGGTCGACCACGCCGACCAGCACCGCGCCCGGCGGCAGCCCGGCAGCGACGGCGGCGAGCAGGTAGGCCGAGGCCTGCGGATCGAAGGCCGGCGCGTCGTGCATCAGGTCGAGCACCGCCAGCCCGGGTGCGGCGCGCGCGGCGGCGAGGTGCAACTGGCCGACGTAGGGGCCGTCGAGGCCGAAGTCGGTGAACAGGATCAGCATCGCTTTCGGTTTCCTTTCGTCGACGGGTGGAGCGATGTTGGCACGGCCGCTGCCGCAGGGGCAGCTCCGCGTGCGCACCCGACCGGGAAGCCGATAGACTGCAGCGGACCGCACGCCGCAGGGAACTGACCGCCTTGAAAGTCCTGGAATACGACGAGCTCGACCTGACCGGCGTCAAGGCCCAGTACCAGAAGCTGCGGCGCATGCTCGAGCAGGACGACTTCCGTTCTGCCGAGGTCAAGAAGCTGGCGCAGGGCGGCTATTATCGGGCGAAGCTCGACCATTCGAACCGGCTGCTGTTTCGCATCGGCCGCCACGGCGGCGAGCGCTACGCGCTGATCCTCGAAGTCATCCGCAACCACGCCTACGACAAGTCGCGCTTCCTCAGCGGCGCGGTGATCGACGAGGACAGGCTCGAAGCGCTGTTCGCCGAATCGCTGCACGACGAGGTGCTGCCGGAGCTGCCCTACGTCAATCCGCAGCACGGTCGCTTCCACCTGCTCGACAAGGTGATCTCCTTCGACGAGGCGCAAGAGGCGATCTACCGCCTGCCGCCGCCGGTGCTGATCATCGGCTCGGCCGGCAGCGGCAAGACCGCGCTGACGCTGGAGAAGCTCAAGCAGGTCGAGGGCGATGCGCTGTACGTGACGCTGTCGGCCTACCTGGCGCAGAACGCCCGCGAGCTCTACTACGCCAACGGCTACGACAACGAGCGCCAGCAGCTCGACTTCCTGTCGCTGCGCGAATTCCTCGAGACCTTCCGCGTGCCGCGTGGCCGCGAGATCGATTACACGAGCTTCCGCGGCTGGTTCGAGCGCCATCGTCAGCAGGCGGGGTTCTGCGATGCACACCAGTTGTTCGAGGAGTTCCGCGGCGTGCTGACCGGCCAGGACGCCGACGCGCCGTGGCTGAGCCGCGAGCAATACCTGGCGCTGGGCGTCAAGCAGTCGATCTTCCTCGAGGCCGAGCGCGAACGCGTCTACGCGCTGTTCGAGAAGTACCGTGCCTTCCTCGCCGAGAGCGGGCGCTACGACGCCAACCTGCTGGCGCACGAGTACCTGGGGCTGTGCGAGCCGCGCTACGACTTCGTCGTCGTCGACGAGGTGCAGGATCTGACCAACGTCCAGCTGACGCTGATCCTGAAGAGCCTGCGGCGACCGGGGCAGTTCCTGCTGTGCGGCGACTCCAACCAGATCGTCCACCCCAACTTCTTCTCCTGGTCGCGGCTGAAGACGCTGTTCTACCGCGACGAGGCGCTCGAGGCGCGCGAGATCACGCGCATCCTGCACACCAACTACCGCAGCGCGCCGCGCGTCACCGCGCTCGCCAACACGCTGCTGAAGATCAAGCAGAGCCGCTTCGGTTCGATCGACCGCGAGAGCAACTACCTGATCTCGAGTGTCGCCGCCGACGGCGGCTCGGTCGCGCTGCTGCCGGCGAAGGACGCGATGCGCCGCGAGCTCAACGACAAGACGCGCCACTCGACCCGCTACGCGGTGCTGGTGATGCGCGACGAGCACAAGGCCGAAGCGCGCAAGCTGTTCCAGACGCCGCTGCTGTTCTCGATCCAGGAAGCCAAGGGGCTGGAGTACGAGAACATCATCCTGCTCGACTTCGTCTCCGGCGAGCGCAAGCGCTTCGGCGCGATCGCCGAGGGCGTCAACCGCGAAGACCTGACTGGCGACGAGCTGCGCTACGCCCGCGGCCGGGACAAGACCGACAAGTCGCTGGAAGCCTACAAGTTCTTCATCAATGCGCTGTACGTGGCGGTGACGCGCGCCACGCAGAACGTCTACCTGCTCGAGAGCGAGGTCGGCCACCCGCTGCTGTGCCTGCTCGGCCTCGACCAGGCGCGCGAACAGCTCGGGCTCGCGCGCCAGGATTCGAGCCTGGAGGAATGGCAGCGCGAGGCGCGACGCCTCGAGCTGCAAGGCAAGCAGGAGCAGGCCGAGGCGATCCGCAAGACCGTCTTGCGCGAAAAGACCGTGCCGTGGGAGGTGATGACGCCCGAACGCTTCGCCGAAACCCTGGCCAAGGCGCTCGACCCGAAGCAGATCTCGAAGAAGCCGCGGCAGCACATCGAGGAGTACGCCGCCTGCCACGATGACGTTCGCCTGATGCGCGATCTGCATCGGATCGGGTGGTCGGATCGCCGCAACGAGCGGCTGCATGGCCTGATGGCGGGGCTGGCCCGCAAGCATTTCGCCGCCTTCGAAGGCAGGCACTTCAAGGATGTGCTGCGCAACACCGAGCAGTACGGCGTCGATTATCGCAATGCGATGAACCAGACGCCGCTGATGATCGCGGCGCGCGTCGGCAACGTCGCGCTGGTCGAGGCGCTGCTCGAGCGCGGCGCCGATCCCGCGCTGACCGACGGCCACGCCTGCAGCGCTTATCATCTGGCGCTGCGCCGCGCCTACCTCGACGAAGCCTTCGCGCGTGGCGCCTTCGCGGCGCTGCACGCGCGGCTGGCGCCGCCGAGCGTCGACGTCGAGTCGGTCGAGCGGCTGTGGAAGCTCGATGCGCACACGATGGAATGGTTCGTGCTGAACTCGATGATCGCGCTGTTCCGCACCAAGCTCGAGTTCCGGGTGCGGCGCAGCGCTGCTGCGCTGGCGGGGTTCTCGACGAGGGATTTCATCGACGCGGTGCAACACTTTCCCGAGAGCGTGCTGCACGCCTCGCGCAAGAAGCGCACCTACTGGAACAGCGTGCTGGCGCGCAACGAGGTCGGCAGCGACTACGCCTACAATCGCCGCCTGTTCCTGCGCACGGTACACGGCGCCTATCTGCTGCATCCGGCCTTGGCGCTGCGCCGGGGCGAAGGCTGGGTTCCCGTCTACGACGCGCTGAACCTCGAGCTGCTGCGCCGCTATCCCGAGAGCGAGTTCTACGACCCGGCCGCCATATTGCTCGACTGGATCGCCGAGCGGCTACCCGGTGGAGGCGAGCGATGACGAATACCCGTGCTGCGAATGTCTGGCCGTGGACCGGCGTCTGTCAGAACGGCTTCAGCACCGCCAGCAGCACGATGGCGACCAGCGCCAGCACCGGCGCTTCGTTGAACCAGCGCAACCAGACGTGGCTCCGGGTGTTGCGCTCGTGCCTGAAGTCGGCGAGCAGCTTGCCGCACCAGACGTGGTAAGCGACCAGAGCTGCCAGCAGCGTCAGCTTGGCGTGCAGCCAGCCCATGCCCGAATACGCGCTCCAGCCGCCGGCGGCGAGCATCCAGCCGCCGAACACCAGCGTCAGCACGCCGCCCGGGGTGGTGATGCCCCAGTAGAGCTTGCGCTCCATCAGCTTGAAGCGCTCGCGGCTGATGCCATCCTCGCTCAGCGCGTGGTAGACGAACAGCCGCGGCAGGTAGAACAGCCCGGCGAACCACGTGACCATGAAGATCAGGTGCAGCGCCTTCAGCAGCAGGTAGGACACGATACCCTCGCGCTCAGGTGCCGATGATCTGGCGTACCTGCGCGTCGAGCTGCTCGCGGGTGTACTCGCCGATCTTCTGCTGCACGATGCGCCCGTCGCGCGCGATCACGAACGAGGTCGGGATCAGGCGGATTTCGCCGAAGGCCCGGGCGATGGCGTCGTCGCTGTCGAGCGCGATCGGGTAGCTGATGTTGCGGCTGCGGACGAATTCCAGCACGTGGCTGGGCGGATCGTAAGATACCGCGACGCCGATGATCTCCAGCCCCTGGCCCTTGTACTGCTGGTAGACGCTGTTCAGGTCGGGCATCTCCTTGACGCAGCCGGGGCAGCTGGTGGCCCAGAAGTTGACGAGTACCGGCTTGCCCCTGAGTTCGGCCATCGTCAGCGTGCGGCCGTCGAGGGTCTTGAAGGCGACGTCGGGCGCCTTGTCGACGCCGCCCGGCATGAACCAGAACGCGGCCAGCGCCGCGACCACGGCCAGCATCGCGCCGGCGATCAGGGTTTCCTTCAGCTTCATCGCGTTCTCTCTACAGGCGTGGGGAACCGCCGCTTCGACGGCGCGGTTCCGCAGGAGTTCGGGCATAGGATACCGTGTCCGCCGACCGGGGAATGACGGGGGTCAAGCCACGTGTACGGCGCGCGCCGCCAACACCTCGGAATTGTTGATGAAAACGCTCGGGAACCGCATAATCCTGCGCCATCGATGCATGCAAGGCCTTGCGAGGCAGGAGTGACCGAATGTCGACCGCTACCGAAATGCCCAGCCCGCTGATCTTCACCGATTCGGCTGCGACCAAGGTCAAGGCGCTGATCGAGGAAGAGAACAATCCGGCGCTGATGCTACGCGTGTTCGTCAGTGGCGGTGGCTGCTCGGGCTTCCAGTACGGCTTCACCTTCGACGAAGAGCTGCAGGACGGCGACACGATGGTCGAGAACTGCGGCGTCAAGCTGCTGGTCGACCCGATGAGCTACCAGTACCTGATCGGCGCCGAGATCGACTACAGCGAGGGGCTGGAAGGCGCGCAGTTCGTGATCCGCAACCCGAACGCCACCACCACCTGCGGCTGCGGCTCGTCGTTCTCGGTCTGATCCGCAGGACGATCCGTGCCACCCCGCGCGACGGGGCCTTCGGGCCCCGTTTTGTTAGGGAAGGCACGAGAGGCGAGTAGCGAGGTACGAGTGAAAACGACATCTTGCTGTGCCTCGTGCCTTGCTTTTCAGGCCGGATAGATCCCGCCGAGGATGCGCGGCCCCTTCGCGCCGGTCGCGGCGGGCAGGTTGCCGGGCAGGCCGGCCAGCGTCTGGCGCGCGAGCCAGGCGAAGCCGATCGCCTCGAGGTAGTCGGGGTCGACGCCGCGCGCCGCGGTCGAGACCACCGGGCAGCCGGCCAGCTGCGCCAGGCGCGCCATCAGCGCCGCGTTGTGGACGCCGCCGCCGCACACCAGCAACTCGGTGACGCTGGCCGCGCGCGCGGTCAGCGCGATGCTGTGCGCACTCAGCTCGACCAGGGTCGCCTGCACGTCGCACGGTGCCGGCACCGGATCGAGCCCGGCGAGCTGGCGGTCGAGCCAGTCGCGGTTGAACAGTTCGCGGCCGGTGCTCTTCGGTGCCGGGGCGGCGAAATACGGCTCGCCGAGCATGCGCTCGAGCAGCGTCCCGATCGGGCACCCGCTCGCCGCCCAGTCGCCGCCGTGGTCGATCGGCCGGTCAAGATGGACCGCGGCCCAGGTATCGAGCAGCACGTTACCGGGACCGGTGTCGAAGCCGTGCACGCCACCCTCGGCGTCGAGCACGCTCAGATTGGCGATGCCGCCGATATTGACCACGCCCAAGGCGTGCGACGGTGTGCCGAAGAAGGCGGCGTGGAAGGCCGGCGCCAGCGGCGCACCTTGGCCGCCGGCGGCGAGGTCGCGGCGGCGGAAGTCGGCGACCACGGTGATGCCGGCGAGCTCGGCGAGCAGGCTCGGGTTGCCGAGCTGTACCGTGTAAGGCTCGTCCCCGTCAGGGGCGTGACGCACGGTCTGGCCGTGGCTGCCGATCGCGCGCACCGCGGCGGGCGCCACGCCGGCAGCCTCGAGCAGGGCCCCGGCCGCGTGCGCGAACAGTCGCGCGATGCGGTTGTCGGCGCGTGCGACGCGCTCGAGGCGGTCGTCTTCGGCATGCGCCAGCGCATGCAGCTCGGCGCGCAGCGCGGGCGGCATCGCTTCGGCGTGTGCGGCGAGCAGGCGCGGGGGCCCCCGATGGTCGAACTCGACCAGCGCCGCATCGACGCCGTCGAGGCTGGTGCCCGACATCAGGCCGATATACAGCTCAGGCATCGGGCCGGCTCCGGAAAGGGTATGGGCGATGTCGCATCGGTCGACGGGCAGCGGGAAATCGCCGCACTGTATCGGCCGCAACGCACCAGGGTCAAACCCGCGCTTGGGCGCGCGGTGCGCATCGGGTATCGTTGCCGGCTTGTGTCGAGTTTCAAGTGAACGGGGCTGTCGATGGCATCGCTGAACGAGGCGCTCGCGCAGATCAAGCGCGGGGCGGATGAGCTGCTGATCGAGGACGAGCTGGCCGAACGGCTCAGGCAGGGGCGGCCGCTGCGCGTCAAGGCGGGCTTCGATCCGACCGCGCCGGACCTGCACCTCGGCCACACGGTGCTGATCAACAAGCTGCGCGACTTCCAGGTGCTCGGCCACGAGATCATGTTCCTGATCGGCGACTTCACCGGCATGATCGGCGATCCCTCCGGCAAGAACGTCACGCGCAAGCCGCTGTCGCGCGAGCAGATCCTCGACAACGCCCGCACCTACGAGGAGCAGGTGTTCAAGATCCTCGACCCGGACAGGACCCGGGTGATGTTCAACTCGGCCTGGTTCGACCGGATGGGTCCGGCCGACTTCATCCAGCTCGCCGCCAAGCACACGGTCGCACGCATGCTCGAGCGCGACGACTTCGCCAGGCGCTACGCCGGCGGCCAGCCGATCGCGATCCACGAATTCCTGTACCCGCTGGTGCAGGGCTACGACTCGGTGGCGATGCAGGCCGACGTCGAGCTCGGCGGCACCGATCAGAAGTTCAATCTGCTGGTCGGCCGCGAGTTGCAGAAGCATTACGGCCAAGAGCCGCAAATCGTGTTGACGATGCCGATCCTCGAAGGGCTCGACGGCGTGCAGAAGATGTCGAAGTCGCTCGGCAACTACATCGGCATCAAGGAAGCGCCGGAGGAGATGTTCGGCAAACTGATGTCGATCTCCGACACGCTGATGTGGCGCTACTTCGAGTTGCTGTCGTTCCGGCCGCTGGCCGAGATCGAGGGTTTCAAGCGCGAAGCCGAAGCGGGCGCCAACCCGCGCGACATCAAGTTCCGCCTCGGCGTCGAGCTGGTCGACCGCTTCCACGGCGCCGGCGCCGGCGAGCGCGCGCTCGCTGCCTTCGTCGAGCGCTTTCAGAAGGGCGTGCTGCCCGAGGACTTGCCCGAGCTCACCGTCAGCGGTGGGGCACAGGGGCTGCCGGTCGCCAATCTGCTCAAGGAAGCGGGGCTGACCGCGAGCACGTCGGAGTCGCTGCGCATGCTCGGCCAGGGCGCGGTGCGTTTCGATGGCGAGCGCGTCGAAGACAAGGGCCTGGTGATCGTCGCCGGTACTACCCTGGTGGTGCAGGTCGGCAAGCGTCGCGCCGCGCGGGTGACGGTGGTCTGAATCGGTACCCGACGGCGGAAGAAGGGGCTTGACGCCCGGCGTGCCATCAGTAGACTGCGCCCTCCGCAGTTCGATTCGAACGTCGGCTGCGAATGGCGCAGCCCTTGTTTCATCGGCTTCAAATGATTCGCTGAATTTTTTGAGAACGGTGTTGACAAGTGCTGCTGCGGGGTTAGAATTTGCAGCTCTTCGCCGGTGCGAGCTGGAGGCGGTTTCGGGACGTGAGTCTGGAAACAGGCTTCTGCCGGGGCTGGGCGA
>JBDHRG010000146.1:0-9349 GCA_039807445.1 Candidatus Competibacteraceae bacterium
AGCTCCAGCGCGTATTCGACGTTGGCCGCGACCGGGCGGCGCAGCACCATCGGCCGCTGGAACACCATCGCCTGGCGCCGTGCAGCCTCGTGCCCCGCCGGGCCGGCCCAGACCAGGCGCCCGGCGCTGGGCAGCAGCAGGCCGTGGCAGATCCGCAGCAGCAGGCTCTTGCCGGCGCCGTTGGGGCCGAGCACGACGCTGGTGCCGCCGGCCCCGAAGGCCAGCTCGAGCGGGCCGAGCAGCGGCTGGCCCGCGGGCGCGTAGCTCACGCCCTCGAGCCGCAGCGGCAGCAGCGCTTCGGGCTCAGCCCGCCACACGGCGGGCGACGCTGCGCAGGGCCTGGACGGCGGCATTCACCAGCACCGCGATGGCGATCAGGATCAAGCCCAGCGCCAGCGCCAGCGGCAGGTCGCCCTTGCTGGTCTCGAGCGCGATCGCGGTGGTCATCGTGCGCGTGACGTTGGCGATGTTGCCGCCGACCAGGATCACCGCGCCGACCTCGGCGATCGCGCGGCCGAAGCCGGCCAGCACCACGGTGGCGAGGCTCCAGCGCCCCTCCCACAGCAGCGTCGGCACCGCGCGCCAAGGGCCGGCGCCGAGCGAGCGCAGCCCCTCCTCGAGCTCGAGCCACAGGTCTTCGACCACTTGCCGCGTCAGCGCGGCGATGATCGGCGTGATCAGCAGCGTCTGCGCGATCACCATCGCCGTCGGCGTGAACAGCAAACCGAGCTCGCCCAGCGGGCCTGCGCGCGACAGCAGCAGGTAGACCACGAGGCCGACCACCACCGGCGGCAAGCCCATCAGCGCATTCAGCACCACGGCCAGCGCGCGCCGGCCGGGGAAGCGGATCAGCGCCAGCACCGCACCGAGCGGCAGCCCGATCAGCATCGCGACCGTGACCGCGGCCAGGCTGACGCCGAGCGACAGCGCAACGATGCCGAGCAGCCCCGGGTCGGCGCCGGCGATCAGCTCGAGCGCCAGCCGCACCGCCGCCGTCAGGTCGAACATGGCCGCGTGCCCCGCCCTAGGCGAACACCACGGTGCGGTGGCCGTTCAGCAGCACGCGGTGCTCGAGGTGCAGCTTGACCGCGCGCGCCAGCACCACGCTCTCGATGTCGCGCCCGGCGGCGACCAGGTCTTCGGGCGACATCGCGTGGCCGACCGGAATCACCTCCTGGTCGATGATCGGCCCCTCGTCGAGGTCGGCGGTGACGTAGTGCGCGGTCGCGCCGATGCGCTTGACGCCGCGCTCGTACGCCTGGTGGTAGGGTCTGGCGCCCTTGAAGCTCGGCAGGAAGGAATGATGGATGTTGATCGCGCGCCCCTCGAGCCGGCGGCAGGCGTCGTCGGACAGGACCTGCATGTAGCGCGCCAGCACCACCAGGTCGGCGCGCTCGCGCTCGATCACCTCGAGCATGCGTGCCTCTTGCGCGCGTTTGTCGCCGTCGATGATCGGCAGGTAGTGGAACGGGATGTCGTACGAGGCGACCAGCTGGTAGAAGTCGCGGTGGTTCGAGATCACCGCCGGGATCTCGATGTTCAGCGCGCCGACGCGGTAGCGGTACAGCAGATCGTTCAGGCAGTGGCCGTGGCGCGACACCAGCAGCACCACGCGCGGCTTGGCCGCGGCGTCGTGGAGCTGCCACTCCATGTCGAAGCGCGCCCCGATCGGCGCGAAGGCTTCGCGGAACGATTCGACCCCGCCCGGCTCGTCGCCGGCGTGGAAGCTGACGCGCATGAAGAAGCGCCCGCTGTACTGGTCGCCGAACTGGGCGCTGTCGACGATGTTGCAACCGTGCTCGGCGAGGAAGCCCGACACGGCGGCGACGATGCCGACGGTATCGGGGCAGGACAGGGTCAGGGTGTAGTGCGGCACGTACCGCGGCTCGGTTCTGGACATCGGCAAGGCTCTCCAGGCAGGCGACCGCGCAGCGCCTCGCCTGCGGATCGAAAGGGGAAAGATAACCAGCCCCGCGCACATGGCACAACCACGCCAATCGGCGTCGCCTCGGCGTTCGCGGCGCACGGCCGCCGGCGCTATCATTCGCGCCCGCGCCCTAGCCACCCGCACCGAGGACAGCATGGCTGAGATCATCGACGGCAAGGCCTTCGCCGCCAATCTGCGTGCCAACATCGCCCGCCGCGTGCAGGCGCTGCGCCAGGACTACGGCTTCATCCCCGGGCTGGCGGTGGTGCTGGTCGGCCGGGACCCGGCGAGCGAAGTCTACGTGCGCAACAAGGCGCGGCAGACGGTCGAGGTCGGCATGCGCTCGTTCGAGCACACGCTGCCCGAGACCACGTCGCAGGACGCGCTGCTGGCGCTGGTCGAGCGGCTCAACGCCGACCCCGCGGTGCACGGCATCCTGGTGCAGCTGCCGCTGCCGGCGCAGATCGACGCCGACGCCGTGCTGCACGCGATCGACCCGGCCAAGGACGTCGACGGCTTCCACCCGCTCAACGTCGGCCTGCTCGCCACCGGTGGCCGCGCGCTGGTGCCGTGCACCCCGCTCGGCGTGCTGATGCTGCTGAAGGACCGCCTCGGCGATCTGCGCGGCCGGCACGCGCTGGTGATCGGCCGCTCGAACATCGTCGGCAAGCCGATGGCGCAGTTGCTGCTGCGCGAGGACTGCACCGTCACGATCGCGCACTCGCACACCGCGAACCTGGCCGAGGAGTGCCGCCGCGCCGACCTCGTCGTCGCCGCGGTCGGCCGGCCGAAGCTGGTGCGGGGCGACTGGATCAAGCCCGGCGCCACCGTGATCGACGTCGGCATCAACCGCATCGAGGTCGCGGGCCAGGCCCGGCTGGTCGGCGACGTCGACTTCGAGTCCGCCCGGGAGGTCGCCGCGCACATCACCCCGGTGCCGGGGGGCGTCGGCCCGATGACCATCGCCTGCCTGCTGCACAACACGCTGACCGCCGCCTGTCGCCAGCACGGGGTCGAGCTACCGGACTGAACACGACGATCGGGCCACGCGGCCGGATCAGCCGGTTCCGTGCTCCGAACCGGTCGAGAAACGGCTGCCGAGGCGGTAGCGCGACGCCGGGTGGACGAAGCGGACGAACGTCACCGCCCGCCCCGCCGACCAGGTGCGGCGCACCAGCACCAGACAGGGCTGGGTCGGGGCGACCTCGAGCAGCTCGGCCTCCGCCGGCGTGGGCATCGCGGCGTCGACGATGTGCTCGATCTCGGCCGCCGGCACCGTGCGCAGCAGGTACGCCGAGGGCTGCATCGTGTCGTCGAAGGTCTGGTGGATGAAGTCCGGGACCATCGCCGGATTGACGAAACGGTCCTCGAGCTGCACCGGCACGCCGTTCTCGCGGTGCACGCAGATCGCGTGGAACACCGAGGCGCCGGTCGGCAGCGCGAGCGCCGCCGCGACCTCGAGCGGCGCGGCTTCGCGCGCCAGCCGCAGCACCTTGCAGCTGTAGACGTGACCGCGTGCGCGGATCTCGTCGGCGATGTTGGCGATCATCAGTAGCGTGGACTGCGGCTTGGCTTCGGCGACGAAAGTGCCCACGCCGCTCAGGCGCACCAGCTTGCCCTGCTCGGACAGCTCGCGCAGCGCCCGGTTGACCGTCATCCGCGACACGCCGAGCTCGCCGACGAGCTGGGCCTCGGAGGGGATGCGGTCGCCGGGCTTCCACTCGCCCGAGCGCAGCTTGTCGTGGACGAAGGCCTTGACCTGCTCGTACAGCGCCGCCGGCGCCCCCTCCTGCAAGCGCCCGTCCATCGGTCCCTGCTCGACGCCCATGGTTCAGCCCTCGGTTTCGTGCGCCATCTCCCCGAGCGCGCCGTCCAGCGCGTCGAGGAACAGATCGTTGTCGTCCCGGCTGCCGATCGACACGCGCAGGCAGCGCGTGTAGCCGGGCTCGCGCCAGGGCTTGGTGATCACGCCGCGGCGCAGCAGCCGCTCGCCGAGCGCCGCCGCATCGTGGCCGCAGTCGAAGAACAGGAAGTTGGCGAGCGAGGGTGCCGGCGCGAGCCCCAGTGCGATCAGCCTGCCGCGCACCCGCTCCCGCTCCTCGACCACGTGCTGCACGCTGGCATGCAGGTGCGCCCGATCGGCGAGCGCGGCGAGCGCCGCCGCCTGCGCCAGGGCGTTGACGTTGAAGGGGTTGCGCAGGCGGTCGATCAGCGCGGCCAGCGCCGGCTCGGAGCAGATGCCGTAGCCGACCCGCAGCCCTGCGAGCGCGTAAGCCTTCGAGAAGGTGCGCAGCAGCACGAAGGGGTGGCCGGCGCCCTCGAGCAGGGCCAGGCAGTCGGGATAGCCGGGGTCGGCCGCCGCGTACTCGTGGTAGGCCTCGTCCCAGACCAGCAGCGTGTGCGCGGGCAGCGCTGCCAGCAGGCGCTCGAACTCGCGCGCGTCGAGCGCGCTGCCGACCGGGTTCGAGGGGTTCGACAGCATCAGCAGCCGGGTGCGGGGCGTCAGCGCCGCGATCAGCCCGTCGACGTCGATCGCCCAGTCCGGGCGCACCGGCACGCAGCGCACGGTGGCGCCGAGCGACTGCGGGCAGATCACGTGCAGCCCGAACGCCGGGGTGATCGTGACGACCTCGTCGCCGTGGTCGAGCAGCACGCGGCTCAGCACCGCGATCAGGTCTTCCGAACCGTTGCCGAACACCAGCCGCGCGGGATCGAGCGCGAGCCGCGCGGCGAGCGCAGCGCGCAGCGCCCCGCAGCCGGCGTCGGGGTAGAGGGCGACCGATGGCGCCGCCGCCAGCGCCGTCGCCACCGCCGCGGCCGGACCGAGCGGATTCTCGTTGCTGCCGAGCTTGGCGATGCGCGCCACGCCGTAGCGCGCGCGCACCACCTCCGCCGACAGCCCCGCATTGTAGGGCGGCACGCTGCGCGCATCGGGGCGTGCGAAGGATTCGATGGCCCAGGAGGCTTGCATCACGCCGCCCCCTCCTTCAGCTCCCGCTCCTGCTGCCAGAAGGCGTTGCGGTCGAGGTAGTTCTGCAGGAACTGCTGCAGCCGCGGTGACGGGTTGCCCTGGAAGATCTCGCGCGGCGTGCCGCGTGCCACCACCGCGCCCTGGTCGAGGAACATCACCGTATCGGCCACCTGCGCGGCGAAGCCCATCTCGTGCGTGACCACCACCATGGTCATGCCCTCGCGGGCGAGGTCCTTCATCACCTGCAGGACCTCCCCGACCAGCTCGGGATCGAGCGCCGAGGTCGGCTCGTCGAACAGCATGATGTGCGGCTCCATCGCCAGCGCGCGGGCGATCGCCACGCGCTGCTGCTGGCCGCCCGACATTTGCCCCGGATAGGCGTCGGCCTTGGCCGCGAGCCCGACCTTGTCGAGCATCGCCAGGCCGCGCCGGCGGGCTTCGTCGGGCTTCAGGCGGCGCACGCGCAGCAGCGCCTCGGTGACGTTGCCGAGCGCGCTCATGTGCGGCCACAGATTGAACTGCTGGAACACCATACCGACGTTGCGCCGCACGTGGTTGATCTGCGCCTCCGAGGCGCGCACGCGCCGGTCGGCGCCGTTCTGCACGTAGCCGAGCAGCTCGCCCTCGATGTGGATCTCGCCGGCGGAGTATTCCTCGAGGAAGGCCATGCAGCGCAGCAGCGTGCTCTTGCCCGAGCCCGAGGGCCCGATCAGGCACACCACCTCGGAGCGGTGCACCTCGAGGTCGACGCTGCGCACCACCTCGTGCGCGCCGAAGCGCTTGCACAGCTGGCGCGCCTGGAGCACGACTTCGGCGTTGGCAATCCTGGATGTCTGGTTCATCGTCATCTGTCTCAACGTGGTCTCACGAAGCCCGGTGCAACATGAAGCGCCCGACCCGGCGCTCGAACCTCAGCCCGAGGCGGGACGTCAGCTCCGTCAGCGCCAGGTAGCTGACGCACAGCACCAGCAGCGTCTCGACGAAGGCGAAGGTCTCCGAGCCGATCCCGGTGAGCACGAAGGTCAGCTCGGGCACCGTCACGATCGACAGCACCGCGGTTTCCTTGCTCAGGATGATCACCAGGTTCACCAGCGCCGGCACGATGATCACCAGCATCTGCGGCAGCTGGATCCGGGCGATGGTTTGCAACCGCGTCATGCCGAGGCAGGCGGCGGCTTCGAGGTGGCCGCGCGGCACCGACATGAAACCCGCACGGAAGATCTCGGCGAAATAGACACTGCCGTAGATGCCGAGGCCGATGACACCGGCCGACAGCGGCTCGAGCTCGAGCCCGAAGGCCGGTCCGCCGTAGTACAGCAGGAACAGCTGTACCAGGAACGGCGTGCCGCGGATCAGCTCGATGTAGAACCGCAGCAGCCCCCGCACCCACGCGCCGCAGAAGATCTGCAGCACCGCGATCAAGAGACCGATCGCCATGCCGATCACCACGCCGCCGGCCCACGCGCCGACGGTGATGGCGAGCCCCTGCCCGATCTCGACCAGCCGCTCGGTGATGATGCCTGGCTCGAAGCTCATGCCATCCTCCGCTTCATCTGTTGCTCCAGCAGCGCTCCCGCGAATGCCAGTAGGGCGTTGATCGCGAAGTAGATCAGCGCCGCCATCAGGTAAAACTCGAGCTGCCGGAAGGTGCTGGCGGCGAGGTTCTGCGAAGTGCGGGTGAGCTCGGCGATGCCCACCACCGACACCAGCGAGGACGCCTTCACCAGCAGGATCAACTCGTTGACCAGTGCCGGCAGCGTCAGCCGCAGCGCCTGCGGCAGCTTGATGCGCACCAGCGCATCCCAGTCCGAGAAGCCGAGGATGCGCGCCGCCTCGAGCTGACCGTTCGGAATGCCGAGGAAGCCGCCGCGCAGGATCTCGGCGATGTACGCCGCGGCGCACAGCGACACCGCCGCGATCGCGGCCACCAGGGGAGGCACGTTGATGCCGACGAACGGCAGGAAGTAGTAGATGAACAGCAACTGCACCAGCAGCGGAATGCCGCGGAACACGGTCACGTAGACGGAGCCGAGCGCGCGCAGCGCGCCCCGGCGAGCGAAGCGCGCGGCGCAGACCCCGGTGCCGATCACCAGGCCGAGCCCGAGCGCCGCGAGCGAGATGCCCAGGGTGATCAGCCCGCCTTGCAGCATCAGCGGCAAGGCCTGCTCAATCGTCGCCCAATCGAATGTCACAGCGTGTTTCCTCTCCGTCGCGATCGTCGTGGACCCGGCCCCGGGCCCGCGGGAACGGGATTTCAGATGGCGGGTGCCGTTACCGCGGTCTGCGGCACGTCCATCACCAGGCCGAACCACTTCTTCTGGATCGCGGCCAGCCGGCCATCGGCGTGCAGCTTGACGATCGCCGCATCGATCGCTTGCAGCAGCGGCTCCGAATCGGCGTCCTTGCGCCCGACGTAGGCGAAGTAGGTCTTGGCGCCGAATGGGGGCGTCACCACCGCGAAGGCGTCCGGGCGCTGCGCGGCGACATAGGCGATGTTCGGCAGCGAGTTGGCTACCGCGACGATACGCCCGGTGGTCAGGTCCGCGTAAGCCTGGTTGTTGTCGACGTACTCGCGCACCTTGGCCGGCTCGGGCAGGGTCGCGACGAACTGCTTGAGCTGCTCGAGCTGCGACGAGCCCTTGCCACCCCCGACTGCCTTGCCGGCGATATCCTGCGGCTTGGCGATCGCGGCGTCGCTGGCGCGCTTGAGCAGGGCCACGCTCGCGTCGGCGATCGGCAGGGTGAAGCGGTAGCGCTGCATGCGCGCCCTGGTGATCGTGACCGGACCGCCGACCAGGTCGAACTTGTTCGCCTCGAGCCCCGGCAGGATGCTCGGCCAGGGCAGGTCGATGAAGCGCACCTTGACCCCGAGTTCCTTGCCGACCTCGGCGAGGAGATCGACGTTGACGCCCTTCTGCACGCCGTTGTCGAGGAAGTCGAAGGGCGCGAACTGCATCTCGGTGCCCACCACCAGTTCGCCGGCCTTGCGCACCTTCTCCAGCAGATCGTCGGCCTGAGCCGCCGCCGACGCCGCGAAGGCGAGCACGCACGCCGACAGGCGGACCAGGCCCCGGCCGATTACCGTGGAACGCTTCATCTGTCTCCTCCTGCTCTTATGGTGATCGAGCCTCTCGGCGGCGGACACCGGGCACACGCCCGGGCACTCCGTCATCGAGCGGCTCGTGGACCCTCCCGGAGGACGGTCCGTGGCAGCAGTATATACAGGAAATGATGGGCATCAAGCCGATTTTTCTGTTTCTATCGGCGGCAAGAACATGTACTTGAAACAGAATCACCATCCTGACGGATCAGATGCCAACCGGTCGTCAGGCTTGTTGACATGACATGATTGCACTGATACATACTGCATCGATGTGCAGCAGCGTCGACCTCACGCACCGATCCAGCGTGGTCGCGACCGCCTGCACTCGACGGCAGCACCACACGAGGAGCGAGAGATGGCCGAAGTACAGGGGATTCCGGTAGTCGACATCGGCGGGGTCCGCGAGGGCGAGCGCGCGGCCCTGGAGCGTGCGGCACGCGAGATCCACGCCGCCTGCACCACGGTAGGCTTCTTCTACATCCGCAATCACGGCGTCCCGCAGCCGATCGTCGATGCTGCCGTCGCGGCGGCCCGCACCTTCTTCGCCTTTCCCGTGGAAACCAAGCGCCGGGTAGCCGTGAACCCGCGTCACCGCGGCTTCAACGCCCTCGGCGACGCCACGATGTACCAGGCGACCAAGCCCGACTACAAAGAGTTCTTCAGCATCGGCCTCGAGCTGCCGGAAGACGATCCGGCGGTGCTCGCCGGCGAGGCTCTGCGCGGCCCCAACAACTGGCCGGACTTCATGCCCGAGCTGCGCTCGGCGCTGTACGCCTACTACGAGGCGATCGGCGCCTGCGGCAGCGATCTGCTGCGCGCGGTGGCATTGAGCCTCGGCATCGACGAGCGCTTCTTCGCCGACAAGTACCGCAAGCGCATGCAGCGCACGCAGATGGTTTACTACCCGCCGCATCCGCCGCAGTCCGAAGCCGACCTGTTCGGCGTGGCGCCGCATACCGACTACGGCTGCATCACGCTGCTGTGGCAGGACGACAGCGGCGGCCTGCAGGTGCTCGAGCGCGGCTCGCAGACCTGGATCGACGCGCCGCCGATCCCCGGCACCTTCGTGATCAACGTCGGCGACCTGCTCGCGCGCTGGTCCAACGACCGCTTCGCCTCGACGCCGCACCGGGTGATCAACCGCTCCGGCCGCGAACGCTATTCGATCGCGACCTTCTACGATCCCGACTACGGCGCGCGCGTCGACCCCCGCGACCTCGGCGCCGGCGCCGAGGCGTGCAAGTACGCGCCGGTGCTCGCCGGCGAGCACATCCTGCAGCGCATCGACCAGTCGATGGCCTACCGCAAGCAGTCGCGGGCGGCCGGCGCCGGCTGAGGCCGACAGCTC
>JBDHRG010000147.1:0-9314 GCA_039807445.1 Candidatus Competibacteraceae bacterium
CGCTGTCGGCGGCGACGATCTCGCCGTGCTCGGTGCGAACCCCGACCACCCGACCGTCGCGGTGCTCGACCGCGACGGCGCGCGCGCGAAGCGGCACCACCCCGTCGCAGAAGCCCGCCTCGGCCAGGCCGCGGGTGAAGACGTAGGGATCGGCGACGTGAGCCCAGTCGGGTGCGAACACGCCGCAGTCGAAGCCTTCGCGCAGGCAGGGCTCGAGCTCGTGCAGCCGCGCTCGATCGACCACCTCGGCGCGCACGCCGAAGCGCCGGCGCAGATCCCACTCCCAGGCATCGCCCTCGAGCTGGGCGCGGTCGCGGTAGGGGGTGATCGCGCCTTCGGCGCGCCACATCGCCCCGAGCCCGGCGTCGGCCACCAGCGGCGCGTAGTCTTCGCCGACCCGCGCCATCAGCGCGCTCGCGGCGGCGGTGATGCGCTCGACCTCGGCGCGGCGCGAGGCCCACAGGAAGCGTGCGAACCAGGGCAGCAGCCGCGGCAGGAAGCGCCAGCGCAGCGCCAGCGGCCCTTCGGAGTCCATCAGCCAGCCGGGAACCTTGCGCCAGACGCCGGGCAGCGCCAGCGGAATCACCTCGGCGGTGGCGATGGCGCCGGCGTTGCCGAACGAGGTGCGGCTGCCCGGCTCCTCGGGGTCGAGCAGGCTCACGCGCCAGCCCTCGCGCCGCAGCTGGAGCGCGCAGCAGACGCCGACGATGCCGGCGCCGACGACGACTGCGTGTCGATCGTGCATGGGGTGCCATCCCAAGAAGTTCTGTGCGTATTGCGGCGGACCGAGGGGGATGTCGTTGTGCTCATTCTCGGCGTACATCCATGTACGCCTCCGAGGTACGGCGCCGCTCCGCGCTATCCTTGCGCATGCGACGCGCGTAATCCGCTCCGCAACATCCCCCTCGTCCCGCCGCACCGGATGTCGCGATGCAGCGAAACCTTCTGGAATTCTCCTCAGACGACCTGGAAGCCGTGCGCGAAGGGATCGCGGTCGTCGATCGTGATCTCGCTGGTTCCGGTGATCCGCGCCCAGCCCTCGATGCTCGGGATGATCGCGTCGAACTCGCCGACCTTGGTCGTGCCCTCGATCCGCCCAGTGAAGCGGCTGCCGATGATGCTCTCGTGGACGAAAGCCTCGCCTTCGGCCAGCCGGCCGCGCCCGTGCAGTTGCGCCATCCGCGCCGAGGTGCCGGTGCCGCAGGGCGAGCGGTCGATCGCGCCCTCGCCGTAGAGCACGGCGTTGCGCGCGTGCGCCCCGGGCTGCGTCGGCGCGCCGGTCCACTGGCAGTGGCGCACGCCGCTGATCGCCGGGTCCTCGGGGTGGACGAAGGTGTAGCGCGCGTTGAGGTCTTCGCGCAGCGCGCGGCCGAGCTCGACCAGCTCAGTGGCGCCGAAGTCGGCCATGTCGCGGTAGCCGGGCTGCGGTTCGACGATCGGATAGAAGTTGCCGCCGTAGGCGACGTCGACCTTGAGCCTGCCCAGGCGCGGAACCTCGACCTCGAGGTCGCGCGCGTACAGGAACGAGGGCACGTTGGTGATGCGCACCGAGCCGACGTAGGGCCCGTCCATCGTGTAGCGTGCCACCACCACGCCGGCCGCGGTGTCGAGGCGCAGCTCGCCGGGGGTGCGCGGGCTCACCAGGCCGCGCTCGATCGCCATCGTCACCACGCCGATCGTGCCGTGGCCGCACATCGGCAGGCAGCCGCTGGTCTCGATGAACAGCACGGCGACGTCGCAGTCTTCGCGCGTCGGCGGGTACAGGAAGGCGCCCGACATCTGGTTGTGGCCGCGCGGCTCGAACATCAGCCCGGTGCGGATCCAGTCGTACTCGGCCAGGAAGTGCAGGCGGCGCTCGCCCTGCGTGTTGCCCTCGAGCGGCGGGTGGCCGCTGAGCACCAGGCGCACCGGGTTGCCGCAGGTATGGCCGTCGATGCAGCGGAAAGCGTGGCTGCCCATCTTTACGTCCTCCTCAGCCCAGCCTGAACCACACGGTCTTGAGCTCGGTGTACTGGTCGTGCGCGTGCAGCGACTTGTCGCGTCCGCCGAAGCCCGACTGCTTGTAGCCGCCGAACGGCGTGGTGATGTCGCCCTCAGAGTAGCAGTTCACCGACACCGTCCCGGCCCGCACCGCCCGCGCGACCCGATGCGCGACGTTGAGGTTCTCGGTCCACAGCGACGCGGCCAGGCCGTAGTCGCTGTCGTTGGCCAGTGCGATCGCCTCGGCCTCGGTCTCGAAGCTCAGCACCGACAGCACCGGGCCGAAGATCTCTTCGCGCGCGATCCGCATGTTCGTGCCCACGCCGTCGAAGATCGTCGGCTCGACGAAGTAGCCGCCGCTGTCGGCCCGCGCCCGCCGCCCGCCGACGACCAGCCGCGCGCCGTCGGCGCACCCGGCCTCGACGTAGCTGAGCACCTTGTCGAGGTGGCCGCGCTCGATCAAGGCGCCGATGCGCGTCGCCGGGTCGAGCGGGTCGCCGACGGTCCACGCCGCCGCCTGCGCCGCCAGCTTCTCGAGCAGCGCCTCCCGCAGCGAGGCGTGCACGATCAGCCGCGAGCCGGCGCTGCAGTTCTCGCCCATGTTCCAGAACACCGCCGCGGCGGCGTGCTCGGCGACGGTGTCGAGCGCGCGCACGTCGCCCATCACGATCTGCGGGCTCTTGCCGCCGCACTCGAGCACGATGCGCTTCAGGTTGCTGCGCGCCGAGTACTCGAGGAACCTGCGGCCGATCTCGGTCGAGCCGGTGAAGGCGACCACGTCGACGTCGGGGTGCAGCCCGAGCGCCTGCCCCGCCGTGTGGCCGAAGCCGGGTACGACGTTGAACACACCCTCGGGCAGCCCGGCCCCGGCCGCCAGCTCGGCCAGGCGCAGCGCCGACAGCGAAGTCTGCTCGGCCGGCTTCAGCACCAGGCTGTTGCCGCCGGCGAGGATCGGGCCGAGCTTCCACGCCGCCATCTGCACCGGGAAGTTCCACGGCAGCACCGCGCCGACCACCCCGACGGGTTCGCGCACCACCAGCCCCAGGTTGTCGGGGCCGGTCGGCGCGATCTCGCCGTAGAGCTTGTCGATCGCCTCGGCGTGCCAGCGGATGCAGGCGATCGCGTCGGGGATGTCGATCGCGGTGCAGTCGGCGATCGGCTTGCCGGCCTCGAGCGCGTCGAGCAGCGCCAGCTCCCGGGCGTGGCGCTCCATCAGCTCGGCGAAGCGCAGCAGCACCCGCTTGCGCTCGGCCGGCGCACGGCGCGACCACGCCCCGGCCTCGAACGCCCGCCGCGCCGCGGCGACCGCGCGATCGACGTCGGCGGCGTCGCACTCGGCCACCTCGGCCAGGGTCCGGCCGGTGGCCGGGTTCTCGGTGGCGAAGCGCCTGCCCGAGACCGCTTCGGTGAAACCGCCGTCGATGAAGGCCCGGGTGCGCAGGCTCAGCGAAGCGGCGGCAGCGCGCAGTTCGGCTTGGTTCAGTTCGGTGCTCATCGGCATCTCCGTCAGCGTCTGTTCGACAAACCCGCGTGCGCTCAGGCCACCGTGCGCGCGTACACCGCCTCGAACTCGGCCCGCTCGGCCGGATCGAGCGGGAACAGCGGCGCGCGCGTCTCGCCGACCGGAATGCCCGCCAGCGCGCAGCCGAGCTTGACCTTCTGCGTGTACTTGCCCGACTCCAGGCTCTGCAGCAACGGCATCAGCTGCTGCATGCGCGCGCGCGCCAGCGCGAGATCGCCGGCCTGCGCGGCCGCGAGCACCTCGACGTGCTCGCGCGGCACGAAGGAGGCGCCGCCGCCGATCCAGGCGCGCACGCCCCAGCTGAAGTACTCGAAGGCCTGGTCGTCGCCGCCGCAGCAGACCGTGAAGCCTTCGCCGAGGTGGCCGTAGCGGCTCAGGAGACCGTGCAGGCGGTTGATGTCGCCGCTGCTCTCCTTGATGCCGATCAGGTTCGGGTGCTCGACGATCGCGTCGAGCACCTCGTAGCCGATCTCGACCCCGGCGCGCGCCGGGTAGTTGTAGAGCACGACCGGGATGTCGACGTCGTCGAGCACCGCCCGGAAGTGCTTCGTCAGCTCGGGCTGCGAGGGCAGCGAGTAGTACGGCGGCGCCAGCAGCACGGCGTCGTAGCCGAGCGCCAGCGCTTCGCGCGAGTTGGCGACGACGTCGCGGGTACTGGCGGCATTGGTGCCGGCGATCAGCTGGGCGCGTCCGCCCACGGCCTGCTTGGCGAAGGCGAGGATCTCGCTGCGCTCGGCCTGGCTGCAGGCGTAGAACTCGCCGGTGCTGCCGAGCACGGCGATGCCCTTGACCCCCCCCGTGATGACGAAGTCCAGCAGCCGGCCGAAGGCCTCGAGGTCGACGCGGTCGTTGGCGTCGAAGGGGGTCACGATCGCCGGGTAGATACCTTCGAGTTTCATGTTCCTGCTCCTCCATTCCTGTATCGGCCGTCCCGGACGGCGCCCGGGCGGATGGCTTGCACGGAGCCCGGCCGAACGCATCCCGCCCGGGCCCCATGATCGAATCGTACTCTGCGGATCGTACGGCGTACCACTTGAGTTCGGCGAGTTGGATATTGTATATCTTATCCATCACTGTAAAGGCAAGCCCCCAGGAATCCCTGAGCGAAGTCCCGTCCTATGTTCCAGCATCGGCGGATCCGGCAGTGGATACGGACCGGCCGCCCGGTCCGGGCGGCTCAGGCCGGATTGAACGGCGAGGGCTCGCCGGCGATCCAGCGCAGGCGCGTGGCGTTCGCGGTCTCGCGCACGCGCTCGACCGCGAAGCGCAGCAGCCGCAGCGCGCCGGGGAGGCGCGCCGCTTCGGGCGCGTCCCAGAGGATCTCGGTGCGGCCGCTCAGCTGCAGCGTGGCGCCACGCTCGAAGTCGACGAACAGCAGCCCGGCGGCGGGCTCGGCGTGCAGGTTGCCGAGCGTCTGGAACATGTTGTTGCCGGCATAGTCCGGCAGCAGCAGCGTGCGCGCATCGAGCACCCGCACGAAGCCGGGAGAGCCACCGCGGTGCGAGGCGTCGATGCCGGCGTCGCGGTGACCACTGGCGATGAAGCCGGTGTCGGCGGCGGCGATCCAGGCGCGCTGCGCCGCGCTCAGCGCCGTGCCCTCGGCGCTCGCCGGCGCGACGGCCTCGGCCTGTGGCGCCGGATGGCGGATGCGGATGTACTTCGGGCAGTTGGCGTACACCTGCCGCGCGGTTACGCACAGCCCCTCGGCCGTCACCACTGCCTCGCCGTTCACTCGCATCCGGCGGCGGCTGGCGAAGTCGAGCGCGATCAGCCCGATCGCCGGGTCGGCGCGCAGGTTGGCGCTCAGCGGGTCGCCGACGGCCGGCAGGCCGCGGATCGCGAGCCCGGTCGTGCCGAGCGGTTCGATGAAACCGGGACGGCCCGCGATCAGCGAGGTCCAGACGGCGCCGTCGGCGCTGCGGCTGGCGGCGATCACGAAGCTGCGCTCACGCAGGAAGGCGCGCGCCGGTTCGGGCATCTCGGCGCGGATACCGGCGCCAATGCGCTCGGCGAACTCGAGCACGCCGACGCGCGCCTGCACGTGGCGCTCGCCGTCGTGGAACGGGGCGTGGCTCATGGTGGCCTCCTTGCGCGGCGGCGGCGCCGGAGCGGACGCGCCGCCGTGCAGCGGATCGCTAGAAGAAGCCGCAGGCCGGCGCGTCGGGTGTCGCAGCGGCGTGACCGTGCAGCCCGGTCGGCGCGTAGATCTCGAGGCGGATGCCGTCCGGGTCTTCGAAGAAGATCCCGCCCGAAGCCGCGCCCTCGGCGTGCGCGACGATGCCCTCGTGCAGGAAGCGGGCATTCAATGCGCGCACCCGCGCCTCGGCCTCGCGCACCTGTTCGAGCGACTCGACCTGGAACGCCAGGTGATGCAACCCCGGGCGGTCGCGCTCGAAGCGGCCCGCGCTCTGCTGCCACAGCGTCAGCACCAGCGTGTGCCCGTCGCCGAGGAAGGCGAAGCGACGACCGTCCTGGTGCGATTCGCCCATCAGTTCGAAGCCGAACACGGTGCGGTAGAAAGCCTTGGCGCGTTCGAGGTCGCTGACGTTGAGGCCGATATGGCCGGGCTTGAAGGGGGAGTGTGCAAGTGTATTCACGATCGATCTCCAGAAAAGGAACAGTCTGTTTACAATGAATGCCTTCAAGTCCCTTTTCGTCCGTGACGGCAGCGGATCTGTGCCTGTCTTCGGCCTCGCCAACGACGCTGCTGACCCACCTATCGAGGAAGGGACAGCAAAAAAAATAGAATAGACAAGTCTGTATATCAATAATCCTCTCGAAGAATTCATCATCGACCCTGAAACCGCGCCACAGTGGGGTCTGAAGCGGAATACGGCTAAGATACTGAACGGTCCATTCCGGGAGGCTGGCATGAAGGTATCGTCGCGCCGCGACCACCTGATCGACACGGCGCTGAAGCTGTTCTGCCGCGACGGCTACCGTGCCACCGGCATCGACACCCTGCTGGCCGAGGCCGGGGTGGCGAAGATGACGCTGTACAACAACTTCGGCTCGAAGGAAGCGCTGATCCTGGCCGCGCTGCGTCGGCGCGACGAGCAGTTCAGGCTGTGGTTCGTCAAGCGCGTCGAGGCGGCGACCGACGACCCGCGCGAGCGCCTGCTGGCGGTGTTCGACGTGCTCGACGAATGGTTGCGCAGCGACACTTTCCGCGGCTGCGCCTTCATCAACGCCGCGGTCGAGTACCCGGAGCTGCGCGACCCGATCCACACCCTCGCCGCCGAGCACAAGCGCCTGGTGGCACTGTTCTTCGAGCGCCTGGCGGCAGTGGCCGGCGCGCGCGAACCGGCGGAGCTCGCCGCCGAGCTGAGCCTGCTGAAAGAGGGGGCGATCGTCACCGCGCAGGTCAGCGGCCGGCTCGAGGCGGCACGGGATGCGCGCCGCGCGGCGGCACGGCTGCTGGCTTCGGCGCTCGCCGGAGCAGGCCGGGAAGGGGAAGAACTCACGGACCCGCCGGCAACATGACCGGATGCCGTTCAGGGCGGCCCGGAAAGGCACGATTCTGCGGCCTGGGTCCGCGCGCCGCGCTATCCTGCTGGCGCGTCCCCGAGTGGAGTTCCGCCCCATGTCCCGACTGCCCCGCCAGACCCTCGCCACCGCGCTGACCGACGCGCTGCGCGAACGGATCCTCGTCGGCGACTGGACCGACGGCGAGCAGCTGCGCCAGGACGCGCTGTCGCAGGAGTACGGCGTCAGCCGTATCCCGGTGCGCGAGGCGCTGCGCCAGCTCGAGGCCGAGGGGCTGGTCCAGATCCACGCCCACCGAGGGGCGGTGGTGTCGCGGCTGTCGATCGACGACGTGCTCGAACTGCTCGAAGTGCGCGCGCTGCTCGAGGGCGACCTCTTGCGCCGGGCGATCCCGCTGCTGAGCGAGGCCGACCTCGACCACGCCGAGCGCGTGCTCGAGCGCTACGAAGCCGCGCTCGCGGCGCAGGACATCCGCTACTGGGGCGAGCTCAACGCCGACTTCCACCTGGCGCTGTTCGGCCCGCTGCGCCGCCCCAACACGCTGGCGATCATCGAGAACATCCACCACAAGACCGACCGCTACATCCGCATGCAGCTGTTGCTGGCACGCTTCACCGAGCGCGCCCACCGCGAGCACCGCGAGCTGCTGGCGCTGTGCCGCCAGCGCGAGGTGGATACCGCGGCGGCCTTCCTCGCCGAGCACATCCTCGCCGCCGGCCACGCGCTGCGCGACTACCTGAGCCAGCCGCGCGAGGCGGAGGCCGCGCCGCGCTGAGCCCCTGCCCTCACACCGCGCGCAGGTACCAGTCGTAGTCGAGCGGGCCGACCTCGGCGAAGAACTCGGCCGCTTCGGCGCGCTTGGTGGCGAGGTAAGTGTCGAGGAAGTCCGCCGGGAAATAGGTGTGCACGAAGTCGGAGACGGCGAAGCGCTCGATCGCGTCGATCCAGTGCGCCGGCAGATGGCCGTGGGCCGGTACGCGACAGGCATCACCGCTGGTCGGGGGCCCCGGATCGCGCGCCTCGATCAGCCCCTCGTGTGCGGCCGCCAGGATCGCCGCCAGCACTAGGTAGGGATTGGCGTCGGCGCCGGCGACGCGGTGCTCGACGCGGCGTGCGCCGGGCGGGCTCGCCGGGATGCGCAGCGACACGGTGCGGTTGTTGACGCCCCAGGCGGTGTTGACCGGAGCGTAGAAGCCGGCGCGCAGCCGCCGGTACGAATTGGCGTGGGGGCCGAACAGCAGCATGGTCTCGGCCATGTGCGCTTGCAGCCCGCCGATCACGTGGCGCAGCGCCGGCGTGCCTTGCGGGTCTTCGCTGGCGAAGACCGGGGTGCCGTCGCAGTCGAGCACGCTCATGTGCACGTGCAAGCCGCTGCCGGATTCGTGCGTGTAGGGCTTGGCCATGAAGGTGGCTTGCACGCCGTGCGCCAACGCCACCCCCTTGACCAGGCGCTTGAGCATGATCGCCTGGTCCATCGCGCGCAGCGCATCGGCGTGGTGGTGCAGCGTCACCTCGAACTGCCCCGGACCGTACTCCGACAGCACGGTCTCGGCCGGGATGCCGAGACGGCGGGCGGTGTCGTGGATCGCGGTCAGCAGCTCGCGGAAATCCTCGACTTCGTCGGTTTCGTAACCGCGCTTGAAGCCCGCGCGCACGCCGGTGCGCGGCGAGCGCGGCGGCTGCAGCCTGCCCTCGGGCGTGCGCTCCAGGTCGACGAGGTAGAACTCGAGCTCGGCGGCGACCACCGGCGTCAGCCCGAGCTCGGAGAACCGCCCCAACACCCCGGCCAGTACGTGGCGCGGATCGGTCAGGGTCGGCGTGCCATCCGGCTCGTACATGCCGAGCTGCACCTGACCATAGCGGCTGCCGAGCCACGGAGCGGGCGTCAGCGAGCCCGGCACCGGCCGGCACAAACGGTCGGAGTCGCCGTCTTCCCAGACCAGGTCGTAGTTGGCGATGTCCTTGCCGGTAACGTCGAGCCACAGCATCGAGCTGGCGGTGCCACGGCCGTGCGCGTACAGTTCGTCGAGCTCGTCCGGCGCCAGGCACTTGCCGCGCAAGACGCCGTTGGCGTCGCACAGCAGCGCGTGGATGCGGTCGACGTCCGGGTGTGCGTGGCGGAAGGCCGTCAGCTCGGCGAGCGGATCGGCTCGGGATTCGGACTCCATGGGTAGTGCGCTCCTCGTCGCCAGCCGGCCTGGTGGGCAAGCGCTCCGCGCTTGCCCATTCTACAGTACCTGCCGATCCAGCGTCCTCAGTGTCCGCCGAGGTAGGCCCGCCTGACCTCGGGGTCGGCCAGCAGCGCCGCCCCCGTGCCCTCGAGGCG
>JBDHRG010000148.1:0-9229 GCA_039807445.1 Candidatus Competibacteraceae bacterium
GCTACGCCGTGCACGGGTGAAATCCGTCTGGGGTAGGGGAAACTCGGCCCACGTTTGATTCATGCACCAACGCCCCGCCTAGGCATCGCTTAAGACGGAAAGCCGATACGACGGCTTCCACAAGGGCTGCTTCAGGCGCCGGGATGCAGCCTTGAACAGCGTTGGTCAGCCCCCATCTGCCATGCAGGATCCGCGACAAATGAAAAGGACGGCCGCAGCGCCTTGCGGACGGCTTCGGAAGGCGCCGCCCCCTTCGCGGTCTGCAGTCCGCCCTCGATCGGCAGCATGCTGGTCATCACGACCACGGCGCGCTGCGCGAGCAGCACGCTGATGAACGGTCCCTTGAAGCCCATCGCGTCGACCTCGGGCCGACCCTCGACGGCGTTGTTGATCCACCAGTAGTAACCGTAGAACGGTGCGCTGCTCGGCGCGGCCTCAGCCGCGCCCGTAGAGCCCCAGCACGTCGCCGTCCTCGTAGAGGTGTCGCCGATCTGGAACAGGTCGATGTCGTAGCGCAGGCCGTTCTCTGAGGCGCAGGCCGCGCTGCTTGTACAGCGCGGTGGCCACACCCGCCGGGCCCGGGCCGGCGCTACCCGAGTTCCGCCACCTGCGGGCCCCAGGTGTCGGACAGCGCGAAACCTTTCGCGAACGGATCCGCCGCATCGATGCGCAGTTCCTCCCGTCCATAGATCCAGGCCTGCCCGGTGATCCGCGGACGAATGGCCTGCCGACCCGCGACGCGCGCCTCGCCGATCAGCTCGGCGGTGAATTCGCCGCCGATGATCGAGCGTGAACGCAGGCTGTCGCCCACGCCTACCTCGCCTCTCGCATGCAGCGTCGCCAGGTTCGCCGAGCTGCCGGTGCCGCAGGGCGACCGGTCGACGCGCCCCGGCTTCAGTGTGGTGCAGGTGCGCACCGCGCCGTCGGCTTCGCGGCTGCGGAACATGACGTAGGCAACCTGGTCGATGCCGGGAAGCTCCGGATGCCGCACCTGCACCTGGGCGTTGATGGAGGCTTTCAGGGCGATCCCCGCATCGGCGAGCGCACGCGCATGGCCGGGCTCGATCGCGAGACCGACCTGGTCGACGTCGACGATGGCGTAGTAGACGCCCCCGAACGCGATGTCCGCCCGTACCCGGCCCCACCGGTCCGTCTGGATGGTCCGGTCGAGTTCCTCCACGAAGCAGGGCACGTTGTCCAGGCTGACCGACAGGCACCGGCCGTCGCGGCATCGGGCGAGCACGCTGACCAGCCCGGCGGGCGTGTCGAGCACGACCCGCGTCTCGGGCTCCGTCATCGGGAGCCGGCCGCTTTCGAGCAAGGCGGTGACGACGCAGATGCAGTTGCTACCGGACATCGCGTGCGCACGATCGGCCTGCAGCACGATGAACCCGGCATCCGCCTCCGGCCGGCACGGAGGCAGCAGCAGATTGACCGACATCTGGACCGCGGCACGCGGCTCGAACGTCACGAAGCGGCGCAAGGAGTCGTCGACCGCGTTGATGTGGTTCATCTTCTCCAGCATCGTCGCCCCGGGGATCTCGGGTGCGCCGCCGGTGATCACCTTGCCGATCTCGCCCTGGCAATGCACGAGCAATGATTGCAGCGAGCGCTCCCATTTCATCATCGCTTACTCCTCTTGGCCGAGGTACCAGCCCCAGGGCTGTGAACTGACGTAACGCGTGACCTGCTTGGTCTCGAGGTAGTTGTTCAGCCCCCAGCGGCCGAGTTCGCGCCCGATGCCCGACTGCTTGTAGCCGCCCCAGGGCGCCTCGGTGAAGGTCGGCTGCGAGCAGTTGATCCAGACGATGCCGGCGCGCAGGGCCGCGGCCACACGCTCGCAGCGCTCGTCGTCAACCGACATCACCGCCGCGGCCAGGCCGAAGCGGCTGTCGTTGGCGAGGGCGATGGCCTCGGCCTCGTCGTCGAAGGGCCGCACGCAGACCACGGGGCCGAAGATCTCTTCGGTCCAGGCCTTGCTGGTCAAGGGCACGTCGGCGAGCACGGTCGGCTCGAGGAAGTAGCCGCGCTCGAAGCCGGCCGGGCGGCACCCGCCGGCAGCGACGGTGGCGCCGTCCTCTCGCGCCTGCTCGATGGCGGCCAGCACCTTCTGGTGCTGCGCGGCGGACACCAGCGGCCCCAGCTTGATCCCCTCGTCGAAGCCGCTGCCGATGCGGATCTCGCGGCTCTCCTCGACCAGGCGCGCCAGCAGCCGGTCGTACAGCCCGCGCTGCACCAGCACCCGCGAGGTCGCGGAGCACACCTGCCCCTGGTTCCAGAAGATGCCGAACATGATCCACTCGACGGCCTGGTCGAGGTCGCTGTCGTCGAACACGATGAAGGGCGACTTGCCGCCCAGCTCCAGGCTGACGCGCTTGATGTCCCGCGCCGCCACCGCCATCACGCGGGACCCGGTAGGTACCGAGCCCGTGAACGCGAGCTTGTCGACACCGGGATGGTCGGACAGCGCCTGACCGGCCTCGGCGCCGAGCCCGGTGACCACGTTGAGCACGCCGCGCGAAAGGCCGGCCTGGTCCGCGATGGCGGCGAGTTCGAGCGAGGTCAGCGGCGTGAGTTCGGACGGTTTCAGCACGACGGTGCAGCCGGCGGCCAAGGCCGGCGCCACCTTCCACGCCGCCATCAGCAGCGGGTAGTTCCAGGGAATGATCGCTGCGGCGACGCCCATCGGCTCGCGCACGGCCTTCGAAGTGAACCGGGCGTCGGCCAGCGCGATCGACTCGGCCGGCTGGGTGTCCAGTTCCTCGGCGAGGCCGGCGTAGAAATCGAAGCAGCCGGCCGCGTCGTCGATGTCCCAGGCCGCCTCCGGCCAGGGCTTGCCGTTGTCGAGCACCTCGAGATTCACGAGGTCGGGCTTGCGGTCACGAATGCCTTGCGCGATGGCGCGCAGGAACCGCGCGCGCTCCCGCCCCGGCAGGCGCGGCCACGGACCCGCGTCGAACGCGGCGCGCGCGGCGCGGACGGCCGCGTCGACATCCTCGGCCGTCGCGGCCGGGGCCTGTCCGATCAGCGCTTCGGTCGCGGGATCGACGACGGGAAACGTGCCGCCATGAACCGGCCGGGTCCAGCGGCCATCGATATAGAGCTTGTCACGCACGATTTCAGTCCTCGCAGAGTCAGACGTGGGCGGTGATGCCGCCGTCCACGCGGATGTTCTGGCCGGTGATGTAGCCCGCGTCGTCCGAGAGCAGGAACGCGACGGTCTTGGCGATCTCCTCGGTCTTGCCGATGCGCTTCATCGGGATCTGGTCGGCCGTGTCCGGCCCGTGCGCGAGACTGTCGATGTATCCCGGCAGCAGCGCGTTCATCCGGATGTTGTCGGCGGCGTAGCGGTCCGCATACAGCTTGGTGAACGCTCCCACGGCGGCGCGGTAGGCGCAGGAGACCGGGAACTTCAGCGTCGGCTCGAACGCTGCGAAGGTGGTGATGTTCACCCAGGCGCCCTTGCCCTGCGCCAGCATCAAGGGCGTGACCAGGCGCGCCATGCGGATCACGCTCAGCATCATCAGTTCGTGGCCCTCGTCCCATTGCGCGTCAGAGAGTTCGAGCAAGCCGCCCTTCGGGGGATGACCGGTGTGGTTGACCACCGCGTCGATCCGGCCGTGGGCCTGCACGGCCGCCTGCACCAGGGCCTGCAGGCTGCGCTCGTCGCCGGTCGAGCCGGTGACGCCGACGCCACCGAGCTCCTGCGCCAGCGCTTCGGCGCTGCCGCTCGGCGACATCAGCGCGAGGTGCCAACCCCGGGCATGGAGCTCGCGTGCGATGGCGGCGCCCATGCCCTTGCCCGCGGCGGTGACCACTGCCACGGGACCTGTCGATGGGGTATGACTCATGGGGTTGTCTCTCCTAGAAGCGGTCCACTCGATAGGGAGCGATGTCGACGGGCGGCTCGCGGTCCGTGGCCAGGTCCGCGATGATCCGCGCCGTGGTCGCCGAGTACGTGACGCCGAGGTGCCCATGCCCGGTCGCGTAGTACACGCCGGGCACCTTCTGCGAGCGGCCGATCACCGGGATCGTGTCCGGCAGGGCCGGACGGTGGCCCATCCATTCGCTCGCCTGCTCCACGCGAAGCCCGGGCAGCGCGCGCTGGGCATGACGCACCAGCACGCGCGCGCGACGGTAGTCCGGCGGCGCCTCGAGCCCCGCCATCTCCACCGTGCCGCCGACACGGATGCCGCCCGCCGTCGGCGACACCATGAAGGCCTTGGCGGGCCAGATGAGGGCGTGGTGCAGCTCGATGCCGGGCGACATGATCTGCGTGTGATAGCCGCGTTCGGTCTCGAGCGGGATGGGCTCGCCGAGCATGCGCGACAGCCGTCCGGTGTGCGCGCCGGCACACAGCACGACCTGCGATGCCTCGACCCGGCGGCCGTCGGCGAAGCGCACCCCCGAGATGCCCGACACGCCGAGGTCGAAGCCGCTCACCTCGCCGCGCTCGACCTTCCCGCCGCGCGCCCGCAGCCCCTGCGTCAGGGCGAGAACGAGTCCGTAGGGGTCGCTCAGCGTGCGGTTCTGCGCAAACAGCACGCCGTGCCGGATCTGCGGGCTGATCGACGGCTCCAGCTCACGCAGGGCCGGCCCGCCGAGCGATTCATGCGGCAAGCCGTGCTGCTCCAGCAGCCCGAGATGTTCTTCGTCCGCCTTCAGCTCGGCGTCGTCGGCGTAAAGACTCAGGCAGCCCGTCGTGCTCAGCATGTGGGATGCATCCGCCGCCTCCAGCATCGGCAGCAGATCCTGGTACACACGCCGGCAGAGGGCGGCGCCCGCCGATTCCAGCGCTGCCAGTCGGGACGGTCTGCCCGCGGCGATGAAGCGCAGGAACCACGGCAGCAGCTTCGGCAGGTAGCCCGGCCGCACGCGGATCGGGCCCTCGGGGTTTAACAGCCATCCCGGCATGCGCGCCCACGTCGAGGGGCGCGAAACCGGCATGAACTCGGTCACGGCGATGCTCGCCATGTTGCCGTAGGAAGCGCCCCGTCCCGGCTCGTCGCGGTCGACCAGCGTCACGCAGAACCCGCGGCGCTGGAGTTCGAACGCGGTCGCCGCGCCGACGATCCCGGCCCCGACGACGACGACATCTTGGCTGCTTGGCATCTCGCTCACCCGATCAGAAAGCCGTCGGCAAACGGCTCGTCATCGTCGACGAACAGCGTGTTGAGTCCCGTGACCCATGCCTGGCCTTCCACACTGGGGCGAACCGCAGCCAGGCCGCCGACATCGCACATCGCCTCCGCGCGCCCGATGAAGCAGCCGCCGGTGAGGCTCGCGTGGACGAACTGGTCGCCGATGCCCATCAGCCCGCGCGCCACCCGCTGCGCGACACGTGCCGAGGTGCCGGTGCCGCAGGGAGAGCGATCGATCAAATGGTCTCCGGCGATCACGACGATGCTCGCGTCCGCGCCGTCGCGCTCGGCAGGGCCGCTCCAGAGGCAATGCCTGAGTCGATTGATCTCCGGCATGAGCGGGTGCGCGATCGGGACGGCGCGGTTGACGGCCGCCTGCACCTCCCGTCCATAGCGCAGCAACTGGTCCGGCGTGTAGTCTTTCGGGCCCGCAAAGCCCGCCTGCGGCTCGACGATCGCGTAGAAGTTGCCGCCATAGGCCACGTCGATCTTCAGCCGCCCCAGATCGGGCACGTCGATCCACACGTCGCGGTGCAACAGGAACGATGGCACGTTGGTGAAGCGAACCGACGCGACCTTCGACCCGTCCATCCGGTAGCGCGCCTCGACGAGGCCGGCCGGCGTCTCCACGCGCACGAGGCCCGGTTCGCGCGGTTGGACCAGGCCGTGCTCCAGCGCGAACGTGACCGACCCGATGGTCGCATGGCCGCACATCGGCAACGAGCCCGAGGTCTCGATGAAGACGAGCGCCATGTCCGCCTCGTCCGACGGCGCGGGGTACAGCAGCGTGCCGGACATGAAGGCATGGCCACGCGGTTCCATCGTCAGGGCGCGGCGGATCCAGTCGAATTCGGCGACGAAGTGCTGCCTTCGCTGGGCGGCGTCGCGCCCCTCCAATGCGGGCGCGCCGCCGACGACCATGCGCACGGGCATCCCCGCGGTATGGCCGTCGATGCAGAAGAAGGTTTGACGCGTCATTATTGACCCACCGCGGCGAAGGCTGCGGCGAAGTCGCGCTTCTCCTCGTCGGTCAGCGGCAGCAGCGGCAGGCGGGTCGCGCCTACCGGAACGCCGGCGAGTTCGCAACCGTACTTGACCTTCTGCACGAACTTGCCCGACTCCAGGCTGGCCATCGCGGGAAACAGCTTGCGCATCTGGGCCTGCGCGCCCAGCAGGTCGCCGGCGACGAACTTGTCGTAGAACGACACCACCTGGGCTACCACGAAGTTCGCCGGGCCGCAGATCCAGCTCTTCGCGCCCCACAGGAAGAAGTCGAACGCCTGGTCGTCGCTGCCGCAGGACAGCGGCAGCCGATCGCCGTAGCGCTCGTTGATCTGGATCGCACGCACCAGGTTGCCGCTGCTTTCCTTGATGCCGATGACGCGCGGATTGTCGGCCAGCGCGTCCATCGTCTCGAAGCCCACCTCGACGCCGACGCGGGGCGGGTAGTTGTAGATCACCAGGTCGACGTCGACCGCCGCGAGCACCGCCTCGTAGTGCGTGGTGAGCTCCTGCTGCGTGGGCAGGGCGTAGTACGGCGGCGCCAGCAGCACGGTGTCGTAGCCGAGCTCGCGGGCGGTTTCGGTGTGGGCGATGACGTCGCGCGTGCAGCCGGCGTTGGTGCCCGCGATCAGGTGCCCGCGGTTTCCGACGACCTCCTTCACGCAGCGCAGCACGTCGGCACGCTCGGCAGCGGACATCGCGTAGTACTCGCCCGTCGAGCCGAGCGGCACGAACCCGTGCACGCCGAGCGCGAGCTGCTGCTCGAGCAGTCGCTCGAGCGCCTTGAAGTCGATGCGGTCGTTCGCGTCGAACGGGGTGACGAGCGCGGGCAGGATGCCTTTCAGTTCCATGGTTTACTCCTGGGGAATGTGTGGCCGTCAAACGGCCAGCTTGGTGAGGATTCGCGATTCGATCCGCGTGACTGCACGCGTCAGCGGGAAGGCGATGACGAAGTAGATCAATGCGGTGGCGGTCAACACTTCGACCGGACGAACCGTGCTGTTCGAGATGTTCTGGCCGACGAACATCAGATCCGTCATGCCGACGGCGGACACGAGCGCGCTCTCCTTGAACAGGCTGACGCAGTTCGACAGCAGTGTCGGCACGGATCGAAGCAGGGTTTGCGGCATGACGACATGCAGGATCTGTCTCATGCGCGGCAGCCCCAGCGCGACGCAGGCGTCCATCTGCTCCCGCCCGACCACTTTCAGCGAGGAGCGGAACGTCTCGCTGGTGATGGCCCCCATGTACAGCGACAGCGCGATGATCGACGACGCGAGATTGGAGATCTCCTGGCCGAGCACGAGCGGAAGACAGAAGAAGATCCAGAAGAGCTGGATCAGCACCGGCGTGCCGCGGAAGAACTCGACGTAGAAGCCCGAGGCCCCGCGCACCAGCGGATTGCGGGAGGTGCGCGCCAAGGCGAGGCCGAAGCCGAGCGCGCTCCCCAGGACGATGCACGCCAGCGTCAGCTGGGCCGTCGTGGTAAGTCCCCGCAGCAGGGCGTCGGTGTAGCCGTAGATGATGCCGAAGTCGTACTTCATGATGACCTCTTCACGGGTTCGCCGCTTCGCGCCGGCGCTCGAGGTAGCTCACCAGTTGCGCGATGGGGTAGGACACGGCGAAGTACAGCAACGCGATGATCGTGAACGTCTCGATCGGTCGGTAGGACTCCGTGGCGAGCGACTTGCCCACGTACATGAGGTCCTCGATCGCGACGATGGCTACCAGGGCGCTTTGCTGGAAGATGACGATGCCGTTGGTCAGGAGCACGGGCACCGCCGCCCGAAAGGCGTTGGGAAGCACGATGTAGAGCTGGCGCTGCAGCGGGGTCAGCCCCAGCGCGACACCGGCGTCGAGCTGCTCGCGCGGCACCGCCTGGATGGTGGCTCGATAGGCTTCGGCGTTGAAGGCCGTGAGGTTCATGCCAAGGGCGATGACGCCCATCTGCAGCGGATCGATGAAGACATCGAACAGGATCGGCACGCAGTAGAAGAACCAGACGATCTGGATCAGTGCGGGCGTGCAGCGGAAGAACTCGACGAACAGCATGGCCGGGGTACGTACCAGCACGTGCCTGCTCATCACCAGCAATGCGAGCCCGAACCCCAGCGTGATGCCGATGACATTCGCGGCGGCGGTGAGTTGCAGCGTGGTGCCCAGCCCTTCCAGCAGTTTGGGCAGGCCGAGGCTCACCTGGTGGAAGTCGAACTGGTAGTTCACTGTGGCGCCCCCTTGTCGGCCCTGCCACCCGTGTGGAACACCCGCTCGAGGAACTCCTGTGTGCGCTTCTCCCTCGGCCTGTCGAACACCTGCTCGGGCGGCCCGTCCTCGACCACGACGCCGCCGGCGCAGAAGATCACGCGCGATGCGATGTTCCTGGCGAACCAGATGTCGTGCGTGACGATCATCATCGGCATGTCCTGCCCGGCCAGTTGCAGGATCACCTGCTCGACCTCGGCGACCAGCTCCGGATCGAGCGCCGAGGTGACCTCGTCGAACAACATCAGCTTGGGGTCGAGCATCAGCGCGCGCGCGATCGCGACGCGCTGCTTCTGCCCGCCGGAGAGTTGGGAGGGGTAGGCGCCGGCCTTGGCCTCCAGGCCGAACCGCTTGAGCAGCGCGAGCGCCCGCTCCTCAGCGCTTCGCACCGGCTCTCCGCGCACCTTGCAAGGCGCAAGAATCAAGTTCTTCAGAACGGTCAGGTGCGGAAACAGCGTGTAGTGCTGGAACACCATGCCGATCTGCCGACGTACTTCGACATCGATCGTCGTCTTTCCAGGCCTGCCGTTGGCGCTGATGTAGGGCTTGCCACCGAAGGTGATGGACCCCTTGTCGATGCGCTCGAGCCCCATCATCACTCGCAGCAGCGTGCTCTTCCCGCCGCCGCTCGGACCGATGACGACGATGCGCTCGCCGGGACGCATCTCGATGTCGAGCCCTTTCAGCACCTGCACTGCGGGGCCGTAGCTCTTGTGCAGATCTTTGATCACGGCGAGGGGGAGGCTGGAGTGATTTCAAGGTGAAGGCGGCCGTTGTCCCGCCTTGACATAATGGAGGCCGCAACGAGAGGGGCCGACGGCCAA
>JBDHRG010000149.1:0-9086 GCA_039807445.1 Candidatus Competibacteraceae bacterium
CGTTTCTGGTGGTATGTTTTTCCATCGCTGCGCCCCCTCAGCCAGCCACGCCGGCGGATGCGGCGACGCGCTCGGCGATCCAGCGCGTGACGGCCGCCTCGTCGAAGCCAATGGCGCGCGCGGAGAGCCGAACAGGAGCAGGGAAGTCACCTCGGGCGATCAGACGGTAGACCGTCGTGCGGCTCAGGCCGGTTCGTTCGCAGGCTGCGGGGAGACGGAGAATCCGGGACATGCGTTGCGCCTCGATCTCTGGCAGACCGAGGCGCGGCGCAAACGAAAAGCGCATGGCGCACCTCGGCCGTAGCCGTGGGTGGCGCTCATGCGCTCGGGGAAGGTCAACCAGCGGTCGATTCACGACCGCTCGGGCGTCACCTTACTGCATCGTAATGCGCCGTGGCAAGTACGGTCAGCCGTGGCGCCGCTCCGCCGAGCGCTGAGCGCGCGAGTGGTCAGCGCCCGGCGGCGTCGGCCAGCGCGTGTGCCTCGTGCAGCAGGCGGGCCAGCGCACCGAGGAGGCGGTCGGTATCGGTCACCTCGCCGACGATGCAGCGCGCGTGTCCGCCGCCCTTGGGCAGCGCCACCAGCGCCAGGGCTTCCAGCTCGCCGGCCTCGGCGCGCACCAGCAGCACGCGCAGGGGCTCGACCAGCGCGCGGTCGATGCCGCCGCGGGCCATGTCGGCCACGTGGCCGAGCACGTCGTGTTCGAAGGCAGGCGTGTTCATGGTGTCGGCGCTACCGCGGAGGGTGAACTCAGCCATGGTGAACCTCCGCCTCGGTGGTGGTGGTGCGCTCGGCGTAGGCGCGGGCGAACTCACGTAGCGCGAACGCCGCGAGCCAGTCGAGCGACACGTCGGTGTCGGCGCTGGCCAGGGCTTGTAGGGTGGCGTAGACGTGGCGCGGGATGGCCACCGGCAGGATCACGCAGGCGCCGAGGAACTGCGGCGCGGCAGCGGGGATATGGGCCATGGGAACGGCCTCCTCTGTATTGAGTGAGGGGCCGTCTCCGACTGCTGCTAAACAGGATGGAGACGGACCACGCGGGGTTAGCAGACCGGACAGAGGAACCGGCAGCCCCGAAGGGCTCCCCGCGCGATCCGCCATAGTGCGCACCGCGAGCAACAAAAAAGCGCCCACGATGTAGACCGATGGCGCTTTCGCGCCTCTGTACCGGGCTGCTAAACCCGACCCCGGCCGTTTTCGCCAGGGCGCGGCCAGTCTGCCGCAGCTCGCCGGCCAGGCGAAATCGCGAATCTCTATCGAGGGCGTCGGCATGATAGTCGACTGTCGAGGCCGAATCGGGCACCGTCGCCCGAACTGTGCGTCGCGCCGGCGCCTGGTCGCGCAGCCAGGCTCGGCTCCTCGAGCACGTGCCATTGGACATGCTCGTGTCCAATTAGACGCTTCGCGGCTAATCGTGGCCAGTTGCGCGCCGGCTCGCACTCAGCGCCGCGGCGGCAGTGCCGGGCGCGATGAACCTCGGGTGAACGTCGTGCTCGCCAAGTTCACGTCCGCAACCCGCGTCGTTGCTGGGCGCGTGAACGTTGTGAACTTCGTGAACGTGGATTCGCGGTTTCGGGCTCCCGGCGCAAGGGGTATATGCCCCGGCCGACGACGTACATGCGGGCTGTCTAGCCGCTGTAGCCAGAATAGCCAGCACGGGGGTTTCAGACTCACGTTCGGCAGGCGATCAGCCCGATCAGCCCGCTGGGAAGAACGCCTTCAGCAGCAGCAGCGCCTGAAAATGTTGCTCGCGTTGTTGCTCGCGACAGAGGTAGCAAAGAAAAAGGACCTAGGTCATGCGACCTAAGTCCTTGTTTTGTCTGGTCGGGGCGAGAGGATTCGAACCTCCGACCACCTGCACCCCATGCAGGTGCGCTACCAGGCTGCGCTACGCCCCGAAAGCGGTCCGCCGCGGCGGACCAAGGCCCGTATTCTACGGATGCGACGACGCTTTGCAAGCCTCACGCCAAGGAGGCGGTTTTTTCCGAGAATTCCTCGACCCGCGCCTTCAGTTTCTGGCCAGGGCGGAAGGTCACCACGCGCCGCGCGGTGATCGGAATCTCTTCGCCGGTCTTGGGGTTGCGGCCGGGCCGCTGGTTCTTGTCGCGCAAGTCGAAGTTGCCGAAGCCGGACAGTTTGACCTGCTCGCCCCGTTCGAGAGCGCCGCGGATCTCTTCAAAGAAGATCTCGACGAGTTCCTTGGCTTCGCGCTTGTTGAAGCCGAGCTCGTCGAACAGACGCTCGGCCATGTCGGCCTTGGTCAATGCCATGTGGTTCAAGTCCTGAGAGTTGCGCCGAGCCGTTCGGCCGACCCGGCCAGGATGCGGGACATCACCTCGTCCACGTCTGGGTCAGTAAGGGTGCGCGAAAAGTCCTGGAGAATCAAGCTGAAAGCCAGACTCTTGCAAGCCTCCGCAATGCCCTTGCCGCGGTAGACGTCGAACAGTTGCACCTCGCGCAGCAGTTCTCCCGCGTGTTCGCGGATGCACGCCTCGACCGCCAGCGCGCTCACCGCCTCGGGCACCACCAGCGCGAGGTCGCGGCGGATCGCCGGGAACTTCGACAGCTCGCGGAACACCGGCACGCGCGCACCGCCCAGCGCCTCGAGGTCGAGCTCGAAGGCGTAGACGCGGCCCTCGAGGTCGAGGGTCCTCTCGACCGCCGGGTGGAGCAGACCGATCCAGCCGACCGCACGGCCGTCGCGCTCGATGCGCGCGCTCTGCCCCGGGTGCAGCGCCGAATGCCCGGCCGCGACGAAGTGGAAGGCTTCGGGTTCGCCGCTCAGCGCCAGCAGCGCCTCGACGTCGGCCTTGACGTCGAAGAAGTCGGCGCCGCGCGCCGCCTCGCCCCACTGCTCGGGCAGCGCTAGCCCGCAGGCGACGCCGGCAAGGTGCGGCGCCTGGCGCAACTCGCCCTCGCCCCGGACGAAGGACAGGCCGGACTCGAACAGGCGCACGCGCGGCTGCTGGCGCTTGCGGTTGTGCAGCAGCGCCTTGACCAGCCCCGGCCACAGGCTGGTGCGCATCACCGCCAGATCGGCCGAGATCGGGTTGGCCAGCGCCACCGGCGAGCGCTCGGGGTCGAGTGCGGCCTGGAAGGCCGGATCGACGAAGCTGTAGGTGATCGCTTCCTGGTAGCCGCGGTCGGCCAGCGCTTCGTGCAGACGCTCGCGCCGCAGCGCGCTCTCCGACTGCTCGGCCATCGCCAGCCGCGACAGCGGGCGGGCGACCGGCAGGCGGCCGTAGCCGTAGATGCGGCCGATCTCTTCGATCAGGTCGACTTCGAGCGCGATGTCGAAGCGGAAGCTCGGCGGCACGACGTCCCAGCCTTCGGCGGTGCGCGCCGCGCGCATGCCGAGCCGGCCCAGGATCTCGTCGACTTCGGCGGCGTCGATCGCCAGCCCGAGCACGGCGGCGAGCCGCGCCGCGCGCAGCGCGACGCGGCGCTCGCCGGGCAGCGCGGCGTGCGACGCCACCTCGACCACCGGCCCCGGTTCGCCGCCGGCGATCGCCAGCAGCAGCGCGGTCGCGCGCTCGAGCGCTGGCACCTGCAGCGCCGGATCGACGCCGCGCTCGAAGCGGTGCGAAGAATCGGTGTGCAGTCCGTAGCGGCGCGCGCGGCCGGCGAGCGCCAGCGGTGCAAAGAACGCGCTCTCGAGGAACACGTCGCGCGTCGCATCGCCGCAGGCGCTGGCCTCGCCGCCCATGATGCCGGCCAGCGCGACCGGGCCCTTGCCGTCGGCGATCACCAGCGTGCCGGCGTCGAGCGTCCTGGTCTCGCCGTTCAAAAGTTCGAGCTCTTCGCCGCCGTGCGCGTGGCGCACCCTGATGCCGCCCGCGAGCTTGCCGAGATCGAAGGCGTGCATCGGCTGGCCGAGCTCGAGCAGCACGTAGTTGGTGACATCGACCCGCGGGCCGAGGCTGCGCAGCCCGGCGCGGCGCAGGCGCTCGCGCATCCACAGCGGCGTCTCGGCCGCCGGATCGACGCCGCGGACCACGCGGCCGGCGTAGCGCGGGCAGTCGCCAGGGGCTTCGACGACGACCGGGAAGGTGGCGTCGCAGGCCGGCGCGACCGGGCTGCAGTCGACCGGCGTCACGTCGCAGCGGTTCAAGACGCCGACTTCGCGCGCGATGCCGCTGAGGCTGAGGCAATCGCCGCGGTTCGGCGTCAGGTTCACCTCGATGATCCGGTCGTCGAGGCCGAGGTAGTCGCGGATATCGGTGCCGGACACGGCATCCTGCGGCAGCGGCATCAGCCCGGCGTGGTCTTCGGACAGCCCCAGCTCGCGCGCCGAGCACAGCATACCGCGCGACTCGACGCCGCGCAGCGTGGACGGTCCGATCTCGAGCCCGCCCGGCAGCACCGCGCCGATCAGCGCCACCGGCGCGACCATGCCCGCGTGCACGTTCGGCGCGCCGCAGACGATCTGCAGCGGCTCGCCGCCGGCGTCAACTGCACAGACGCGCAGCTTGTCGGCATCCGGGTGCGGCGCGAGCGAGATCACGCGCCCGACCCTGACGCCGGTGAAGGCCGGCGCCGCCGCTTCGACCGCCTCGACCTCGAGTCCGGCCATCGTCAGCTGCGCGGCCAGCTCCTCGGTCGAAGCCGCCGGCTGCACCCATTCGCGTAGCCACTGTTCACTGATTCTCATGTTTGAACCCCCGTGAAAGCGAGGCGTAAGGAGCGAGGGGAAAAACGGCCTCCCCTCCTCCTCCCCCCTCACTGCGTCGCTAGCGGAACTGCTGCAGGAAACGCAGATCGTTCTCGAAGAACAGGCGCAGGTCGTTGACCCCATAGCGCAGCATCGCCAGGCGCTCGACCCCCATGCCGAAGGCGTAGCCGGTGTAGCGCTCGGCATCGATGCCGACGTGGGCAAAGACGTTCGGGTGCACCATGCCGCAGCCCAGCACCTCGAGCCAACCGCTGTGCTTGCAGACGCGGCAGCCGCCGCCGCCACAGATCACGCACTGGACGTCGACTTCGGCCGAGGGCTCGGTGAACGGGAAGTACGAGGGGCGGAAGCGCACCTCGAGCTCGCGCTCGAAGAAGCGCTGCAGGAAGTCGAACAGCACGCCCTTGAGGTCGGCGAAGCTGACGCCCTCGTCGATGAACAGACCCTCGACCTGGTGGAACATCGGCGAGTGCGTCAGATCCGAGTCGCAGCGGTACACGCGTCCCGGCGCGATGACGCGGATCGGCGGCCGGCCGGTCTCCATCGCGCGGATCTGCACCGGCGAGGTGTGCGTGCGCAGCACCGTGCTGGCGTCGAAATAGAAGGTATCGTGCATCGCCCGCGCCGGGTGGTGCGCGGGGATGTTGAGCGCCTCGAAGTTGTGGAAGTCGTCCTCGATCTCCGGACCTTCGGCGATGCCGAAACCGAGCTGGGTGAACAACGCCTCGATCCGCGACAGCGTTCGGCTGATCGGGTGCAAGCCGCCGACGCGCTGGCCGCGGCCGGGCAGCGTGACATCGACCGCTTCCGCCACCAGACGGCGCTCCAGCTCGGCGCGCTCGAGCGCGTGCTCGCGCGCCTCGAGCGCGGCGTGGACCTGGTCCTTGGCGACGTTGATCGCCGCACCGGCTTCGCGCCGGGCTTCCGGCGGCAGGCCGCCCAGCGCCTTCAGGCGCTCGGTCAGCACGCCCTTCTTGCCGAGGTAATGCACACGGACGTGATCCAGCCCGGCGAGATCGGTGGCTTCGAGGGCTGCCGCCTCGGCCGCGCGCACGAGTTGCTGCAACTCTTCCACGGGGGACTCCGAAACGTTCGGGAATCGACAACAAAAAGGGGAAAGGTGGCAACCCTTTCCCCTTTTTCGGTCACCGCCACCTCGCGGTGGCCGTGCTCATCAGGCGATGCCGAGGGCTGCCTTGGCCTGGACGGCGAGCGCAGCGAAGCCGGTCTTGTCGAACACGGCCATATCGGCGAGCACCTTGCGGTCCAGCCCGATCGCCGCCTTTTTCAGGCCGGCGATGAAGCGGCTGTACGACAGGCCGTTGTTGCGGGCCTCGGCATTGATGCGCACGATCCACAGCGCGCGGAACTGGCGCTTCCTCTGGCGGCGGTCGCGGTAGGCGTACTGGCCGGCCTTGATGACGGCCTGCTTGGCGACGCGGTAGACGCGCGAGCGGGCGCCGTAGTAACCCTTCGCCTTGGCGAGGACTTTCTTGTGACGAGCGTGAGCGGTTACACCGCGCTTGACACGAGCCATTTACTGAACCTCCGATCCGATCTGGACTCAGGCGCTGGGCAGCATGCGGCGCACCATCGGCACGTCCACGGCGGCGACCATCGCGGCACTGCGCAGCTGACGCTTGCGCTTGGTGCTCTTCTTGGTCAGGATGTGGCGGGCGAACGACTGCGAACGCTTGAAACCACCGGATCCGGTGCGGGCGAAGCGTTTCGCCGCACCGCGGTTCGTCTTCAACTTGGGCATTTCAACAACTCCGCGATTTTCAAGTTTTGCGGGCTCGCGTGCCGGTATCCCGATCACTTCTTCTTCGGCGCGATGACCATGATCATCTGCCGGCCTTCCAGCTTCGGCCGCTGTTCGACGCTGCCGACTTCGCTGAGATCGGTTTCGACGCGCTTCAGGAGATCGAGCCCGAGGTTCTGGTGAACAACCTCACGGCCGCGGAAGCGGAGCGTGATCTTGGCCTTGTCACCATCTTCGAGGAAACGGATCAGGTTGCGTAGTTTGACCTGATAGTCGCCTTCGTCCGTGCCTGGACGGAACTTCACTTCCTTGACCTGAATCTGCTTCTGCTTCTTGCGGGCTTCGGCCGCCTTCTTCTGCTGCTCGAAGCGAAACTTGCCGTAATCCATGATACGGCAAACCGGCGGCTTCGCCGTCGGCGAAATCTCCACCAGATCCAGATCCGCCTCTTCGGCGATCCGCAGAGCCTGGAGCAGCGACATGACGCCGGCCTGCTCGCCGTTCTGGTCGATCAGGCGTACTTCGCGGGCGGTGATTTCACCGTTGACCCGGTTTTCGTTGTTGGCAGCGATAGCCTTAATCCTCCAAAACAGAACGGCCGCGGCTCGCGAGATCGGCGTCGAGGAGATCCTCGAAAGCGCTGAGCGTCATCACGCCCAGATCCTTGCCACTTCGCGTACGCACGGCCACAGAACCGGTTTCCACCTCGCGGTCGCCGACCACCAGCAGGTAGGGGACCTTGGCCAAGGTGTGCTCGCGAATTTTAAAACCGATCTTTTCGTTCCTCAAGTCGGCCTTGACGCGAAAGCCCCGATCGCCCAGCGCTTTGGCGAAACCGACGACCGCCGCGGCCTGGCGGTCGGTGATGTTCAGCACCACCGCCTGCGTCGGCGCCAGCCAGGCCGGCATGGCGCCGGCGTGGTGCTCGATCAGGATGCCGAGGAAGCGCTCCATCGAGCCGAGCACCGCGCGGTGCAGCATCACCGGCACCTTGCGGCTGTTGTCTTCGGCGACGTACTCGGCGTCAAGGCGACCCGGTAGCACGAAGTCGAGCTGCAGCGTGCCGCACTGCCAGGAGCGGCCGATCGCGTCGCGGATGTGGTACTCGACCTTCGGACCATAGAACGCCCCCTCGCCCGGCAGTTCGTCCCAGCTCAGGCCGCAGGCGGTCAGCGCCTGGCGCAAGCCGTCCTCGGCGCGGTCCCAGACCTCGTTGGAGCCGGCACGCTTGTCGGGGCGCAGCGCGAGCTTGATCGCGACTTCGGTGAAGCCGAAATCGCGGTACACCACCTGTACCAGGTCGTTGAAAGCCTTGGCTTCGGCGATGATCTGCTCTTCGGTGCAGAAGATGTGCGCATCGTCCTGGGTGAAGCCGCGCACGCGCATCAGGCCGTGCAGCGCGCCCGAGGGCTCGTTGCGGTGGCACGAGCCGAACTCGGCCATGCGCAGCGGCAGCTCGCGGTACGAGTGCAGGCCGTGGTTGAAGATCTGCACGTGGCACGGGCAGTTCATCGGCTTGACCGCGAAGTCGCGCGATTCGGAGCGGGTGGTGAACATCAGCTCGCTGTAGTTCTCCCAGTGCCCCGAGCGCTCCCACAGCGTGCGGTCGACCACTTGCGGCGTGCGCACTTCGACGTAGCCGGCGGCGCGCAAACGCCCGCGCAGGTATTGCTCGACCGCCTGCCAGATGGTCCAGCCATTCGGGTGCCAGAACACCATGCCCGGCGCCTCGTCCTGGAGGTGGAACAGGTCGAGCTGCTTGGCCAGGCGGCGGTGGTCGCGCTTCTCGGCCTCCTCCAGCCGGTGCAGGTAATCCTTGAGTGCCTTGCGGTCGGCCCAGGCCGTACCGTAGATGCGCTGCAGCATCTCGTTCCTGGCGTCGCCACGCCAGTAGGCGCCGGCGACCTTCATCAGCTTGAAAGCCTTGAGCCTGCCGGTCGAGGGCACGTGCGGACCGCGGCACAGGTCGACGAAGTCGCCCTGGCGGTACAGCGAGATGGTTTCGCCCGCGGGGATGGCAGCGATGATCTCGGCCTTGTAGGCCTCGCCCATGCCGCGGAAGAACTCGACGGCCTCGTCGCGCGGCATCTCCGAACGCGTCACCGCGATGTCGCGGGCGGCGAGCTCTTCCATGCGCTTTTCGATCAGCGCCAGGTCTTCGGGGGTGAAGGGGCGCTCGAAGGCGAAGTCGTAGTAGAAGCCGTTCTCGATCACCGGGCCGATCGTGACCTGCGCCGCCGGGAACAACTGCTTGACCGCGTGCGCGAGCAGGTGCGCCGACGAATGACGGATGACTTCGAGCCCGTCCGCATCGCGCTCGGTGACGATGGCGAGCTGCGCGTCGTGCTCGACCAGGTACGAGGTGTCGACCACCTTGCCGTCGACCCTGCCCGCCAGCGCCGCCTTGGCGAGGCCGGGGCCGACAGCTGCGGCCACTTCCGCCACCGTGACGGGGCGGTCGAAGACGCGCTGGCTGCCATCGGGAAGCGTAATGACCGGCATCTGAATCGGACCCTCTGCTCGCTGTCGCAGGAACGAAAAAGGCGCGCCGCCTTCGCGACACGCCTTTCTCGGAATTGGTAGGCGCGATTGGATTCGAACCAACGACCCCCACCATGTCAAGGTGGTGCTCTAACCAACTGAGCTACGCGC
>JBDHRG010000150.1:0-9085 GCA_039807445.1 Candidatus Competibacteraceae bacterium
GTCGCGGATGTCGCGGCCGATACCGCGGCGCTGGCTGCACCGACCGCGCCGGACACCGCGCCGGGCGTGCCCGCGCCGGCGGTGGCGCAGGCCGCGACGCCGGTTGTGGCGGAGCCGATGGTTGCGGCACTGCCGGCCGGGCCGTCGCCGGCGCTCGCCGAACGGGCGCAAGCCGCGGTGGCGGAGCCGCGCCAGATTTCGGCGCGGCTGCCGTCGCCGGCGGTCGCGGCGCTGATGGCGCGTTCCGATGTGGTGACGAGCAAGCCGGCAGCCGCGGGCATGACGGCGGTGGCGGTCGCCGCAGCCGGGGTCATCGAACCGACGGCGGCAGCGGTGTCGGACACTGCCGCGCCGGTGCCGCCGCCGCCGCTGCCGGCGCTCGAGCCGGCGCGCATCGCGGTGCACGAAGCCGCGCCGCCAGCCGTCGAACCCGAGCTGCCGCCACTGCCGGTCGGCGACACGCAGCGCTGGGCGCCGCTGCTCGGCGCCCGGCTGGCGCACATGGTGCAGGCCGGTGAGCAGCACGCCGAGTTGCACGTCAACCCTGCGCACCTCGGCCCGGTCGAGCTGCGGCTGACGCTGAAGCACGACCAGGCCAGCGTCAGCTTCTTCGCCCACGACGCGCAGGTGCGCGATGCGCTCGAGGGGTCGCTGCCGCGGCTGCGCGAGCTGATGCAGGCGCAGGGCCTGCAGCTCGCCGAGGCCAGCGTCGGCGAGCAGCCGCGCCAGTCCTGGGGCCAGCCGGCATTATTCACCGGCGGCGGCCAGGGCGGCAGCCAGGGCGAAGGTCGCGGCGGCGGCGGCGCCCGCCGCGGCGGCGAGGTTCCGGCCGAGGACGCCGCGCGCGCCGACCCCGCTCCGCGGCGCAGCGTGATCGACCATTACGCCTGACGTCGGGGGATGAGGGATGAGGGATCAGGGATCAGGGATCAGGGATGAAGCTACACTCGCTCCCCATCCCCCATCCCCCATCCCCCATCCCCCATCCCCCATCCCTCGAAGTGTTCCGCCGATCTTCCGTCGCGCTCCCGCGGCGCCGGCCGGCCTGCCACCGTCGGTTTTTTGGCGAACTCCGCCGCGGCAGGTCGTCCGCTGCCGCTGAAGTCCTGCGCCGCCCTCTTTTCCGATGATTGGCCCGCTTCTTGCTTTGAAGGGGCACGGTGTCATCCAGGCGCACTCAAGGACTTTCCATGGCGAAGAAAGACGAAGCCAAGCCGGCCGCCGCCGCCGAGTCGGACAAGGCGCCGAAGGGCGGCAAGGGCAAGATCGTTTTGCTGAGCGTGCTCGGCGTGCTCCTGGTCGGCGGCGGTGCGGTCGCCGGCACGCTGGCGCTGACCGGCGGCTTCGACAAGCTGCTCGGCAAGGCGCCGGCGGCGGTGCACGAGGCGCAGGCCGGCGCCGGCGAGGCCAGGTCGGCAGCACCCGCGCCCGAGTACTACCCGTTCGAAGAGCCGTTCGTCGTCAACCTGCTCGACGAGCAGGGCCTGCTGCGCTACGTCCAGGTCAAGGTCACGCTGATGGCGCGCGACAGGAAGGTCTTCGACCACGTCAAGACCAACAGGCCCTACCTCGAGAACGAGCTCAACTTCCTGTTCGCGGCGCAGAAGTTCGCGCAGCTGCTGACCCCCGGGGGCAAGGAGCACCTGCGCCAGGCTTCGCTCGAGCGCGTGCGCGAGGTGCTGCAGAAGACTTCCGGCAATTCGGGGATCGAGGCGGTGTTCTTCACCAGCTTCGTGATGCAGTGAGCGGCGCGGCATGGATACCGCCGATCTGGTGACGCAGGACGAACTCGACGCGCTGATGGATGGCCGTGGCGGCGCCGACGGGCGCGGGCACGGCAGCGGCGACGAGGCGGTGCTGCCGTACGCGCTGGGCAGCGCCCAGCTCGCGCTCGAAGAGCTGTTGCCGGCGCTGAAGACCATCCACCAGCGCCTGGTGCACCCGCTGGGCAACGGCCTGTTCGAGCTGTTGCACCGCGACGTCGAGTTCGTGTCGGTCGAGGTGCGGATCTGCTCGTACCAGGAGTTCGTCCGCGAGCTGGCGTCGCCGTGCAGCGTCAACCTGATCGGCCTGCCGCCGCTGGCCGGCCCGGGGTTGCTGGTGTTCGACCACCCGCTGGTGTTCGCGCTGGTCGGTGCCTACTACGGCGGTCAGGGCACGATCTACAGCGAATCCAGCCGGCGCGAGTTCACCGCGGCCGAGAACCGCCTGGCGCAGCGCCTGCTGTCGCTGTGCGCGCGCGCGCTGGCGCTGGCGTGGAAGCCGTACCTGCCGGTGCAGTTCAGGCTGCTCGGTCACGAGATCAACCCGCACTTCGTCACCACGATCAACACCGGCGAGCCGCTGGTGGTGGCCGAACTCGCCGTCGAGCTCGACGGCACCCGCGGACGGATGCACATCGGCTTGCCGGCGGCGATGTTCGAGCCGGTGCGCCGCCAGATCCTGGCCACCAACCGCCAGTACAAGGAGCACCGCGTCCGCGACGAGCGCCTGGGCAAGTTGCTGCGCGAGGGCGTGGAGTCGAGCAAGGTCGAGGCGCGCTGCGTGCTCGCCGATGTCGAGCTGAGCGTGCGCGAACTCTTGATCCTGCAGGCCGGCGACGTGGTGCCGCTCGACATCCCCGAGCGCGCGGTGCTCGAGGTCGAGGGCGTGGCGCTACACGCGGGGCACTACGGCACGGCGCGCAGCCGCCGATCGCTGAAGATCGAACGGCAACTGGTAACGCTGCCGCGCAAGGCGGTGGAACACGACGAGGACGACAAATCATGACCGAAGCCGCCGAATTCGAAGCTGCCGAGCTGCGCAGCGTGCAGGCCGAGATCGACCCGATCGGGGTGCTGGCGCGCGAGTTCGACTACCGGCACGTGAGCGACGAAGACGAGGTACGGCGCAGCGAAGAGATCAACCTCGAGGCGGTGCTCGACATCCCGGTGACGCTGTCGATCGAGCTCGGCCGCACGCGGCTGTCGATCCGCGAACTGCTGGCGCTGTCGCCCGGCGCGGTGGTGCGCCTCGACCGCCCGGCGGGCGAGCCGCTCGACATCCTGGTGAACGGCTGCCTGCTCGCGCGCGGCGAAGTGGTGGTGGTCAACGACCGCTTCGGCATCCGCATCACCGAGATCGCGAGCCCCGAAGAGCGGCTGAAACGGGTGCGCTGAAGGTGAAGCCCGTCATCGTCACCACGCTCCTGGGCGCCGTGCCGGCGGCGCTTGCAGCCGAACCGGCTGCGCCGACGGCGGCCTCGCCGGTGCTCGGCGCCGGCAGCCTTGGCCAGCTCGGCCTGGGGCTGGCGCTGACGCTGGGGCTGATCGCGCTGCTCGCCTGGGCGGTGCGGCGGATGCCGGCGCTGGCGCGCGCGCAGGGACCGCTGCGGGTGCTCGGTAGCACCGCGGTCGGCACGCGCGAGCGCGTGGTGCTGGTCGAGGTCGAGGGCGTGAGGCTGGTGCTCGGCGTCGCGCCGGGGCGGGTGACACGGCTGCACGCGTTCGAGGATCAGGGTTTCGGCCGCGAGCTGGTGCGCCAGGGCCGGGTGCGCAGCGGTGAGGGCGAATCAGATGCGTGATGTGATCCCGAGCGACGATCCGGCGCTTTCCTCGGTTTCCCGGCGCCCCCCTGTTCAACGGAGAGAAAGGCATCGGCGGGGGGTATGGTTCGGGTGCGGCATCACGCTGATGGCGCTGCTGCTGCCCGGCCTGGCCATCGCCGCGCCGACGCTGCCGGCGCTGACGGTGGTACCGAACGGCGCCGGTGGGCAGGACTGGTCGGTGAACCTGCAGATCCTGGCCGTGATGACGGCGCTGACGCTGCTGCCCTCGGTCGTGCTGATGATGACGGCGTTCACGCGCATCGTCGTGGTGCTGGCGCTGCTGCGCCAGGCGCTGGGCACGATGCAGACGCCGTCGAACCAGGTGCTGATCGGGCTGGCGCTGTTCCTGACCGTGTTCATCATGTCGCCGGTACTCGAGCGCCTGCACGTCGAGGCGCTGACACCCTACCTCGACGACGGCATCACCGCGGTCGAGGCGCTCGAGCGGGCACGCAAGCCGCTGGCCGAGTTCATGCTGGCGCAGACCCGCGAGAGCGACCTGGCGCTGTTCGCCAAGCTGTCGGGGCGCGACGGACTGGAGTCGCCCGAGGCGGTACCGTTCTCGCTGCTGGTGCCGGCCTTCGTCACCAGCGAGCTCAAGACCGCGTTCCAGATCGGCTTCATGCTGTTCATCCCGTTCCTGATCATCGACCTGGTGGTGTCGAGCGTGCTGATGGCGATGGGCATGATGATGCTGTCGCCGCTGGTGATCTCGTTTCCGTTCAAGCTGATGCTGTTCGTGCTGGTCGACGGCTGGCCGCTGGTGATGAGCACGCTCGCGGCCAGCTTCGGCGCCGCGCCCTGAGGGAGATACGCCATGACCCCCGAGACCGTCGTCACCCTCGGCCAGCGCGCGCTCGAAACCACCGTGATCCTGTCGGCACCGCTGCTCGGCGTGGCGCTGGTGGTCGGCGTCCTGGTCGGCCTGTTCCAGGCCGCGACGCAGATCAACGAGATGACGCTGAGCGCAGTGCCCAAGCTGGTGGTGTCGGTGCTGGTGCTGGTGCTGATCGGGCACTGGATGCTCGAGATCCTGACGGATTTCACGCTGCGGCTGTTCCACAGCATCCCGCAGCTGATCGGGTGACGCCGTGCCGATCTCCAGCGCCGAGCTCGCCGCCTGGGTCGGCAGCCTGACGTGGCCGCTGGCGCGCATCGGCGCGCTGCTGATGGCCGCACCGGTGCTGAACGGCCGCGCCCTGCCGCGGCGTGTGCGCGCGCTGCTCGCCCTGCTGCTGGCGGTGACCGCGGTGCCGCTGTTGCCGCCGATGCCGGTGCTCGAGCCGCTGTCGCCGCCGGGCGTGCTGATCACCGCGCAGCAGGTGGCCATCGGGCTGTTCATGGGTTTCGCGCTGCGCCTGACCTTCGCTGCGCTCGAGGCCGCCGGCCAGGTGCTGGCGACGCAGCTCGGCCTGGCCTTCGCCAGCCTGGTCGACCCGGTCAACGGCGGCAACCTGTCGCTGCTGTCGCACCTGTACAACCTGCTCGGCATGCTGGTGTTCCTGGCGCTCGACGGCCACCTGCACCTGATCGCGCTCACCGTCGAGAGCTTCCGCGTCCTGCCGGTGTCGGCCGAAGGCATCCCGGTGGCCGGGTTGCGCGAGCTGGTCGATGCCGGCGCCGGGATCTTCGCCGGCGCGGTGCTGGTGGCGCTGCCGGCGATCGCCGGGCTGATGGTGGTCAACCTCGCCTTCGGCGTGATCACGCGCGCTGCGCCGCAGTTCAACATCTTCGCCGTCGGCTTCCCGATCACGCTGCTGCTCGGGCTGCTGATCGTGCTCTACAGCCTGCCGGCGCTGGCACCGCAGCTCGAGCGCCTGTTCGACGCCGGCTTCGCGCTGGTCGAGCGCTACGTCGGCGGAGGCGGCTGAGGTGGCCGGGCACGACGAGGGCGCCGAGCGCAGCGAAGAGGCCACCCCGCGGCGCAAGCAGCAGGCCGCCGAGCAGGGGCAGGTGCCGCGCTCGCGCGAACTCTCGACGCTGGCGATGCTGGTCGGTGGCGGTGCCGGCCTGCTGGCGCTGGGACCGGGGCTGACCGAACGCCTGGCCGAGCTGATGCGCAGCCACTTCGCGCTCGATGCGCGCAAGCTGTTCGACGCCTACGCGCCGCAGCAGGCGCTCGGCGAGGCGCTCGCGGCGATGCTCGGCTGGCTGGCACCGCTGTTCGGCTTGCTGCTGGTGCTGGCGCTGCTGCCGACACTGGCGGTCGGCGGCTGGAACGTACGCAAGTTCGAGCTGAAGTGGCAGCACCTGAACCCGGCCAAGGGCCTGAAGCGCATGTTTTCGGCGCAGGCGCTGGCCGAAGCCGGCAAGGCGCTCGGCAAGGTGGCGCTGGTGGGGCTGGTGGCGGTGTGGCTGCTGCGCCGCCACGGCCCCGAACTGCTCGCGCTCGGGGCCGAGCCGCTGCCCGCCGCACTCGCGCACGCCGGCGATGCGCTCCTGTGGAGCGCGCTGTGGCTGGCGGCGCCGCTCGCGCTGGTGGCAGGCTTCGACGTGCCGTTCCAGCTCTGGCAACACACCCGGCAGCTGCGGATGACGCTGCAGGAGGTCAAGGACGAGATGAAGGACACCGACGGCCGACCCGAGATCAAGGGCCGCATCCGCCAGCTGCAGCGGGAGTTCGCGCAGCGGCGCATGATGGACAAGGTACCCACCGCCGACGTGGTGGTCAGCAACCCGACCCACTACGCCGTGGCGCTGAAGTACGACCAGGACACGATGGCGGCACCGGTGGTGGTGGCGATCGGCGCCGATGCGATCGCGCTGAAGATCCGCACCATCGCCGCAGGCCATGCGGTACCGCGCGTCGAGGCGCCGCGGCTGGCGCGCGCGCTGTACTTCAACGCCAGCCTCGACCAGCCGATCCCCGCCAGCCTGTACCGCGCGGTGGCGCAGGTGCTGGCTTACCTCTACGAGCTGCGCGCCGAGCACGCGCTCCCCCGCGGCGCGATCGCGATGGATGACGTGGCGGTGCCGGAGGGGATCAGGACGGAATGATCCAGGAGCTAGGAGCTAGGCGCGAGTCCGCCTTCCCTCGCACCTCGCACCTCGCACCTCGAGCCTCGCGCCTGATAAACGGATGAGAGACCGATGAAGACCCGAATCGTCGACACCCTGATGCGTCTGGCCCGCAGCGGCCTCGGCGCGCCGGTGCTGTTGATCGTGATCCTGATGATGATGGTGGTGCCGCTGCCGGCGCTGGTGCTGGACATGGCCTTCACCTTCAACATCGCGATCTCGCTGGTGGTTCTGCTGGCGGCGGTGTACACGCGCCGGCCGCTCGACTTCGCCGCGTTTCCGACGGTGCTGCTGGTGACGACGCTGCTGCGCCTGGCGCTGAACGTCGCCTCGACGCGCGTGGTGCTGCTGCACGGCCACGCCGGCCCCGACGCCGCCGGCAAGGTGATCGAAGCCTTCGGCCACTTCGTGGTCGGTGGCAACTACGCGGTCGGCGTCGTGGTGTTCATCGTGCTGATGATCATCAACTTCGCCGTGGTGACCAAGGGCGCCGGGCGGGTGTCGGAGGTCAGCGCGCGCTTCACGCTCGATGCGATGCCGGGCAAGCAGATGGCGATCGACGCCGACCTCAACGCCGGCATCATCGACCAGGCCGAAGCCAAGCGCCGGCGCGCCGAGGTGGTGCGCGAGGCCGACTTCTACGGCTCGATGGACGGCGCCTCGAAGTTCGTCCGTGGCGACGCGATCGCCGGCATCATGATCCTGGTGATCAACCTCGTCGGCGGCATGGCCATCGGCCTGCTGCAGCACCGCTTGCCGCTGGCCGAGGCGGCGCAGAACTACGCGCTCTTGACCATCGGCGACGGCCTGGTGGCGCAGATCCCGGGGCTGATGCTGTCGGTGGCGGCGGCGATCATGGTCACGCGGTCGTCGTCCGACGAGCAGGACATGGGCGCGCAGGTTGCCGGGCAACTGTTCGGCTCGCCGCAGGCGCTCGGCATCAGCGCCGGCATCGTCGGCCTGATGGGGCTGATCCCGGGCATGCCCAACCTGGCTTTCCTGAGCCTGGCCGCACTGGCTGGCTGGGGGGCATGGAAGCTCTCGAAGCGGCAGGCCGGCGCGGTAGCCGGTGCCGCCGTCGCGGACGGCGCGGCGGTCGCGGCCTTGCCGGCACCGGTGGGCGAGAATTCGCAGGACCTGGGCTGGGACGATGTGCCGGCGGTGGACACCATCGGCCTGGAGATCGGCTACCGGCTGATCCCGCTGGTCGACAAGGGCCGCAACGGCCAGTTGCTGACGCGGATCAAGGGCGTGCGCAAGAAGCTGTCGCAGGAACTCGGCTTCCTGGTGTCGCCGGTGCACATCCGCGACAACCTCGATTTGTCGCCGACCGCGTACCGCATCGCGCTGCTCGGCGTCACCGTCGCCGAGGCCGAGGTGTTCCCCGAGCGCGAACTGGCGATCAACCCCGGCCAAGTGCACGGCGAGCTGGCCGGCACGCCGACGCGCGATCCCGCCTTCGGCTTGCCGGCGGTGTGGATCGAGCCGACGCAGCGCGACTTGGCGCAGGCGCTCGGCTACACCGTGGTCGACTGCGCGACCGTGGTCGCGACCCACCTGAACCACATCCTGTCGGCGCACGCCCCCGAGCTGCTCGGTCACGAAGAAGTGCAGGAGCTGCTCGACCGCCTCGGCAAGACCGCGCCCAGGCTGGTGCACGACTTCGTGCCGAAGACGCTGCCGCTGCGCGTGGTGGTGCGCGTGCTGCAGGGGCTGCTGACCGAAAAGGTGCCGCTGCGCGACATGCGCAGCATCGTCGAAACTTTGGCGGAGCAGGCGCCGCGCAGCCAAGACCCCGACGCTCTGCTGGCGGCGGTCCGTGCTCGGCTCGGCCGCATGATCGTCCAGGGGATCAACGGCTTGGCCGAAGAGCTGGCGGTGATCACGCTCGATCCAAATCTGGAACAGCTTTTGCATAAAGCTGCGCAGGTGGCTGGGGACGGTGCCGCGGCGCCGGTCGAGCCGGGGCTGGCCGAGCGGCTGCACGCTTCGCTCGCCGAAAGCGCGCAGCGCCAGGAGGTCGAGGGACAGCCGGCGGTACTGCTGGTGTCCGACGTGGTCCGGCAGATGCTCGCGCGCTTCGTGCGCCACGGCGTCCCCAACCTGCACGTGCTGGGCTTCGGCGAGATCCCCGAAGACCGCAAGCTGCGCGTGGTAGCCACGATCGGCCGCTGATGCGGCAGCCCGCGCGAACGAGGACGACCGGACGATGAAGTTGAAACGCATCTACGCTGCCAACCTCCGCGAGGGCATGCGCCAGGTTCGGGAAGAGCTCGGTGCGGATGCGCTGATCCTGTCGAACCGCCGCCTCGCCGACGGCATCGAGATCGTCGCCGCGGCCGGCTACGACGAGCGCACGCTGAAAGTGCTCGAGGACGCCGCGCACGAGGCGAGCGCATCGCGTCCGGCGCCGGCGGCCAAGCCCGAGGCCGAAGCCAGGCCCGCGGCCCAGGCCCGGGCACCGGCGGCGCGCGAAGCCGC
>JBDHRG010000151.1:0-9062 GCA_039807445.1 Candidatus Competibacteraceae bacterium
AAGGCCGGAGCATCGCCGAGCGCGTGCAGCGCTTCGAGTAGCTTCAGGCGCAGCGCGAGGCTGTCGGGCGTCTCTGCCAGCGCGGCGTCGAGCTCGGCGCGGGCACCGCTGTAGTCGCCGACCGCCATCGCCAGCGCGGCACGCTCGAGCGGGTCCGGCAGGGCTGCCGCCGGCGCGATCCGGAAGGTGTCGGGCGACTCGCGCGCATCGCCGTCATCGCGCTCGACCAGCGACGGCATCGCCAGCTCGACCCACTCGGCTTCGCGCCGCGCGCGCGCGCGACGCAGCGCGAACAAGCCGCCGAGCGTCGCTAGCACCGCGGCGACGCCGAGTCCGCCAAGCAGCCAGGGCTCGCCGATGATCGCCGCGAGCCGCTCGAACCAGCGTGACGCGGGCGCAGGCTCCGGCGCCGCCGGCTCGGGCTTCACTGCCGCGGGCACCTCGGGTTGCGCCGGCTCCTGAGGAGCTGCCGCCCGGGCGGGTGGTACGGTTTCGGGGGCCGCCTCCGGCGCCGCCGCGGGCTCGGCAGCCGCCGGCTCGGCCGCGGCTTCGAGCGCCTTGACGACCTCGGGCTTGGCCGCGGTCGGCGCCGGTCCGGGCTGCGCCAGCTCGGGCTTGCGCGCGAGCCGCTCGCGCAGCTGCTCGAGCCCAGCGATCTGCAGCCGCAGCCGCCCGCCCTCGAGCGGCACGCGCAAGCCCCCGCCACTGGACACCGCCTCCGGCGGCACCAGGCGCACCAGCGCCGGCGCCGGCGCCGGCGCCACCGGCTCGGCCGCCGGTGCCGGAGTCCCGCCCCAGGCTTCGTCGCCCGGCACGCGCAGCATCGCACCGCGGCGCAGGCTGCGCGGGTTGCGGCCGGGGAAGGCGTCGGGGTTGGCTTCGACCAGACGCTGCATCGCCTGCTGCACGTCGAGCCCCGGCGGCCGCAGACGGCTGGCGATGCTCCACAGCGTCTCGCCCGCCTTCACCGGTCCGTAGCGCCGCTCGGTGGCCGAAGCGGGTGCGGCTTCGGCCGGGGCCGGTGCGGCGGCACGCGGCGGGTCGAGCAGCAGCGCGAACTCGCGCAGCATCCGCCCCTGCGGCGTGTCGATCTCGACCAGGAAGCTCAGCACCGGCTCGCGAACCGGCCGCTGCGAAGTGATGCGCAGATAACGCCGCCCGTCGGGCTGGGCCTCGATCGTGAAGCGCAGATCGTTCAGGAAGTCCGGCCGCTCGAGCCCGACCTGGCCGAAGGCCTGCGCCGATGCGAGCCGCGCTGTGATCTGCGCCAAGGCCTCGTCGCCGAGATCGAGCAGCTCGACGCGCGCCAGCAGGCGCTGGTTCAGCGCCGAACCGACCTGGATCGGCCCGAAGCCGAGCGCCGCCGCCATCCCGGGCAGCGTCAGCATCCCGGCGAGCAGCGTCGCCTTGGTCGTCATCGTGGTCATTCGCGTTTCGATTCTTCCCACGCGGCGGCGCCCGAAGCGCTACATCCCTTGCGCGCCGGGCACCCCGGGTCGAGTAACGGGAAAGTACCCGCGGCGAGCGGGCTCAGGCACCGAGCAAACGCTCGGCGATGCGCACGCCGTTCCGCGCCGCTCCGCTTCGAACGTTATCCGCCACTACCCACAGATTCAAGGCGCACGCGCCGCCAGCGCCGGCACGCACGCGGCCGATGAACACAGCGTCGCTGCCCGCGGCGTCGGTTACGGGCGTCACGCCGCCGTCGGCCTCATCGGCCGCGTCGAGCAGCTCGAGCCCCGGCACCCGCTCGAGCAGCGCGCGCGCGGCTTCGGGCGCCAGCGGCGCGCGCGTCTCGAGGTGCACCGACAAGGCATCGCCGAAGAACACCGGCACCGTGACCGCGCTGGCGTTGATCACCGCGGCGTCTTCGCCGAGCACGCGCGCGGTCTGCTCGGCGAGCAGCCGCTCGTCGACCGACCAGCCGCCGGCATCGACCGCGCCGGTGCAGCCGAGCACGTTGAACGCCACCTGGCGCTCGAACACCGCCGGCTCGATCGGCCGCACGTTGAGCAGGTTCGCCGTCTGCCGCGCCAGCTCTTCGACGCCTTCGCGCCCGCGCGCCGACACCGGTCGCAGCAGGCAGACGTCGACCCGCGCCAGCCCCGCGGCGCGCGCGATCGGCGCCAGCACCGCGGCGAGCGCGGCAGCCGCCGGATGCGGACAGGCGACGATGCCGCGATGGCGCGCGAGGACTTCGGGGTTGACATCGGCGACCACCAGCGGCGCCTCGTCGGCGAAGGCGCCGTCGACGTCGATCACCGTCGCACCGGCATCGACCGCGCGCAGCGCGTGGAAGCGCGCGACCGAGGTGCCGGCCGCGAACAGCGCCACCTGCACCCTGGCGAAGTCGAACGCTTCGACGTCGTGCACGCGCAGCCAGGCGTCGCCGAACTCGGCACGCTTGCCGGCCTCGTCCTCGTCGCCGAGCGCGTGCACCTCGTCGGGGCCGAAGCCGCACTCGAGCAGCTGGGACAGGATCGCCTCGCCGACCAGGCCGGTGGCGCCGACCACCGCGAGGCTGCGGGTCTTGTCGCTCATCGTGTATCTCCGCAAAAACAACAGCGCCGGGGTGTCGGGCGGTGAGCACCCGACACCCCGGCGCGCGCCGCGGAGCTTATCAGGCTTCGAGCAGGATGCGCAGCATGCGCCGCAGCGGCTCGGCCGCCCCCCACAGCAGCTGGTCGCCGCAGGTGAAGGCCGACAGGTACTGCGGCCCCATGTTCAGCTTGCGCAGACGCCCGACCGGCACGCTGAGCGTGCCGGTGACGGCGGCCGGCGTCAGCTCGCGCATCGTCACGTCACGGTGGTTCGGCACCACCTTCACCCAGTCGTTGGCGGTGCCGATGATCTGCGTGATCTCGTCGAGTGGAACGTCCCGCGTCAGCTTGATCGTCAGCGCCTGCGAGTGGCAGCGCATCGCGCCGACGCGAACGCACAGGCCGTCGATCGGCAGCGGCTGCGCGGCGCGGCCGAGGATCTTGTTGGTCTCGGCCTGACCCTTCCACTCTTCGCGGCTCTGGCCGTTGTCGAGCTCCTTGTCGATCCACGGGATCAGGCTGCCCGCCAGCGGCACGCCGAAGTTCGCGGTCGGGAACCCGTCCTCGCGCAGGATGCCGGCGACTTCGCGGTCGATGTCGAGGATCGCCGAGGCCGGGTCGTCGAGCAGGTCCTTGGCCGCGCGGTGCAGTTCGCCCATCTGGTTCAGCAGCTCGCGCATATTCTGCGCGCCGGCGCCCGAGGCCGCCTGGTAGGTCATCGCGCTGACCCACTCGATCAGCCCGTGGCGGAACAGTCCGCCGATCGCCATCAGCATCAGGCTGACGGTGCAGTTGCCGCCGATGAAGTCCTTGCCGCCCGCAACCAGCGCGGCGTCGATGACGTCGCGGTTGACCGGGTCGAGGATGATCACCGCGCCGTCCTGCATCCGCAGGCTCGAGGCGGCGTCGATCCAGTAGCCCTTCCAGCCGGTGGCGCGCAGCTGCGGGTAGATCTCGCTGGTGTAGTCGCCGCCCTGGCAGGTGATGATCGCGCCCATCGTCGCCAGCGCCGCGACCGAGCGCGCGTCGGCGAGCGGCGGCGCGTCCTTGCCGACGTTCGGCGCAGCGCCGCCGACGTTCGACGTGGTGAAGAACACCGGCTCGATCAGCTCGAAGTCCTGCTCTTCGCGCATCCGCTGCATCAGCACGGAGCCGACCATGCCCCGCCAGCCTACCAGACCCACACGCATCATCGTCATCGCCTCTCAGTCATGCGCCAGCAGGGGTCGCCCGCCGAAATCTCGAAATCATGGATCAGGGTGAGGAGAAAAAGTCCCCCTCACTCCTCTCCCCTCACTCGCCAAGCGCCGCCACCACCGCGTCGCCCATGCGCACAGTGCCGACCCGCTCGCAGCCCTCGGACCAGATGTCGCCGGTGCGCAGCCCCTGCTCGAGCACGCGGAACACGGCACGCTCGACGCGCTCGGCCAGGTCTTCGCGCGCCAGCGTGTAGCGCAGCATCATCGCCGCCGACAGGATGGTCGCCAGCGGATTGGCCACCCCCTGGCCGGCGATGTCGGGCGCCGAGCCGTGGCTGGGCTCATACAGCCCCTTGCCGTTCGCGTCGAGCGAAGCCGAGGGCAGCATGCCGATCGAGCCGGTCAGCATCGAGGCTTCGTCCGAGAGGATGTCGCCGAACATGTTGCCGGTGACCACCACGTCGAACTGCTTGGGCGCGCGCACCATCTGCATCGCGGCGTTGTCGACCAGCATGTGGTTCAGGCTCACATCGGGGTAGTCCCTGGCGACCTCCTCGACCACGTCGCGCCACAGTTGGGTCGCCTCGAGCACGTTCATCTTGTCGACCGAGCACAGGCGCTTGCCGCGCTTGCGCGCCGCCTCGAACGCGACCCGGGCGATGCGGCGGATCTCGGACTCCGAGTACACCATGGTGTTGTAGCCGACGCGCTCGCCGCCGCGCTCCTCGATGCCGCGCGGCTCGCCGAAGTAGATGTCGCCGGTCAGCTCGCGCACGATCAGGATATCGAGCCCGGCAACCAGCTCGGCCTTCAGCGACGAGGCGCCGGCGAGCTGCGGGTAGACCATCGCCGGGCGCAGATTGGCGAACAACCCCAGGTCCTTGCGGATGCCGAGCAGGCCGCGCTCGGGGCGCTGCGCGCGCGGCAGGGCGTCCCACTGCGGCCCGCCGACCGCGCCGAGCAGCACGGCGTCGGCCGCGCGCGCCTTGGCCTGCGTCTGCGCCGGGTAGGGCTCGCCGGTGGCGTCGACCGCGCAGCCGCCGAGCAGCGCCGAATCGAGCGCGATGTCGAGGCCGAAATCGGTCTTCAAGGCTTCGAGCACCTTGACCGCCTCGGCGACGATCTCGGGGCCGATGCCGTCGCCGGGGAGAACCAGAACCTGCTTCGTCATGCCATCATTTCCTTTGTTAGGGTAGGCAGCTTCGCTGCCCACCGTTGTCGCCTGCCGCGCTGGCTGCCTGGTTGCGATCACACCGTCACTTCGCAGCCGCACTCGAGCGCCACCGTCACCGGCGACACCATCCGCTCGACGCCGTCGCGGCGCACGTGCAGCACCAGCAGCGTCTGCGGGTTGAAGACCAGCACGTCCTTGACCCCCTGGACGAGATAGAACGGCGGTGCGAGCTCCAGGTCCTTGTACTCGTAGCCCTTGCTGACGACCTCGATCACCGCTTCGGGTACCAACCGGATCGGTTCGTCCTGCTCGTCGGGCTCGCGGCAGAACACGCCGATGTCCGGGCGCTTGAGCGAGCCGTCGGCGAAGCTGACATAGACGTCCGCCACGTGCACGCAGCCACAGCCGGCGTCGCCGTCGCGCGGGCGGATGCTCGCGCGGATGCGGTCCACCGCCTTCTGGTGGCGATAGAGTGGCTGGGCTTCCCAGATCGGCAAGCCACCGACGATCTCCAGGCGCACGCCCAACTGTTCGGCCGTCAGCAGTCTCGAGTCCACAGCGACCTCCCCGTAGGTCCCGCAGGTAACGATGAGCCGAAGGCTAGCCGGCGAACAGCCAGGGGGCTTCCTGGCGGCGGCGCGCCTCGTAGGCGCGGATCTCGTCGGCGTGCTGCAGCGTCAGGCCGATGTCGTCAAGGCCGTTGACCAGACAGTGCTTGCGGAACGCGTCGATCTCGAAGCCGAACGCTTCGCCCGCGGGCGTGGTCACGGTCTGCTTGGGGAGGTCGACCACCAGGCGGTAGCCGTCCTGCGTCGCGACTTCGGCGAACAGGCGTTCGACGACTTCCGCAGGCAGGCGGATCGGCAGCACGCCGTTCTTGAAGCAGTTGTTGAAGAAGATGTCCGAGTAGCTCGGTGCGATCACCGCGCGGATGCCGAAGTCATCGAGCGCCCACACCGCGTGCTCGCGCGACGAGCCGCAGCCGAAGTTCTCGCGCGCGAGCAGGATGCTGGCACCGGCGAAGCGCGGCTGGTTCAGGCTGAAGTCGGGGTTCTTCGGCCGCGCCGCGCAATCCTGTCCCGGCTGGCCGACGTCGAGGTAGCGCCACTCGTCGAACAGGTTGGGGCCGAAGCCCGAGCGCTTGATCGACTTCAGGAACTGCTTCGGGATGATCGCGTCGGTGTCGACGTTGGGGCGGTCGATCGGGACGACCAGGCCGCTCATCCGGATAAAGGGCTTCATATCGGGACTCCTTCAAATCCCCCCTGCCCCCCTTTTCAAAGGGGGGGATGGAGCGCCCCCTTTGAAAAGGGGGGCCGGCGCAGTCGGGGGGATTAAAAATTGCGCACGTCGACGAAGTGGCCGGCGATCGCGGCGGCCGCGGCCATCGCCGGACTGACCAGGTGCGTGCGCCCGCCCGCACCCTGGCGGCCTTCGAAGTTACGGTTCGAGGTGCTGGCGCAGTGCTCACCCGGCAGCAGGCGGTCGGCGTTCATCGCCAGGCACATCGAGCAGCCGGGCTCGCGCCACTCGAAGCCGGCCTCGAGGAACACCTGGTCCAGTCCCTCGGCTTCGGCCTGCACCTTGACCAACCCCGAGCCCGGCACCACCAACGCCTGTTTGACGCTTGCGGCGACCTTGCGGCCCTTGATCACGCTGGCAGCGGCACGCAGGTCTTCGATGCGCGCGTTGGTGCACGAGCCGATGAACACGCGGTCGAGCGCGATCGCGGTGATCAGCGTGTTCGGCGCCAGCCCCATGTAGGCGAGCGCCTTCTCCATGCCGCTGCGCTTGACCGGGTCGGTCTCGAGCGCCGGGTCGGGCACGCGGTCTTCGACCGACACCACCATCTCGGGCGAGGTGCCCCAGCTGACTTGGGGCTTGATCGACGCGGCGTCGAGTTCGACCATCTGGTCGAACGCAGCGTCGGCATCCGAATGCAGTGTGCGCCACCAGGCGACTGCCTGCTCCCAGTGTTCGGGTCCGGGCGCGAACGGACGGCCCCTGACGTAGTCGATCGTGGTGTCGTCGACCGCAACCATGCCCATGCGCGCGCCGGCTTCGATCGCCATGTTGCAGACGGTCATGCGCCCTTCCATCGACAGCCGGCGGATCGCGCTGCCGGTGAATTCGATCGCGTAACCGGTGCCGCCGGCGGTGCCGATGCGGCCGATGATCGCGAGCACGATGTCCTTGGCGGTGACACCGGGACCGACTTCGCCGTCGACGCGGATCAGCATCGCCTTGGACTTCTTCTGCACCAGGCACGAGGTCGCCATCACGTGCTCGACCTCGGAGGTGCCGATGCCGAAGGCCAGCGCGCCGAAGGCACCGTGGGTGGCGGTGTGCGAATCGCCACAGACCACGGTCATGCCGGGCAGCGTCGCACCCTGCTCGGGGCCGACGACGTGGACGATGCCGCGGCGCGCATCGCCGATCGGGAAGTAGTTCAGGTGCTGCTCGCGGGCATTGGCGTCGAGCGTCTCGACCTGGGTGCGCGAGATGGGGTCGGCGATCTCGGTAAAGCCCGGATCGGTCGGGGTGTTGTGATCGGCCATCGCGACGATGGCATTGCGACGCCACAACGGACGCTGCGCCAGCTTCAGTCCTTCGAAGGCTTGCGGCGAGGTGACTTCGTGCACCAGGTGGCGGTCGATGTAGAGCAGCGCGGTGCCGTCGGCTTCGGTGCGCACCACGTGCGCATCCCAGAGCTTGTCGTAGAGGGTCTTGCCTGCCATCGGGATCCACTCCTGAGGTGAGTGGGCGCAGCTTAACGCGCGCGTCATCCATGAATCCAATTCAGCTTTTTCATAGGCTGTATAAAGTATGGGAATGGTTATCGCGTGAAGCGTGAAGCGTGAAGACAGTGGCACAGTTCCCACATCAACATCTAACGCTTCACGTCTCACGTCTCACGTCTCACGTCTCGCGAGACGCACATTCCCCTCATCACTGATCGCCCCTCATGGACCTCACCAGCTTGCACGCCTTCGTCGCCGTCGCCGAGCGCGGCTCGTTCTCGCTCGCCGCCGAGCACCTGCATCTGACGCAGCCGGCGGTCAGCAAGCGCATCTCGACGCTCGAGGCGGCGCTCGGCACGCGGCTGTTCGACCGCCTCGGGCGCAAGGTGCAGCCGACCGAAGCCGGCAAGCTGCTGCTGTCGCGCGCACGGCGTATCCTCGCCGAGCTCGAGGACAGCCGCCGCGCGCTGCACAACCTGTCCGGGCAGATCGCCGGCACGCTGAGCGTCGCCACCAGCCACCACGTCGGCCTGCATCGCCTGCCGCCGGTGCTGCGCACCTTCACCGCGCGCTACCCGCAGGTGCGGCTCGACCTGCGTTTCATGGCGTCCGAAGACGCCTGTGTCACCGTCAGCGAAGGCGAGGTCGAGATGGCGATCGTCACACTGCCGCTGAAGCCCGAGCCGCCGCTGACCACCCAGGCGGTGTGGACCGACCGGCTGGTGCTGGTCGCGCACCCCGGCCACCCCCTCGCCAAACAGCGCCGCGTGACACCGTTCATGCTCGCCGAGCACCCGGCAATCCTGCCCGAGCTCGGCACCTTCACGCGCGAGCTGATCGAGCACACCTTCGAGCCGCCGCGGTTGTCGTTCCGTATCGCGTTCTCGACCAATTACCTGGAGACGATCAAGACCATGGTCTCGGTCGGGCTGGGCTGGTCGCTGCTACCGCGCAACATGGTCGACGCCGACCTTGCGGTGCTCGACCTCGACGGCTTGCAGATCCGCCGCGAGCTCGGCGTGGTGCGCCACAGCGGCCACACCCCCTCGAACGCCGCACGCGCGCTGCTCGCACTGCTCGCCGAAGACGGCGGCGAGCGCCGCGAGCCGCAGCCGTGGCGGGGGTATTGAAAGATCGGCGCCTTCAACTCGGCTGTTGCGGTTGCTCGTTGAATTCGCGTGGTGTAACGCAGTGAGCGTGGAACTCCGCTCAGATCGCGCAGTTGTCGCTCAGCGCGGTAGGGCCGGCGGAGCGGGTTCGGTAGTCGTGCTGACCTCGGCCATCGTCTCCAGGGTCAGATAGCGCTTGCTCTGGAGCCAATCGTCAGCACAATCAAAAACCCCCGCGGCCTGTGGCGGCGGGGGTGGGGGTGGGGAGCCTGGCGGTGACCTACGTTCACATGGGGAGG
>JBDHRG010000152.1:0-9002 GCA_039807445.1 Candidatus Competibacteraceae bacterium
GCGCAGGTGGTCAGCGGCTGGGATCTGGCCCGCTGGCAGCCCAAGCCGGCGCAGCGCGCCGTGCCGGCCGGCGCGGTGTACTGGTTCGAGGCCGGGACGCTCGATGCCGAGGCGCTGGCGCGGCTGGCCACCGAGGGCTTGCCGGGCGCGGACGCCGCGCGCCGGGCCGAGGGCTTCAACAACGTCCTGATCGCGGCCTGGCCGCGCTGACGTATCCACGGGAGGACGAATCATGTTCCAGGCTGCCAAGCCCCTGTTCATCTACTGCGTGAGCCCGGTGCACATGGGCGCCGGTACCGCGCTCGGCGTGATCGACAACCCGATCCAGCGCGAGCGCCATACCGAGTACCCGCAGCTCGCCGGCTCTGGCCTCAAGGGCGCGATCCGCCACCACTTCCAGGCACAGGCCCGCGACGCGCGGCTGGTGACGCGGTTGTTCGGCCCGGACTCGGACAAGGCTTCGGACCACGCCGGCGCGGTCAGCTTCGCCGACGCCCAGCTCGTCGCCTTCCCGGTGCGCTCGGCCAGGCGCGGCTACGTCTACGCCACCTCGGCGCTGGCGCTGGCGCGGCTGCGCCGGCTGCTGGAGCTGGCCGACCACGCCGAGCTCCCCTGGCAGGTGCCGGCCGTGCCGGCCGCCGGCGCGGCCAAGGTGGCCGATACCGGGCTCGCCGGCGCGCTCGCGCTCGAGGCCTACCAGCTTGAGGCAACCGAGGACGCCGGGCTGAAGAGCGTCGCTGCCTGGCTCGGCACGAACGCGCTGCCGGACGATGCCGCGCACGCCTTCTTCCGCGCCAAGTTCGCGGCCGACCTGGTGCTGCTGCCCGACGAGGACTTCGGCTGGTTCACCCGCAACGCGACGCTGGTCGAGCCGCACGTGCGCATCAACGACGAGTCCGGCACCGCCGACGACGGCGGCCTGTTCTACACCGAGAACCTGCCGCCCGAGAGCCTGCTGGCGACGGTGCTGATGGCTTCGGTCGAGCGCCATGCCTCGAAGCAGGGGCGGCCCGATGGGCTGCTCGACGCCGACACGGTACTGGCCACCGTGCTCGACGGCCGCGGCGAGGCCCTGCCCGGCATCCGCAACAGACTGCTGCAGGTGGGCGGCGACGCCACCACTGGCCGCGGCCAGGTGCTGTTCACGGCGCTGGAGGGCTGAGCCATGAACCAACGCACTACCCTGTCGCTAAACGGCAAAAGCCGTCCGGCGCCGGCCCGAACCGTCGGCGGCTCGCTCGACCAGCGCCGCGCCGCCTTCGCCTGGCAGCGCGTGGCCGAGCACGCCGGTGCGGGCGGCTTCGGCGACTACGTCAACCTCGCCAAGGCCGCACCGGCGCTGGTGATGGGCAACGGCCTGATGCAGGCGCTGGCTTTCTACCGCAGCAAGGGCAAGGGCCACCACGAGCGCCTGCTCGAAGACCTGTGCCGCTGGCTGGCCGAGCGCCGACTGGCGCCGGGCGGCGAGTTCGCGCAAGCGATGGACGCGCTGCTGAAGAGCGACCCGGCGCAGTACCGCGCGGCGACCGAGGAATGCCTGGCGCTGCTGCGCTGGGTCCGCCAGTTCGCCGCGGCGCTGAAGACCAAGTGAGGAGGCCGCGATGACCCGCCCCGCCGTTCCCGCTTACCTGGACACGGTCCTGGCCGGCGACCTGCCGCCCGGCCACCGCTTCGGCTTGTACTTCGCCGGCTGGCAGGACGACTGGCAACTGCCGAAGGAGGGCAAGGCCGAGGAGCTCGGCAAACTGGCCGCGCTCGGGGCAACCGCCACGGCCCAGCTCGGTGCGCTGCGCGCCCGCCAGGCGGCGCTCGCCAGCCAGACCGGCGACACCGTGCTGCGCGTGTCGGCCGTCTCGACCGCACCGTTCACCACCGGCCTGGGCATCGAGCATCCGCGCGAGAACGGCTTCGCCTTCCTCGACCCCTACGGCCTGCCGTACCTGCCGGGATCGGGCGTCAAAGGCGTGCTGCGCCGCGCCGCCGAAGAGCTGGCGCTGGCCGAGGGCGCAGCGGCCCAAGGCTGGGACATCGTCGCGCTCTGGTGGCTGTTCGGCTTCGAGCCGGCCAGCACCTACCTGACCGGACCGGACGGCAACACGCCGAAGGGGCTGGAAGAGGTCGCCGAAGCCTGGCGTACGGCCTATCTGCGCGCCGTCGAGCGTCTGCCGGCGGACCACGGCCCGCTGCGCACGCTGTTCGAGCTCGCCATGCCCGAGCACGAGCGCCGCGACCTCGGTGACGATCCGCGCCGCTGGCTGCGGCTGCTCGCCGCTGACCGGACGCTGCGCGAGCGCGTGCGCACCCGCGGCGCGCTGAGCTTCTGGGACGTGCTGCCCAAGCCGGCCGGTGAGCGCCTTGCCGTCGACATCCTCAACCCGCACCACAAGGGCTACTACGAAGGCAAGGTCGGCCCGCACGATGCCGAGAGCCCGGAGCCGGCCTTCTTCCTCACCGTGCCGCCGGATAGCCGGTTCGACTTCCACGTGCGCTGCGAGCCCGCCCGCCTGCCCGAGCCGCTGCGCGAAAGGTGGCGTGAGCTGGCGCGGGCCGCTTTCGTCCACGCCTTCGACTGGCTCGGCTTCGGTGCCAAGACGGCGGTCGGCTACGGTGCGCTGCGCGATGCCGCCGCGCCGGCGGCTGCGGCGACACCGGCGGTGAGTGGCGGTGCCACGCTGAGCGCGGAAACGGAGCGCTGGGAAAACGCAGCGCTCGAATGGCAACCCGGCTCGCAGACGCTGATCGCCCGGCGCGGCAGCGAGAGCGCGCGGCTCAAGGGCGAGCCCGCCAAGGCGCTGCTCGAGGCGCTGAGCAAGAACCAGCGCAGCAGGCTCGGCCGCGGCCTGGTGCTGACCGTCGCGGTGCGCCGCATCGGCAACCGCTGCGAGCTCGAAGGGCTGGAGTTGCCGGCCGGCTGAGCCTCGGCGCAGGATGGCGGCATCAGGAACCGTATGTCGGAGGTGGCGCCATGCAGTGGCAGGAGATCTGCGACAACCCGCTGCTGCGGGATCTGCCGTTCAAGATCGAGACCAACCGCTGGGGCAAGATCGAGATGAGCCCGGCATCGAACGAGCACGGCCTCTACCAGGCGCTGCTGGTGCAGTGGCTGGGGCGCGCCATCAGCGACGGCCTCTCCATCACCGAATGCAGTGTCCAGACCAGCGACGGCGTCAAGGTCGCCGATGCGGCCTGGGCCAGCACCGACTTCCTGCGCCGGCACGGCGTCGCCAACCCCTACCCCGAGGCGCCCGAGATCGTGGTCGAGATCCTCTCGCCCTCGAACAGCGCCGAGGAAATGGCGCTGAAGCAGGATCTGTACTTCGCCCGCGGCGCGCGCGAGTTCTGGCTGGTCGAGCGCGACGGGCGGCTGCGCTTCTTCGGCAAGCACCAGGAGTTCGAGCGCAGCGCGCTGGCGCCGACCTTCCCGGCGAAGCTCGAGACGCCGTTCAACTGAGAGGTTCGCGGTGACGGCGAGCTTGCGGCGGCTGGAGGAGGCGATCAGACGCGAGGCGTGAGGTGGGCGCTGTGCCAGCGTCTTCACGCTTCACGCTTCACGCTTCACGCTTCAGCACCAGCTCCAGCGCCAGCTTCGAGCCGAAGTAGGCCAGCGCCAGCACCGCGAAGCCGGCCAGCGTCCAGCGGATCGCGGTGCGGCCGCGCCAGCCGAAGCGCGCCCGACCCCACAGCAGCACGCCGAACACTCCCCAGGCGGCGATCGACAGCACGGTCTTGTGCACCAGGTGCTGGGCGAAGACGTCGTCGAGGAAGACGAAGCCCGAGGCCAGCGCGGCGGTGAGCGCGACGAAGCCGGCGCCGATCATCTGGAACAGCATGCGCTCCATCGTGATCAGCGGCGGGATGCCGCGCACGAAGCCGCCCGGGTGGCGGTGGCGCAGGCGGTGGTCCTGCACCGCGAGCAGCAGCGCCTGCACCGCGGCCAGCGCCAGCAGCGAATAGGCCAGCACCGACAGCAGGATGTGCGCCTCGAGCGGCCACTGGCGGGCGTCGGCGACCAGCCGCCCGCCGGGGAAGGCGAGCGCCAGCACCACGGTCAGCGCCGCGTATGGCAGCAGCACGATGCCGAGGTTCTCGACCGGGCGGGCCAGGGTCGCTGCGAGCAGCAGCAGCGCGATCAGCCAGCCGGTGAACGACAGCGCGTTGAAGAAGCCGAGGTCGAGCCCTTCGGGGCGCAGCACGGTCTGGCCGAGCACCAGCGCGTGCAGCGCGATCGCCGCCAGCCCGAGCATCAGCGCCCCGCCCTTGCCGGGCTGCTGTGGCTGGCCGGTGCGGGCGAGCCGCACTCCCAGCCAGGCGCCGGTGGTCAGGTAGAGCAGGGCGGCCAGGCCGCCGATCGCGGAGCTCGGCATGGGCGGGGTCTCGGGCGGGAATCGGTCGCGCATCATATCCGAGGGGCGTGGCACGAGGGGCATCTTTCACTCGTCCCTCGTGCCTCGCTCCTCGAGCCTTATATACTGCCTCCTTCCCGCCTTCCCCGGACTCCGAGCCATGTTCGAGAACCTCAGCGAGCGCCTGCTGCGCACCGTGAAGAACCTGCGCGGTCAGGGCCGCCTGACCGAGGACAACATCAAGGACGCGCTGCGCGAAGTGCGCATGGCGCTGCTCGAGGCCGACGTCGCGCTGCCGGTGGTGCGCACCTTCGTCGAGCAGGTGCGCGAGCGGGCGATCGGCCAGGAGGTGATGACGGCGCTGTCGCCGGGCCAGGTGTTGGTCAAGATCGTCAACGAAGAGCTGGTCAAGGTGATGGGCGCCGCCAACGAGGCGCTCGACCTGCGCGCCCAGCCGCCGGCGGTGGTGCTGATGGCGGGCTTGCAGGGGTCGGGCAAGACCACCAGCACCGCCAAGCTGGCGCGCTTCCTGAAGGAGCGCGAGAAGAAGAAGGTGCTGGTGGCGAGCTGCGACGTCTACCGCCCGGCGGCGATCGAGCAGCTCAAGCGCCTGGCCGCCGAGGTCGGCGTCGAGTGGTTCCCGAGCCACGCGGGCGAGGCGCCCGAGGCGATCGCGCGCGCCGCGCTCGAGCACGCGCGCAAGCAGTTCTTCGACGTGCTGCTGGTCGACACCGCCGGGCGCCTGCACGTCGACGCCGAGATGATGGCCGAGGCCAAGCGGCTGCACGCCGCGCTCAAGCCGGTCGAGACGCTGTTCGTCGTCGACAGCATGACCGGCCAGGACGCCGTCAACACCGCCAAGGCCTTCGACGAGGCGTTGCCGCTGACCGGCGTGGTGCTGACCAAGGCCGACGGCGATGCCCGCGGCGGCGCGGCGCTGTCGATCCGCCACGTCACCGGCAAGCCGATCAAGTTCCTCGGCATCGGCGAGAAGGTCGCCGCGCTCGAGCCCTTCCACCCCGACCGCGTCGCCTCGCGCATCCTCGGCATGGGCGACGTGCTCAGCCTGGTCGAGGAGGTCGAGCGCAAGATCGACAAGGACAAGGCCCAGCGGCTGGCCGAGAAGGTCAAGAAGGGTCGCGGCTTCGACTTCGACGATTTTCGCGAGCAGCTCGAGCAGATGCTGAACATGGGCGGCATGGCCGGGCTGCTCGACAAGCTGCCGGGCATGGGCCAGGTGCCCGAAGCGGTGAAGCAGCAGGCCGACGACAGGCAGATCAAGCGCCTGATCGCGATCATCAATTCGATGACGGCGAAGGAGCGTCGCCAGCCCGAGCTGATCAAGGGCTCGCGCAAGCGCCGCATCGCCGCCGGCTCCGGCACCCAGGTGCAGGACGTCAACAAGCTCCTGAAGCAGTACGACGACATGCAGCGCATGATGAAGAAGATGTCGGGCGGTGGCATGGCCAAGCTGATGCGCGGCCTCAAGGGCAAGCTGCCGATCGGCGGCGGTTTCGGCGGGCTGCCTCCCGTCAAGTGATGGGGAATGGGGAATGGGGTGATCGTGAAGCGTTAGACGTGAAGCGTGATGCGGCCTCATCACGTCTAACGCTATCACGTCTTTCCCCCATCCCTCGTTCCCCATCGCCCCTCACCGCCGGCTCTTGAGCCGGCAGGATTTTCGCGTACAATCCGCGGTTTCCTTGGGCCTGCCCCCGTCGGGTGGGTCGCTGAATCGACAAATCGCAAGGGGAACACAAGCGAATGGTCACCATCCGTCTGGCCCGTGGCGGCGCCAAGAAGCGTCCTTTCTACCATGTGGTCGTCACCGACAGCCGCAGCCGCCGCGACGGCCGCTACATCGAGCGCGTGGGCTTCTTCAACCCCATCGCCAAGGGCGGTGAGGTGCGCCTGAACCTGGACGACGCGCGCGTGCAGTACTGGCTGAGCCAGGGCGCGCAGACCTCCGACCGCGTCGCCGCGCTGATCAAGGAGTCGGCCAGGGCCGCTGCGGCCTGAGGGTGAGCGAGGCCGTGTCCGGTACCGACGCCGCGCGTTGGGTGGTGATGGGCCGGGTGTCCGGCCTGTACGGCGTCCGGGGCTGGGTCAAGGTGTTTTCGTACGCCGAGCCGCGCGAGGGCATCGCCGAATACGCGCCGCTGTACCTGGGCGCGGGCGAGGACTGGCGGGTGGTCGAAGTCGCCGAGGCGCGCGCACACGGCAAGGGCGTGGTGCTGCGCTTCGAGGGCATCGCCGACCGCGACGCCGCCGCCAGACTGGTGGGCTGCGACATCGCGGTGCGCCGCGAACAGCTGCCGGAGCCCGCAGCGGGCGAGTATTACTGGGCCGACCTGATCGGGCTGAAGGTCGTGACGGTCGAAGGCATCGAGCTCGGCGTGGTCGACCACCTGTTCGAGACCGGTGCCAACGACGTGGTGGTGGTGAAGGGCGAGCGCGAGCGGCTGATCCCCTTCCTGAGCGGCAGCGTGATCGCCGGGATCGATCTCGGCCAGCGCGTGATGCGGGTCGACTGGGATCCGGGCTTCTGAGGCGCGATGCGCATCGATGTCGTCACGCTGTTCCCGGAGTTCATCGCCGCGCTGCTGGCCGGCGGGGTGACCGGGCGCGGCGCGGGCCGCGGGCTGTTCGAGGTGCATACCTGGAACCCGCGCGACTACACCCGCGACCGCCACAAGACGGTCGACGACCGGCCCTACGGCGGCGGGCCCGGGATGCTGATGAAGGTGCAGCCGCTGCGCGAGGCGATCCGCGCCGCGCGCTCGGGCGCCGGTAGCCGGGGCCGAACGATCTACCTGAGTCCGCAGGGGCGCAGGCTGGACCAGGCCGGGGTGCGCGAGCTCGCGCGCGAGCCACACCTGGTGCTGATCGCCGGGCGTTACGAAGGCATCGACGAGCGGCTGATCCAGCTCGAGGTCGACGAGGAGTGGTCGATCGGTGACTACGTGCTCTCGGGCGGTGAGCTGGCGGCGGCGGTGATCATCGACGCGGTCGCGCGGCTGGCGCCGGGGGTGCTCGGCAACGAGGCCTCGGCCGAGCAGGACTCGTTCACCGCGGGGCTGCTCGACTGCCCGCACTACACGCGGCCCGAGGCGATCGACGGCCTGCGCGTGCCACAGGTGCTGCTGAGCGGCAACCATGCCGCGATCGCGCGCTGGCGGCTGCAGCAGGCCCTGGGGCGGACGCGCTTGCGCCGACCGGATCTGCTGGCGCGGATCCCGTTGGACAAACAGCGACAGGCGCTGCTGGACGAGTTCGTCCGGCAGCATGAACGACAGATTGAGGGCGCCGGCGCCGAGTCGTCGGATCCGTAGGGGAGTTGAGTCATGAGCAACATCATCGAGCAGATCGAGCGGGAACAGATCACCAGAGAGGTGCCGGACTTCGGCCCGGGCGATACCGTCGTCGTCCAGGTCAAGGTCAAGGAAGGCAACCGCGAGCGTCTGCAGGCCTTCGAGGGCGTCGTCATCGCCCGCCGCAACCGCGGCCTGAACTCGGCATTCACCGTGCGCAAGATTTCGCACGGCGAGGGCGTCGAACGCGTGTTCCCGCTCTACAGCCCGAGCGTCGCCGAGATCACCGTCAAGCGCCGCGGCGACGTGCGCCGCGCCAAGCTGTACTACCTGCGCGGCCTCGAGGGCAAGAAGGCGCGGATCAAGGAAAAGCTGGCGTAAGCGGCTTCCGCAGCGCCGCGTCGATACCGCAAGGGCGGCCCCGCGAGGGAGCCGCCCTTCCGGTTTTTGGCGCTGGTGCGGTAACATGGCCGCCGTTGCTGCGTTGCGGCAAAAGCTTGTGGAGCCCCGCATGTCGATCGAACCCGCGCACTGGCTCGAGCCGGTCAAAGCCATCGCCCGCGAGGCCGGGCGGCGCATCCTGGCGGTGTACGACACCGCCTTCGAGGTCGAGGCCAAGGCCGACGCCAGCCCGCTGACCGCCGCCGACCTGGCGGCGCACACGGCCATCGTCCAGGGCTTGCAGGCCCTGAGCCCCGAGGTCCCGGTGCTGTCGGAAGAGTCCGCCGCCATCCCCTACGCCGAGCGTGCCGCGTGGCGGCGCTACTGGCTGGTCGATCCGCTCGACGGCACCAAGGAATTCATCAAGCGCAACGGCGAGTTCACCGTCAACATCGCGCTGATCGAAGACCACGCGCCGGTGCTCGGCGTGGTGCTGGTGCCGGTGACGGGCGAGTGCTACTCCGCGGTGCGCGGCGTCGGTGCCTTCCGCCAGCTCGGGGTCGAGGCGGCCGAGCCCATCCGCGTGCGCCGCTGCAACCACACCGTGCACGTGGTCGGCAGCCGCTCGCACGGCAGCCCGGCGATGGACGCCCTGATCTCCAGGCTCGGCGACCACGCCTTCGTCGCGGTCGGCAGCTCGCTGAAGTTCTGCCGCGTCGCCGAGGGTCGCGCCGACCTCTACCCGCGCCTGGGCCCGACCTCGGAGTGGGACACCGCCGCGGCGCAGTGCGTGGTCGAGCAGGCCGGTGGGCGCGTCGTCACCCCCACCGGCGCGCCGCTCGCCTACAACACCAAGGAGTCGCTGCTGAACCCGCACTTCCTCGCCTACGGCGACGGCGGTCGCGACTGGCTGGCGTATCTCGATCCCGCCGCCTGAGCGGCGGGGCCGGCGCGTTGAGCAGCAGAT
>JBDHRG010000153.1:0-8988 GCA_039807445.1 Candidatus Competibacteraceae bacterium
CCGCAACCTGAAGCGCAACCGCTGCCTGGCGAAGTCGATCAGCGACGCCGGCTGGGCGGAGTTCCTGCGCCAGCTCGAGTACAAGGCACGCTGGTACGGGCGCACGCTGATCGGCATCGACCGCTGGTTCCCGTCCAGCAAACGCTGTTCGGACTGCGGGTATACGCTCTCGAAGCTGCCGTTGAGCGTGCGCGCGTGGACCTGCCCCGAATGCGGCAGCCAACACGACCGCGACGTGAACGCGGCACGCAACATCTTGGCCGCCGGGCTGGCGGTGTCAGTCTGTGGAGAGACTGTCAGTCCTGTGTCTCGGTGAGGCATGGGCAGGGCTCGGTGAAGCAGAAAGGTCCTGGTCGCAAGGCCGGGAATCCCCTCCCTTCAGGGAGGGGAGGAAGTCAAGCGCGGGCTGAACCGCACCGCGCCGCTCAAGTTCGATCACCCCGGGCTCGGCACCACGGCGACGCGCGACGGCGCCGTGCTGCTGATCCAGAACGACATCGGCACCACCGACGCGCACGTGCTGGTGGTGCGGGTCGAGGCGTCGGCGGTCAGCGTCACCTACACCGACGTGCACCTGCCGCGCCTGCGCTTCTTCCAGGGGCTGTTCCGGCGCTGGCCGGTCGCCTGGAGCGAGCCCGGCACGCGGCGCGCGCACGAGCTCGCCGAGGGCGAGGACTTCTACCTGACCACCGGCGTGTTCGCGAGTGCCGAGGCGGCGGCGCTGGAGGCGTTCCTCGACTGGCTCGGTTCGCGCATCGTCTTCTTGATCGACTGGAACAAGGCGCGCAAGCGCCTGTGCCGTTTCGTGTCCAAGCGCGAGGCGATCGCGCTGCTCGACTGGGCGGCCGAGCAGGACATCGGCCATCGCGGCTGGCTGGCGCTCGGCGGCGAGCAGTTGATCTTCGAGGCGATGGAGGCGGCTTCGAGCGCGCCGCCGCGCTACGGCGAGTCGCTGGCCGACGTGGTCGGCGAGGAGCGCGCGGTCGACTTCCTGAAGTTCGTGCTCGGCAGCTGCGCGCAGGCGCTGGCCGAGGGCGGGGCCGGCGGCGTGCCGGACCGCCTGCGGGCCGAACTGGTCAACCTGTTCCGCTCGAACACCGACCGTATCCTCGACCTGCTCTCGGCCCATGCCGGGCTGATCGGCGACCTCGCCGGGCTGGTCCAGACGGCGATCCTGCGGCTCGACACCCCCGCGGTGATCGTCGCGCTCGCCGAGCGCAGCAAGCGCTGGGAGAGCGACGCCGACCGGCTGGTCGAGCGGGCACGGGCACTGGTGGCCCGTACCACCGGCACCGCCGCCTTCCGCGCCGTCGCCGAGGCGGCCGACGATGCCGCCGATGCGCTGGAGGAGGGCGTGTTCCTGCTGACGCTGCTCCCCGACCCGGCTGCCGCCACGGCGGTGAAGCCGAGCCTCGGCCGCCTCGCTGCGCTGCTCGCCGACGGCAGCCGGGAGCTGGTGAAGGCCTTCGAGATCGCGCCCCACGTGCACCGGGGCGCGGTGCGCGAGGATGTCGCCGACTTTCTCGCGGCGATCGAGTGCGTGCGCACGATCGAACACCATACCGACCGCCTCGAGCGCGAGGCGATCGCTGCGCTGATCGGCGCCGCGGTCGACCCGCGGGCGCTGTTCGTGCTCGCGCGGGTGGCGCAGGCGCTCGAGGGCGCCGCCGACGCGTTGCAGCACGCCGCGCTGCTGCTGCGCGATCATGTCCTCGGCGACGGGTTCGGGAGCTGAGCGATGGGCGCGACGATCGACCAGCGGGTGCTGCCGATCGAGGCGGGGATGCCGGAGCCCGACCCCGGGCTGCTGGCGCTGGTCGGCAGCAAGGCTTTCAACCTGATGCGCCTGGCGGCGATGGGGCTGCCGGTGCCGCCGGCCTTCGTGCTCTCCACCGGCTACTGTCAGGCCTGGCTCGCCGCGGGCGGGCAGCTCGAAGGCTTGCGCGAGCGGCTCGCCAGCGCGATCCGGCGGCTCGAGCAGCTCACGGGCAGCGGCTTCGGCGACGCCCGCCGGCCGCTGCTGGTTTCGGTGCGCTCGGGCGCGGCCGTCTCGATGCCGGGCATGCTCGAGACGCTGCTCGATGTCGGTCTCGGCGAGCGCACCGTGTCCGGCCTGCTGCGCCTGACCGGCAACCCGCGGCTGGTGTGGGATTCCTTGCGCCGACTGGTCGAGATGCACGGCGAGGTCATCGCCGGGGTAGCGCCTGCGCTGTTCGAGGCGGCGCTGCACGCGTGCCTGCGCGAGCACCGCACCACGACGACGGCGGAACTGCACTCGCTCGGGCTGCGGGAGCTGGCTCAGGCGATGCTGCACGTGCACGCGGCGAACGGCGAACGTCCCTTCCCGCAGGATCCCCAGGCGCAGCTGCTCGATGCGGTCGAAGCGGTGTTCCGCTCCTGGGTCGGCCCGCGCGCCAGTGCCTACCGCCGTCTCAACGGCCTGGAGGCGCTGCCGGGTACCGCGGTGACGGTCCAGGCGATGGTGTTCGGCAACGCCGGCGTCACCTCGGGTTCGGGTGTGGCCTTCAGCCGCGATCCGGCCACCGGCGAGAACCGGCTGTACCTCGATTTCGCCTTCGACGCCCAGGGCGAGGATGTCGTGTCGGGGCGTCGCGAACCCGGCGACGCCGAGACGCTGGCGCAGGCCTTGCCCGAGGTGCACCGCGAGCTCGAGGCCCTGTGCCCGCGGCTCGAGCGCGCCTTCGGCGACGCGCAGGACCTCGAGTTCACGGTGCAGCAGGGGCGGCTGTGGCTGCTGCAGACGCGCACCGCCAAGCGCACGCCGTGGGCGGCGCTGCGCATGGTGGTGGAGATGGCGGAAGCGGGGCTGATCGCGCCCGAAGAGGCCCGCCGCCGCGTGGCGGCGATCGATCCGGCGCGGCTCGTCCGCCGCCGGCTGGTGCAGGGTGGTGCGGTGGCGCTGGGCCGGGCCGTGTCCGCCAGCCCCGGGGTCGCCGCCGGGCCGATCGCGCTCGACGTCGAGGCCGCCGAGCGCCAGACGCAGCGGGCGACGCCGGCCGTCCTCGTCCGTGAAGACCTCGGGACCGACGACATCGCCGGGCTGCACGCGGCCGCCGGCGTGCTCACCGCGCACGGCGGGCGCACCTCGCACGCCGCCGTGGTGGCGCGGCAGCTGGGCAAGGTCTGCCTGGTCGGCTGCGCGGCGCTGTCGATCGATCGCGAGCGGCGCTGCTGTCGCATCGGCGATCACCGCGTGCACGAGGGCGATTGGCTCACGCTCGACGGCGACAGCGGCGCCGTGTACGAGGGCCGGCTCGACACCGTCGACCAGCGGAGCGGGGACTGGCTGGCGCGACTGTCGGCCCTCGAGCCGCTCAGGCCATGATGTTGACGCCGCCGTCGACGTACAGGGTTTCGCCGGTGATGCGCCGGGCGTACGGCGTGGCCAGATAGGCGCAGGCGAAGCCCACGTCCATGATGTCGACCAGCTCGCCCACCGGGGCGCGCTGCACCGCCTCGTTGAGCAGCAGGTCGAAATCCTTCAGCCCCGAGGCCGCGCGGGTCTTCAGCGGCCCGGGCGAGACGGCGTGCACGCGGATCTTCCGCGACCCCAGCTCGTAGGCGAGGTAGCGGCACGCCGCCTCGAGCGCCGCCTTGACCGGCCCCATCACGTTGTAGCTGGGCACCACCTTCTGGGCGCCGTGATAGCTCATCGCGATCATGCAGCCGCCGGCGTCCATCAGTGGCGCGGCGAGCCGGGCCATGCGGATGAACGAGTGCACCGAGACGTCCATCGCCGTGGCGAAGCCCTCGGCCGAGCAGTCGAGCAGCCCGCCCTGGAGGTCCGCCTTCGGGGCGAAGGCGATCGAGTGCACCAGGATGTCGAGGCCGCCCCAGTCGGCGCGGATGCGCTCGAACAGCGCCTCCAGCTCGCCGGGTCTGGAGGCGTCGAGGGGCATCACGATGGGCGCCTCGAGCGCCGCCGCCAGCGGTTCGACGTGGGGGCGGGCCCTGTCGTTGAGGTAGGTGATCGCCAGCTCCGCGCCCAGCTCGCGGAAGGCTCGGGCGCAACCGTAGGCGATCGAATGCTCGTTGGCGATGCCGACCACCAGGGCTTTCCTGCCCTCGAGCACGGGGTGGCGGATGTCGACGCTCATGCCGGATTCTCCTTCGCTGAAAGCAGCAGCCGCGCGGTATGGCGCGCGATCATCAGTTCTTCGTCGGTGGGGATGACCCAGGCGCGCACACGGCTGCCCGGGGCGCTGATGCACGGGCCGCCGGCGGCATTGGCGTCCTCGTCCGGCTCGAGGCCGAGCCACGCGGCGCCTTCGCAGACGCGGCGGCGGATCTCGGCGGCGTTCTCGCCGATGCCGGCGGTGAACACGAGGGCATCGAGGCCGCCCAGCGCGGCGGCCAGCGATCCCAGCTCGCGGCCGATGCGGTACACGAACAGATCGACGGCACACTGCGCGCGCGGATCACTGCTCGCCAGCAGCGTGCGCATGTCGCTGGAGAGGCCCGAGACGCCGAGCAGCCCCGACTGGCTGTAGATCAGCTTTTCGATGGCGCGGGCATCCATGCCGCGCTGGTCGATCAGGTAGAGGATCACGCCCGGGTCGAGGGCGCCGCAGCGGGTGCCCATCGGCAGCCCGTCCACCGCGGTGAAGCCCATGCTGCTGGCCACCGCCCGGCCGTGCTCGAGCGCGCACATGCTGGCGCCGTTGCCGAGATGGAGCACCACGGTCCGGCCCGCCGCCGCCTGCGGATCGATGCCGGGCAGCACCGAGGCGATGTATTCGTACGACAAGCCGTGGAAGCCGTAGCGGCGCACCCCGGCCTGGTGGAGTTCCTCCGGCAGCGCGAAGCGCTGGGCGAGCTCGGGGTGCGTGCGGTGGAAGGCGGTGTCGAAGCAGGCCACCTGCGGCAGCTCCGGTGCCCGCTCGAGCAGGAGCCGGATCGGGGCCAGGTTGTGCGGCTGGTGCAGCGGCGCGAGCGCAACGAAGCGCTCCAGCCCGGCGACCACGCCGGCGTCGACGCGCACCGGCCGCGTGTACTCGAGCCCGCCGTGCACCACGCGGTGGCCGACCCCGATCGGGCGGTGATGCGCCAGCTCGCTGCGCAGGAAGCCGCGCAGGTGCTCGAGGGCGCCGTCGTGGCCGAGCCGCTCGCCCTCGACCCAGCGCCGCTCGGCGACGATCTCGCCGCGCGGGTCGCGGGCGACGAAGCGCGGCGCGGTATAGAGGCCCTCCATCTGCCCGCGCAGCGCGAGCTCGAGCCCGGCGCGCTGCTCGACGAACAGCGAGAACTTCAGGCTCGACGAGCCGGCATTCAGTACCAGGATCGCATCGGCCATGGCGCTAGCCTCCGCTCGGGCGGCGGCGGGCGTCGGCGACCAGCGCCATCACGGCGGTGGAGGCGAGCCGCGTGCGCACGCTGTCGGCGCGGCTGGTGAGCACGATCGGCACGCGCGTGCCGAGCACGATGCCGGCGCTGTCGGCGCCGGCGAGGTACTGGAGCTGCTTGGCGACCATGTTGCCCGCCTCGAGGTCCGGCACCAGCAGGATGTCGGCGCAGCCGGCCACCGGCGAGACGATGCCCTTGGTCTTCGCCGCCGCCTCGCTGATGGCGTTGTCGAAGGCGAGCGGGCCGTCGAGCACGCCGCCGCGGATCTGGCCGCGGTCGGCCATCTTGCACAGCATCGCCGCGTCCACCGTGGCCTGCATCTCCGGGTTCACGGTCTCCACCGCCGCGAGGATCGCCACCCGCGGCGTCGCGATCCCCAGCACCTGGGCCAGCTCGATGGCGTTCTGCGCGATGTCCGCCTTGCAGCGCGCGTCCGGGGCGATGTTGACGGCCGCGTCGGTGACCAGCAGCAGGCGCGGGTAGGTCGGCACGTCCATCACGAACACGTGGCTGATGCGCCGGGCCGTGCGCAGGCCGGTCGCCGAGGGCACGATCGCCCCCATCAGCTCGTCGGTGTGCAGCGAGCCCTTCATCAGCGCGTCCACTTCGCCGGCGCGGGCCAGGGCGACGGCCTTGTCGGCGGCCGCGTGGCTGTGCTCGACCGCGACGATGCGACAGCCGGCCAGATCCGCGCCGGCGGCCTCGGCCGTGGCGCGGATCTTCGCCTCGGGGCCGACCAGCACCGGCTCGATCAGCCCGCGTCGGGCCGCCTCGAGGGGGCCGAGCAGCGAGTCGCGATCGCAGGGGTGGACCACGGCGCAGCGCACCGGCGCGATGCCTTCGCACTGGCGCAGGATTCGGGCGAAGGCGTCGCTGCGGCGCAGCACCAGCTCGGGCGTGGCGACGTCGTTGTAGGCGATGCGCCGGGTCGGCGCGACGACCGTGACCGTGCCGGTGATCAGGTCCTCGTCGCCGCGCCGGACGCGGCAGTCGAACACGACGCGGTGGCCGTCGGCCCGCTTCTCGCGCGCGGTGACGGTCCCGGTCAGCTCGTCGCCGGCGCCGACCGAGCCGGCGAAGCGCAGGTCCTGGGCCACGACGGTGGTCCCCGGCCCGGGCATGCGGCGGCCGAGCAGGCCCGACAGCAGCGCCTCGGCACCGACGGCCTTGGCCGATACGCGCTCGTCGGCGGCGGGGCCACCGTCGAGGTGGAAGGCGTCGACGTCGCCCGACACCAGCGCGAGCGCCTCGACGTCGGTTTCGCTGAGTCGCCGCGTGACGCTGACGCTGGTGCCGACGATGATCTCGTCGAAGGGGGTGTTGGTGTAGCTCGTCGTTTCGCCGCTCATCGCGTGGTTCCCTTGGTGGACCGCTTGACCGCCGCCAGCCGGGGGGTTTCGTCCGGCGCGAGCACGGCACGGATGCGCTCGAGCATCGCGAGCTGCTCGGGGCTGGTGATCTCCTCGATGCGCGGATCGGCGCTCAGCCGCTCCAGCAGCGCGAGCAAGCGTGCCCGGTCGGCACGGTCGGCGAGCAGCGCCGGAAGCGTCGCCAGGGCCTTGTCCGGCTCGTAGCGAACGATGATCTCCTGCTCGCCGCGGACGCGTCGCCGCTGCTCGGGTTCGAGGGCGGGCAGCAGCTCGGCGTACTCCTGCATCAGCTCCTGGCGCAGCTCGAGGGAGGCCAGCGAGATCGGCTCGCCGTGGCGCCCGAGCAGCACGCCGGCGCGGGCGATGGCTTCGGCGTAGCCGCCCTCGGCGATCGAGGCCAGCGCGTCGCGCACGAAGGGCAGCTCCCGCGGGTCGAGCGGCCGCGCGGCGCCCGCACCGGGCGCTTCGCGCCGGTCGGCCAGGTAGAGCGAGAACAGGTTGCCGTAGGCCTGGAAGAACGCGGCCTCGCCGGCAGCGTCGCGCAGATCGCGGCCGTAGTCGAGCGCTGCGCTGAACAGCTCGGACATCAGCCGCTCGAGCCGCTGCGGCGGCTGCTGCTCGTCGGCCGGGCGGCGCTGCTGGCGCACCAGCGCCGCTGTGGGCGCGAGCCAGCCGAGCCACGGGTTGAAGTCCGAAAAGCCCCAGCGCTGCAGCCGCAGCGGGTGGAAGTCGCGTGCGAGCCGGGCCGTGTATTCGTTGGCCAGCGCCTGGACCAGGGGCTGGGCGAACAGCTCGTAGGCGCGCTGGTTGAACTCCGACAGCGCGGCCACCGCCTCGAAAGGCTTCTCGTCGGCGCGCTCGAAGCGGTTGAGCCGCGCGGCGATGTCCTCGAGGCGGCGCTCGACCAGTTCGACCTCGTAGGCGGGTTCGCCGTCCTGACCGCGGCGCTCGAGGATCTGCATGCCGTACAGCCCCGGCGGCAGGGCCTCGATCGATTCCAGCACCGAGACGATCTGCGCGTGCTCCTTCTTCGCCACCTTGCCGGAGACGAAGATCCCCAGGTGGCCGATGTCCGCGTGCAGCAGGCCGACGATGACCTGCCCGCGCGCCTTGATCTCGTCGGTCGAGCCGTAGACGTCGGCGACCCAGTTGAAGGCCTGCTGCGGCGGCGTGATGTTGTCGCCCATCGAGGCGAAGACGATGATCGGCGACTTGACCCGGCGCAGGTCGAGCACCTCGCCGGTGCCGAGGCGGGCACCGCCCTTCCAGAGCCGGTTGCCGACGAACAGGTTCTGGACGATCCACTCGATCTCGTCGCGGTTCATCAGGTAGAAGCCGCCCCACCAGCGCTCGAACTCGAGGAAGCGCGGGGGCTCGGTGTCGACCTTGGCGAACAGGTGGTAGTACTTGTCCCAGAAGGTGTTGGCCGGGTTCAGGTTCTCGAAGTTCTGCACCAGGTGCGCGCCGTCGAAGATGCCGTTGCCCAGATCCGCGGCGAACGAGGCGAGCCAGGTGCCGCCCAGCAGCCCGCCGGCATAGCGCATCGGGTTGTCGCCTTCGCCTTCGCTCCAGGCGCCGCCCCAGTACGACATCGGCGCGCCGTTGATGACGATGGGCCCGGTATCCTCGGGCGCGGAGGCGGCGAGCATCGCCGTCGCCCAGCCGCCCTGGCAGTTGCCGACCACGACCGGCTTGGGGCTGTCGGGGTGAAGTTGCCGTACCTTGCGGACGAAGGCCTGTTCGGCAACCGTGACATCGGCCAGCGTCTGGCCCGGCTCCGGGGCCGGAAAGAAGATCACGAAGTAGACCGGGTGGCCCGCGCGCAGCGCCACACCGACCTGCGAGTCGTCCTTGAAGCCGCCGATGCCGGGACCGTGGCCGGCGCGCGGGTCGATGATCAGGTAGGGGCGCCGCCGGGGGTCGACCTCGACGCCTTCGGGCGGAACGATGCGCACCAGCGCGTAGTTGACCGGCCTCGGCAAGGTGCGGGCGTCGAGCACCGGCTCGTAGGCGAAGCTCAGCAGCGGCGGCTTTCCGGCCCGCTCGTGCTCGACGAAGGCGTTGCCGCGCTGGCGCAGCACGTCCCAGAACAGCACCGAGCGCTGGACGAGGTCGATGCCGTAGCCGTACCAGTCGCTCCACCCGCCCCACGGGGCGGCGCCCGGGGCGGACGGCATCGCGTCGTCGAGCGCCGCTGCGAGCCGTTCGGCGAAGCGCTCCCGGGCGATCTCGGTGCGCTTGCGCAACACCTGCG
>JBDHRG010000154.1:0-8874 GCA_039807445.1 Candidatus Competibacteraceae bacterium
GCGGCTGGCGCCGACGCTGGCACCGCCCGCGCCCGCCGAGGCCGAGCCGCCGGAGCCGGTGCGTCGCGAGCCGCCGATCCCGCCGCTGAACCTGCGCCCGGCCGCCAATGCCGCCGAGGTCGGGCGCGGCGCGCGCAAGTCGGCGCCCGAGCCGATGCACGTGGTGCTGACCATCCTCGCCGAGCCGGGCAAGCGCTTCCTCGGGCTCGAGATCCTGCGCGTCGCGCACGAGCTCGGCCTCAGGTACAGCAAGCAGGGCGTGCTCGACGGCTACCCCGGCGGCGAAGCCAAGGGCAAGCCGACCTTCAGCGTCGCCAACCTGGTCGAGCCCGGCGTGTTCCCGCCCGAGGGCATCGAGGCGCTGAAGACGCCGGGGCTGCTGCTGTTCATGCGTCTGCCCGGCGCGCAGGAGCCGCTGGCGGCGCTCGACTTCATGCTCGCCCAGGCGCGGCGCCTGGCGGCCAAGCTCGACGGCACGCTGTGCGACGACAAGCGCGTGCGCATCGGCCCCGACGGCCTGGCGAAGCTGCGCCAGCAGGTCGGCGAGTTCGAACACCGCCTGCGCGTGCCGGAATCGGTCTGAGCTGCGGGAAGCGTGAGACGTGAGATGTGATGGGGGAACCGTGCCCCTGTCTTCACGCTTCACGCTCCCCCATCCCCATTCCCCATCCCCCATCCCTGCCGATGTCCGACCCCGATTTCGAGCGCCTGCAGGCGCTGCGTGACGAGATCCGCCAGCACGATCACCGCTACTACGTGCTCGATGCACCGAGCGTCCCGGACGCCGAATACGACCGGCTGATGCGCGAGCTGCGCGCGCTCGAGGCCGAGCACCCGGACCGGGTGACGCCCGACTCGCCGACGCAGCGCGTCGGCGGCAAGGCGCTCGAAGGCTTCGCCGAGGTGCACCACGCGCTGCCGATGCTGTCGCTCGACAACGCCTTCGAGGACCTCGACGTGTTCGACTTCGACCGCCGCGCGCATGAGCGGCTCGCCGACGCGGCCGGGCCCATCGCCTACAGCGCCGAGCCCAAGCTCGACGGTCTGGCGATCAGCCTGCGCTACGAAGACGGTGTGCTGGTACGCGGGGCGACGCGCGGCGACGGCACCACCGGCGAAGAGGTCACCGCCAACCTGCGCACCGTGGCGGCGATCCCGCTGCGGCTGCGCGGCGCCGGCGTGCCGCGCGTGCTCGAGGTGCGCGGCGAAGTGTTCATGCGCAAGGCGGATTTCGAGCGCCTGAACGCGCGTGCGCTCGAAGCCGGCGACAGGACCTTCGCCAACCCGCGCAACGCCGCCGCCGGCAGCCTGCGCCAGCTCGACCCGGCGGTCACCGCGCAGCGCAGGCTCAGCTTCTACGCCTACGGCATCGGCGAGGTCGAAGACGGCGCGCTGCCGGACACGCACACGGGCCTCATCGGCCGCCTCGGCGACTGGGGCCTGCCGGTGTGTCCCGAACGCGCGCGGGTCGAGGGGCCGGAGGGCTGCCTCGGCTACTACCGCCGCATCGACGCGGTGCGCCCGGGCTTGCCGTACGACATCGACGGCGTGGTCTACAAGGTCGACCGGCTGGCCTGGCAGACGCGGCTCGGCTTCGTCTCGCGCGCACCGCGCTGGGCGATCGCGCACAAGTACCCGGCGCAAGAGGCGCTGACCGTGGTCGAGGCCATCGACGTTCAGGTCGGGCGCACCGGTGCGATCACCCCGGTCGCGCGGCTCGCACCGGTGTTCGTCGGCGGCGTCACCGTCACCAATGCCACGCTGCACAATTTCATCGAGCTGGCGCGCAAGGATGTACGCGTCGGCGATACCGTCAGCGTGCGCCGCGCCGGCGACGTGATCCCCGAAGTCGTCGGCGTCGTGGCCGAGCGCCGCCCGGCCGGTGCTGAACCCTGGGTGCCGCCGACGCATTGCCCGGTGTGCGGCTCGCACATCGAGCGTCCCGAGGACGAGGCGATCGCGCGCTGCAGCGGCGGACTCACCTGCCCGGCGCAGCGCAAGGAGGCCATCCGCCACTTCGCCGCGCGCCGCGCGATGGATATCGAGGGCCTGGGCGAGCGCTACGTCGACAACCTGGTCGAGCTCGGCTACGTCGACAGCGTCGCCGATCTGTACCACTTGGGGCTGGACGACTTCCTCGAGATGAAGCGCCGGGCCGACGAGCGCGACGGCGTGACACCCGAAACCGTCAAGGCCGGCAAGATCGCGACCCAGTGGGCCGGGAACCTGCTCGCCGGCATCGGCGCCAGTCGCGACACCACGCTCGCGCGGCTGCTGTTCGCGCTCGGTATCCGCCACGTCGGCGAGAGCACCGCCAGGACGCTGGCCGACTGGCTCGGCAGCCTGGCCGTGGTGCGCCGCGCGCCGGCGCCTGTGCTGCGCGCGCTGCCCGATGTCGGCGGCGCGGTCGCCGCCTCGATCGCCGAGTTCTTCGCCCAGCCCGGCAACCAGGCGGTGATTGACCGCTTGCTCGAGCGCGGCGTGCGGATAACGGATCAGCACCCGCCGGCGCCGAAGCTCGCCGAGCGGCTCGGTCTGGCCGAACTGCTCGCGCTGCTCGCCGTGCCGAAGCTGACCGAACTGCGCAGCCGCCAGCTCGCCGAGCGGCTCGCGAGCCTCGACGAGCTCGCCGGCATGGGCCTGGAGGCGCTGCGTGCGACCGGCCTTCCGGAAGAGGTCGCCGCGTCGCTCGCTGCCTGGCTCGAAGCCGACGAGCACCGGGCGCTGCTGCAGCGCGCCGATGCGCTGCGTGTCGAGCTGCTGGCGGCGATGCCGCACGCCGCCGCTGCCGAGGCGCCGCTGGCCGGCAGGACCGTGGTACTGACCGGCACGCTGTCGGGCATGACGCGCGAGACGGCGAAGGCGCGGCTGGAGGCGCTCGGCGCCAGGGTCGCGGGCTCGGTGTCGACGAAGACCGACTTCGTCGTCGCCGGGGCCGACGCCGGCTCCAAGCTCGCCAAGGCGCGCGAGCTCGGCGTGACGGTGCTCGACGAAGACGCCTTCGCCGCGCTGCTGGCGGAGCCGCCGCGCGGATGAGTTCGCGTCACGGTCTCAAGGAGGATGCATGGCGGCGGCGCGCCACGAGCGCATGAGCCACTACCCCCGGGAAGGGGTTGGTGCCGCCGAGCCGCTTCATCCCGGTGGCCGAAGAGAGCGGACCGATCGGCGAACGGATGCTACGCGAGGCGTACGCACAGAACCGCCGCTGACAAGATTGCCGGGCTGCCGGCGATCCCGGCCGCGGTCAATCTGTCGGCGTTGCAGTTTCGCCGGCCGAGTCGGCGCTCGCCGCCTCAAAGCGGGAGACGCGCTGGCTCGCGCTGACCGAGGGCAGCCTGATGGAAGGCCCTGCCGCGCAGCGCCTGCTCGAGGCGCTCGCGCGGCGGCAGGGCGAACGGGAATGCCTCACTTCACCTCGACCTTGGCGTCCTTCTTCAGGCTTTCCAGGTACTCGTTGATCGCCTTGCCCTGCAGCATCTGCGTGATCTGCGGCTTGAGCTCGTCGATCGCCGGCGGGGTGGCGTCGCGCGTATCCTCGAGCAGAATCACGTGCCAGCCGAACGGTGTCTGCACCGGTGCCGCGGTGTACTTGCCCTTCTCGAGTTTGGCGACCGCGGCGGCGAAGGGTTCGACCATCATGTCGGGGCCGAACCAGCCGAGGTCGCCGCCCTGGTCCTTCGACGGGTCCTTCGAATTGGCCTTGGCCAGCTCGTCGAACTTGGCGCCCTTGTTCAGCTCTTCGATCAGCTTCTTGGCCTTGTCCTCGGCGTCGACCAGGATGTGGCGCGCCTTGTACTCCTTGGTCTTCATCTCGGCGACGGCCTTGTCGTACTCGGCCTTGATCATCGCTTCGGACGGCTCGTGGGTCTTCAGGAACTCGCGCACCGCGGCGGTCGCCAGCACGTTGCGCTTGAGCATGTCGAGTTGGGCCTTGACCTCGGCCGAGTCGCCGAGCTTGGCCTTGTCGGCCTGCTGCACCAGCAGCTCCTGCATCACCAGCTCGCCGGTCAGCTCCTTGCGCACCTCGGGGCTGGCCGGGTCGGCGCCCATCATCTGGCGCGCGCGCTGGCCGGCATAGGCCTGGTAGGTGGCCCTGCTGATCGCCACGCCGTTGACCACGGCGACCGGGTCGGGGATCGGCGCCGGCGCCGTCGGCTTGACCTCGGCGGGCGCCGGGGCGGCAGGCGAAGCCGCGGGCTTTTCCTGGGCGTGCAGCGGGGCGGTGGCGAGCAGCGCCGAGCTCAGGCCGAGCACGGCCAGGGTCAGACGGTTCTTCTGCATCTGGGCTTCCTTGGCGGGATCAACATTCTTCGGGGGTGTACGCCTTGATGCTCAAGGCATGGATCTCGGTGTGCATCATCCCGGCCAGTGCCTGGTAGACCAGGCGGTGACGCTGGATCGGGGTCTTGCCGGCGAAGGCCGGGCTGACCACCCGCACGTCGAAGTGGCCGGCACCGGAGGCGGCGCCGGCGTGGCCGCGGTGCGCGGCGCTGTCGTCGACGACCTCGAGCACGCTCGGCGCGAAGGCCTCGCGCAGCAGGGCTTCGATGCGCTCGACGCGGGGCCTCATGCCGGCAGCACCTTGCGGTACGGAAACACTTCGACTTCGCGGTAGACGCCGGCGGCGACGTAGGGGTCGGCTGCGGCCCAGGCGCGGGCGGCTTCGAGCGACTCGAATTCGGCCACCACCAGGCTGCCCTGGAAGCCGGCCGGGCCGGGGTCGGGGCTGTCGATCGCCGGCAAGGGGCCGGCGAGGATCAGGCGGCCTTCGGTGAGGAGCACCTGCAGGCGCTCGAGGTGCGCCGGGCGCGCAGCCAGGCGCTGCTCCAGGCTGCCGGGGACATCCCGGCCGAGGATCGCGTAAAGCATCGTCACTGCTCCTTGGTGTCGGCTTTGACGTGGCGCGTCAGGTACACCGCTTGCGCCAGCACGAAGGCGAGCGTCAGGCCCATCATGCCGAACAGCTTGAAGTTGACCCAGGTGTCGGTGTCGAAGTTGAACGCGACGTACAGGTTGGCGACGCCCATCGCGGCGAAGAAGCTCGCCCAGGCGAGGTTCAGCTTGCGCCAGACGGCCTCGGGCAGCTCCAGGTTGGCGCCGAGCATGCGCCGGATCAGCGGCTGCCCGCCGATGAACTGGCTGCCGACGAACACCAGCGCGAAGACCCAGTTGACCGCGGTCGGCTTCCAGCGCACGAAGGTGTCGTCGTGGAACGCGAGCGTCGCACCGCCGAGCACCACCATCAGCCCGGCGGTGACCAGCGGCATGCGCTCGACCTTGCCATGGCGGAACCAGGCCCAGGCCACCTGCCCGACGCTGACCGCAATCGCGACCGCGGTGGCGACGAAGATGCCGGAAAACTTGTAGGCGACGAAGAACAGCAGAATCGGCAGGAAGTCGGCGAGCAGCTTCATCGGGGAGAGTCGGCCTCGGAAAGGATGCGGGGGCGCCCGGATGGCGCACCATGGTAGCGGATCGTGCGTCCGGCGGATATGTGACTCCGCAGCAGACTGTCAGCGTCGCGAAACGTTCCGCGGTTGACCGCTTTCCGGCGCGGTGGCATGGTGCGCCGCGGCACCAGCGAGCCGAGGTCGACCCCCGTGAGCGAGCGCCTGCACATCCACCCCGTCAATCCACAGCCGCGGCTGATCCGCCGCGCCGTCGAGCTATTGCGCGAAGGCGGCGTGATCGTCTACCCGACCGACTCGAGCTACGCGCTCGGCTGCCAGCTCGGCGACAAAGCCGCGCAAGAGCGCATCCAGCGACTGCGCCAGGTCGACGAGAAGGCGCACAACTTCACGCTGGTGTGCCGCGACCTGTCGGAGATCGCCACCTACGCGCGCGTCGACAACGGCCAGTTCCGGCTGCTGAAGGCGCTGACGCCGGGGCCGTTCACCTTCATCCTGCGCGCGACGCACGAGGTGCCGCGCCGGCTGCAGAACCCCAAGCGCAAGACCGTCGGCTTGCGCGTGCCCGAGCACACCGTGGTCGCGGCGCTGCTCGAGGCGCTGGGCGAGCCGATCATGAGCAGCACGCTGCTCTTGGCCGACGAGGACTGGCCGAGCAACGACGTCGACGAGATCGACCACCGCCTCGGCAAGCTGGTCGACGCGATCATCGACGCCGGTCCGTGCAGTCCCGAACCGACCACCGTGCTCGACCTGGTCGACGGTCTGCCGCCGGTGCTGGTGAGGCAGGGGCGCGGCGATGCCAGCGCCTTCGTCGAGTGATGGGGCGATCGTGAGACATGAAGCGTTAAACGTGATGTGGGAACGGTGTCAGCGTCTTCGCTCTTCACGCTTCACGTCTAACATCCTCACCTTATTCCCCATTCCCCGTCACCCGCTCGTATAATCCTCCGATGCCCGATCTGACCCCCATCCAGCAGCTCGCCGTGGTGGCGCTGCCGCTGCTGTTCGCGATCACCCTGCACGAGGTCGCCCACGGCTGGGTGGCGTTGCGCTTCGGCGACAGTACCGCCAAGGCGCTCGGGCGGCTGACGCTGAACCCCCTGAAGCACATCGACCCGGTCGGCACGGTGCTGGTGCCGCTGCTGACCTTCGGCCTGCCGATGCTGTTCGGCGGCGGTCCCGGCCTCCTGTTCGGCTGGGCCAAGCCGGTGCCGGTCGCCGTCGGCCGGCTGCGCAGCCCGCGCCACGACATGGCCTGGGTGGCGCTCGCCGGCCCCGGCGCCAACCTGGCGATGGCGCTGGTCTGGGCGCTGGCGATGGCGGCCGGGGTCGGGCTCGCGCACGCGGTGCCGCTGATCGGCGAGCCGCTGATCTACATGGGGCGGGCCGGCGTCATCGTCAACGCGCTGTTCGCGGTGCTGAACCTGCTGCCGCTGCCGCCGCTCGACGGCTCGCGCGTGCTCGCCGCGCTGCTGCCGCCGCGCCAGGCGCTGTGGCTGGACCAGATGGAGCGCTACGGCTTGATCGTGGTGCTGCTGCTGTTCATGACCGGCATCCTCGGCCGCGTGCTGTGGCCGCTGGTCGGCGCGCTGAGTTCGCTCTACTTCCTGCTCGTGTCCACCCTCGTCGGCTGAATCACTGCACCATGACCCGCATCCTGACCGGCATCACCACCACCGGCACGCCGCACCTCGGCAACTACGCCGGCGCGATCCGCCCGGCGATCGAAGCCAGCCGCCGCGGCGACGCCGAGTACTTCTTCTTCCTCGCCGACTACCACGCGCTGATCAAGTGCCAGGAACCCGAGCGCATCAACCGCTCGCGCCTGGAGATCGCGGCGACCTGGCTGGCGATGGGGCTCGATCCGGACAAGGTGACGTTCTACCGCCAGTCGGACGTCCCCGAGATCACCGAACTGACCTGGATGCTGACCTGCGTCACCGCCAAGGGGCTGATGAACCGCGCGCACGCCTACAAGGCCGCGGTGCAGGCGAACCTGGATTCGGGCGATGCCGATCCCGACAAGGGCGTCACGATGGGGCTGTTCAGCTACCCGATGCTGATGGCGGCCGACATCCTGATGTTCAACGCCCACAAGGTGCCGGTCGGCAAGGACCAGATCCAGCACATCGAGATGGCGCGCGACATCGCGCAGCGCTTCAACCACATCTACGGCGGCGAGTTCTTCGTGCTGCCCGAGGCGGTGGTCGACGAAGACACCGCGCTGTTGCAAGGGCTCGACGGGCGCAAGATGAGCAAGAGCTACGACAACACCATCCCGCTGTTCGAGCCGGAAAAGATGCTGCGCAAGCTGGTGATGCGCATCAAGACCAATTCGCAGGCACCGGGCGAACCCAAGGACCCCGAGGGCTCGACGCTGTTCCAGATCTACCAGGCCTTCGCCACGCCCGAGCAGACCGAGGCGGTCCGCGCGCGCTATGTCGAGGGGATCGCCTGGGGCGAGATGAAGCAGGTGCTGTTCGAGCAGCTGAACGGCATCCTCGCCGAGCCGCGCGCGCGCTACGAAGCGCTGATGGCGAAGCCGGCGGAGATCGAGCGCGCCCTGCAGGTAGGCGCCGAGAAGGCGCGTGCGCGCGCCGTGCCCTTCCTGGGCGAGCTGCGCGCGGCGGTCGGGCTGCGCGCGCTGGGCGGCTGAGGCGCGCGTGACGGCGGCGATCGAGTGCGGGGCCCCGACGGCGGACGGCGAGCCGCTCGCGCGCGTGCGCGGCGAAGCGTTCACGCAGTCGCAGCTGCCGCCCGACCTCTACATCCCGCCCGATGCGCTGGAAGTGTTCCTCGACGCCTTCGAGGGGCCGCTCGACCTGCTGCTGTACTTGATCAAGCGCCAGAACCTCGACATCCTCGACATCCCGATCGCCGAGATCAGCGCGCAGTACATCGAGTACATCGCGCTGATGCAGGAGATGAAGTTCGAGCTCGCCGCCGAGTACCTGCTGATGGCGGCCTGGCTGGCCGAGATCAAGTCGCGGATGCTGCTGCCGCGCCCGCCCGCGGCCGGTGGCGACGACGAAGGGCCGGACCCGCGCGCCGAGCTGGTGCGCCGGCTGCAGGAGTACGAGCGCTTCAAGCAGGCCGCCGCGGAGCTCGATGCGCTACCCAGGCTCGAGCGCGACGTGTTCGCCGCCTCGGCCGAGCTCGCCGTGTGCGAGGTGGTGCGCACCCCGCCGACGGTCGAGCTGGTCGAGCTGCTGCAGGCGCTGCGCGCCGTGCTCGAGCGCGCCGAGTTGCACACGCGCCACCAGGTGGCGCTGGAGCCGCTGTCGGTGCGCGAGCGCATGAGCCGCATCCTCGAGCGGGTCGATGCGGTGCGCTTCACCTTGTTCACCGAGCTGTTCGCCGTGTCCGAAGGCCGCCGCGGCGTGGTGGTGACGTTCATCGCCGTGCTCGAGCTGATCCGCGAGCGCCTGCTCGAGCTGGTGCAGCACGCAGCCTTCGCGCCGAT
>JBDHRG010000155.1:0-8860 GCA_039807445.1 Candidatus Competibacteraceae bacterium
TGTTCGCGGCGGCGCGCGTGCGCATCCAGGGGCGCGTGATCGGGCAGTTGCGGCTGTACCACTGAACCGGTCGCCGGCGCGGGCGTGAGCCGGAGGGCGGAGGTCGATGACGAGCGAGGAGGGGTGTGCGATGCGGGCGACGACGTGGCAGAGGCAGATCGAAGCGTTCGGAGCGGACACGGGCACGCGCCGTGGCTTGGGGCTGCGGCGGCTGGCGATCCGAGCCTACCGGCGCGGCTGGATCGGTTGCCGCACCTTCGCACGGCTGCTGGCACGGATCGAGTAGTTGGCGGGGCGGGTTTCCGGCGGCGCGTTCGCGGCAAATACTTCGGGGCATCCCGCTCGAACCAGGCCGGTCGGCCGCGGAGGTCGCGATGCGCATCGGAGTGCCCAAAGAGGTCAAGAACCACGAGTACCGCGTCGGCCTGGTGCCGGGTAGCGTGCGCGAGCTCGTGCACCATGGTCACGAAGTCTGCGTCGAGCGCGGCGCCGGTGCCGGCATCGGCATCGCCGACGAGGTCTACCGCACCGCCGGTGCCACCGTGCTCGAGACCGCGGCCGAGGTGTTCGCGCGCGCCGAGCTGATCGTCAAGGTCAAGGAGCCGCAGCCGGCCGAATGCCGGATGCTACGCCCGGGGCAGGTGCTTTTCACCTACCTGCACTTGGCGCCGGACCCGGAGCAGGCGCGGCTGCTGCTGGCGTCGGACGCGCTCGCCATCGCCTACGAGACCGTCACCGGCGCGCACGGTGGCTTGCCGCTGCTGGCGCCGATGAGCGAGGTCGCCGGGCGGATGGCGATCCAGGCCGGTGCGCACTGCCTGGAAAAGTCGTGCGGCGGCGCCGGCATCCTGCTCGGTGGCGTGCCCGGCGTCGAGGCGGCGCACGTGGTGGTGCTCGGCGGCGGCGTGGTCGGCACCCAGGCGATCCGCATCGCGGCGGGCATGGAGGCGCGCGTGACCGTGATCGACCGCTCGCTCGAACGGCTGAAGGAACTCGACCTGCTGTTCGGCAGCCGGCTGAACACGAGCTACGCGACGCGCGACAATATCGAGCGCTACGTCGAAGATGCCGACCTGGTGATCGGCGCGGTGCTGGTGCCCGGCGCCGCGGCGCCGCGGCTGGTCACGCGCGCCATGGTCGGGCGCATGAAGCCGGGGGCGGTGATCGTCGACGTCGCGATCGACCAGGGCGGCTGCTGCGAGACCAGCCACCCGACCACGCACACCGACCCGACCTTCGTCGTCGACGGCGTGGTGCACTACTGCGTCGCCAACATGCCGGGTGCGGTCGCGCGCACATCGGCCTTCGCGCTGAACAACGCCACGCTGCCCTATGTGCTGGCGCTGGCCGACAAGGGCTGCCGCCGGGCGCTGCTCGACGATCCGCACCTGCGCGCCGGGCTCAACGTCCACCGCGGCCAGATCACGCACGAAGCGGTCGCCGCGGCGCTGGGGCTGCCGTACCGGCCGGCGCTGGAGGTGCTGGCATCGTGAGGGGAGAGGGAGTGAGGACGTGGTGAGGGCATAGCGCTCTGCAGCATGCTGCCTCACCCCTCACCCCTCACCCCTCACCCCTCACCCCTCACCCCTCGGGCGGCGGCGGCGTCCGCGCCACCGCCCACGCCTCGACCGTCTCGACCCCGGCCGCCTTCAGCGCACGCGCGAGCGCGGCCAGCGTCTGGCCGGTGGTGATCACGTCGTCGACCAGCGCCACGTGGCGCACCGGCAGCGGCCGGCGCAGCGCGAAGGCGCCGGCGACGTTGCGTGCCCGCGCCGCGCGCGGCAGGTCCGACTGCGCGGCGGTCGCACGCACCCGCAGCGCGTAGCCTTCGAGCACCGGCAAGCCCAGGCGCCGCGCGGCGGCGCGCGCGATCTCGGCCGCCTGGTTGAAGCCGCGGCTGCGCAGCCGCGCCGGGTGCAGCGGCACCGGCAGCAGCGCCGCAGGGGCGGGGGCTGCCCGCGCCGCGGCGCTGTCGGCGAGCAGCGCGCCCAAGGTACGCGCCACCGCCAGCCGCCGGTGGAACTTCAACGCGCGCACCAGCGCATCGAGCGGGTGGGCGTAGCGGAACGGTACCCAAGCGGCGTCGAAGGCGGGCGGCACCGCCAGGCAGCGGCCGCACACCGGGCCGCCGGCGCCGGTCAGCGGCTCGGCGCAGCGCGCACAGGCCGGTGCGTTGCGCGGCAGCGCGGCGCGACAGCCGGTGCACAGATCGAGCCCCTCGGCGCCGGGGGCCGTGCACAGCAGACAGGTCGGCGGGAACAGCGTCGATTGCAGCTTTTCCAGCCAGATGTAAACCATCTTGGTCTCCCACGGTTGACAGTCGGGGTTCACCGGCTACCATGGCCGCACCTTGCGGCAGCCCGCCGCGTCTGCACGAGGGATGCCCCCGCGATGTCGAACGACGCGTCCGCCACCACCTCCTCGCCCCGCATCGCCAGCGCCGAGCAGGCGCGGCGTGCGGCGTCGATGATGAACTATGGCAATCTGCTGGCGATCCTGGTGCCGGTGCCGTTCCTGATCCTGTGGTTCGGCGGCTCGATGCTGGTCTACGCGATGAATCGCCACCACCCGAATCCGCGGGTCGGGCACTACACGCAGCAGGCCGCGTACCGCTTCTACGGCATCGTCGGCTTCTTCACCGCAGCCGCGATGTTCATCCCCGCCAGCGACGCCCGCCTGATCTATGCGCTGTGCTGGGGGCTGGCCGCGCTGGTGCTGGTGCCCTGGTCGATCCTCGACCTGGTCCGCATCCGCCGCGAGCGCTGGCAAGACACCCCGATCGAAGACCACCACCGTTGAGCCCCGGAGACCCCGCCATGCAGATCGGTGCCATCCGCCACGACTGGACCCACGCCGAGGTCGCCGCGCTGTTCGCGCTGCCCTTCAACGACCTGCTGTTCCAGGCGCAGACCGTGCACCGGCAGCGCTTCGACCCCAACGCGGTACAGGTCAGCACGCTGCTGTCGATCAAGACCGGCGCCTGCCCCGAAGATTGTGCCTACTGTCCGCAGAGCGCGCGCTACGACACCGGTGTCGAGCGCGAGGCGCTGCTGCCGGTCGACGAGGTGCTCGCCGCGGCGCGTGCCGCCCGGGCCAGCGGCGCGACCCGCTTCTGCATGGGCGCGGCCTGGCGCAGCCCCAAGGACCGCGACCTCGAGCGCGTCGAAGCGATGGTGCGCGAAGTCAAGGCGCTGGGGCTCGAGACCTGCGTCACGCTGGGCATGCTCAGGCGCGAACAGGCGCAGCGGCTGAAGGACGCCGGCCTCGACTACTACAACCACAACCTCGACACCTCGCCCGAATTCTACGGCGCGGTGATCACCACGCGCAGCTACGAAGACCGTCTCGACACGCTGGCGCACGTGCGCGAAGCCGGGATCAAGGTCTGCTGCGGCGGCATCCTCGGCATGGGCGAAACCGTGCGCGACCGCGCCGGGCTGCTGATCCAGCTCGCGAACCTGGAAACGCATCCGGAGAGCGTGCCGATCAACCAGCTGGTCCAGGTCGAGGGCACGCCGCTGTTCGGCACCGCCGAGCTCGACGGCCTCGACTTCGTGCGCACCATCGCCGTGGCGCGGATCATGATGCCGGCCTCGCACGTGCGGCTGTCGGCCGGTCGCACCGCGATGAGCGACGAGCTGCAGGCGCTGTGCTTCGCCGCCGGCGCCAACTCGATCTTCTACGGCGACAAGCTGCTGACCACCGCCAACCCCGAGCTCGACCGCGACCGCGCGCTGTTCGCCAGGCTCGGCCTGAAGGGCTTCGAGCACGTGGTCGAGGAGGTGCCGGCGACGGGGGGCTGCGGCTCGGGCTGTGGCTGCGCCTCGGCGCCGCTTTGAGTCTGTCGTGTACGACCTGAACGCCGAGCTCGCGGCGCTGCGCGCGCAGGCGCTGTACCGCGCGCGGCGCACGGTCGACGGGCCGCAGGGGCCGCGGCTGGCGCTCGACGGGCGCGAAGTGCTCGGCTTCTGCAGCAACGACTACCTGGGGCTCGCCGCCGACCCGCGGCTGCGCGCGGCGCTGGTGCGCGCCGCCGAGCGCTACGGTGTCGGCAGCGGCGCGGCGCACCTGGTGTGCGGCCACAGCCGCGAGCACGCCACGCTCGAAGACGAACTGGCCGAGTTCACCGGCCGGCCGCGGGCGCTGTTGTTCTCGACCGGCTACATGGCCAACCTCGGCACGCTGGCAGCGCTCGCCGGGCGCGGTGACGCCGTGCTCGAAGACCGGCTGAACCACGCTTCGCTGCTCGATGGCGGCTTGCTGTCGGGGGCGAGGCTCAGCCGCTACCCGCACGCCGATGCCGCGGCGCTCGAGGCCAGGCTCGCCGCGAGCGCAGGCAGCGGCGCACGGCTCGTCGTCACCGACGGCGTGTTCAGCATGGATGGCGACCTCGCGCCGCTGCCCGCGCTCGCCGCCGCCTGCCGCCGTCACGGCGCCTGGCTGGTGGCCGACGATGCGCACGGCTTCGGCGTGCTCGGGCCGCAGGGGCGCGGCAGCACCGCGCACTTCGGGCTGGGGTCCGAGGACGTGCCGGTGCTGATCGGCACGCTCGGCAAGGCCTTCGGCAGCTCGGGCGCCTTCGTCGCCGGCTCGGAAGACCTGGTCGAATACCTGATCCAGAAGGCGCGCAGCTACATGTTCACCACCGCGACGCCGCCGGCGGTCGCCGCGGCGTCGCGCGCGGGCCTGGCGATCGCGCGTGCCGAGGACTGGCGCCGCGACAAGCTGCGCGCGCTGATCGCGCGCTTTCGCGCCGGCGCGCAGCAGCTCGACCTGCGGCTGATGCCCTCCGAGACGCCGATCCAGCCGATCCTGATCGGCTCGGCCGCACGCGCGCTCGAAGCGTCGCAAGCGCTGCTGGATGGCGGCCTCTGGGTCGGCGCGATCCGCCCGCCGACGGTGCCGGCGGGCGCGAGCCGGCTGCGCGTGACGCTGAGCGCCGCGCACGATGAGCACCACGTCGACCGCCTGCTCGCCGCGCTGGATGCGATCCGGCCGCTGCTATGCAGGGATGGGGAATGAGGATCGGGTGACGAGGCATGGGCGAGGCCCTTAGCCCCCATCCCCGCGCATCCGTCACTGCCGAGGGGCATCGTAAAGGTGAACGAACTGCAAGTCCGCCACTATGGTGCGGGTCCGGACATCGTGCTCTTGCACGGCTGGGGCATGCACGGCGGCGTCTGGGAAGGCACGGTCGAGGCGCTGGCCGGCGACTGGCGGGTCACGGTGATCGATCTGCCCGGCCACGGCGCGAATCGGCCGCTGCCGCTGGGGCGCGACTTGCGCGCCCTGGCGGCGGGTGTGGCGGCGGTGGCACCCGAGCGTGCAGCCTGGCTGGGCTGGTCGCTCGGCGGTCTGGTCGCGACGCGACTGGCGCTCGATGCGCCGGGACGCGTGGTGCGGCTGCTGCTGGTCGGCGCCAACGCCTGCTTCGCGCAGCGCCCCGACTGGCCGCACGCGATGGCAGCGGCAACGCTGGCAGCCTTCGCCACGAGCCTGGCACGCGACTGGCGCGCGACGCTGAAGCGCTTCCTCGCACTGGAAGTGCTCGACAGCGACAGGGCCGCCGAGCAGTTGCGCGAGTTCAGGCGCATCGTCTTCGACGGCGGCGCCGAACCCGATCCGGCCGCGCTCGTCGACGGCCTGGCGCTGCTCGAGACCGAAGACCTGCGCGCCGAGCTGCCGCGGCTCGCCTGCCCGGTGCGGCTGCTGCTGGGCCGCCGCGACAACCTGGTGCCGGTCGACGCTGGCCCGGCGCTGCTGCCGCGGCTCGCCGACGGCAAGCTGCACGTGTTCGAGCGCAGCGCCCACGCGCCCTTCCTGTCCCACCCCGAGGCCTTCGCCGCGCAGCTGAAGGTATTCCTGCATGACTGAATTCCCCGACGAGGTCTTCGCACTCGACAAGCGCCGGGTGCGTGCCGCCTTCGACGCCGCCGCCGCGCGCTACGACGAAGTCGCGGCGCTGCAGCGCGAAGTCGGCGCCCGGCTGCTCGAGCGGCTCGAACTGATCAGGCTCGAGCCGGCGGTGGTGGTCGACCTCGGCTGCGGCACCGGGCTGGCGACGCGCGCGCTGATGGACCGCTACACGCGCGCGCGGGTGCACGGACTCGACCTCGCACCGGCGATGCTCGCCGCCGCGCGCAAGCGCGCGCCGTGGCTGCGCAAGCTGCAGGTGATCTGCGCCGACATCGAGGCGCTGCCGCTCGCCGACGCCTCGGTCGACCTGCTGTTCTCGAACCTGTGCTTCCAGTGGGCGGGCGATCTCGAACGCTTGTTCGCCGAGTGTCGTCGCGTGCTGAAACCGGGCGGGCTGCTGCTGTTCAGCACGCTGGGGCCGGATACGCTGCGCGAGCTGCGCCAGGCCTGGCGCGCGGTCGACGGCTACAACCACGTCAACGCCTTCATCGACATGCACGACGTCGGCGACGCGCTGGTGCGCGCGCGGCTCGCCGACCCGGTGATGGATGTCGAGCGTCTGACGCTGACGTACCGCGAAGTCGATGCGCTGATGCGCGAGCTGAAGGCGCTCGGTGCACACAATGTCAGCGCCGGGCGCGCGCGCGGGCTGACCGGTAAGGGGCGGCTGCGCGCGCTGCGCGCGGCCTACGAAGGCTTCCGCCGCGATGGCGTGCTGCCGGCGAGCTACGAAGTCGTCTACGGTCACGCTTGGGCGCCGCTGCCGGGCGAGCGCAAGCCGCACGGTCCGCACGGCGAGCCGGGCATCGCGACCTTCCCGCTCGCCGGGCTGAAAAAGCGCCGGGGCTGACGCGATGGGGCTGGGTTTCTTCGTCACCGGCACCGACACCGGCGTCGGCAAGACCGTCGTCACCACCGCGCTGATGCACGCGCTCGGGGCGCGGGGGCTGCGCGTGCTCGGCATGAAGCCGGTCGCGAGCGGCGCCGAGCTGACGCCGGCCGGCTTGCGCAACGACGACGCGGCCTCGCTGCTGGCCGCCGCCAACGTCGCGGTGGGCTACGACGAGCTCAACCCCTACGTTTTCGAGCCGCCGATCGCACCGCACCTCGCCGCGCGCGAGGCGCGGGTGCGCATCGACTTCGGCCGCATCGCCGAGCAGGCCGGGCGGCTGCGTGTCCGCTGCGACGTGCTTCTGGTCGAGGGCGTCGGCGGCTGGCGCGTGCCGCTCGGCCCGGACGGCGACGTCGCGGACCTGGCCGCACGGCTCGGCCATCCGGTGGTGCTGGTGGTCGGCGTGCGTCTCGGCTGCCTGAACCACGCCGTGCTCAGCGCCGAGAGCATCGGCGCCGCCGGGCTGCCGCTGGCCGGCTGGGTCGCGAACGTCGTCGACCCGGATACCGCGCGCCTGCGCGACAACTTGGCGACGCTCGCGGCGCTGCTGCCGGCGCCGTGTCTGGGCACGGTGCCCCACCTGGTGCCGCCGGCGCCGGCGCGCGCCGCCGCGGCGCTCGACCCGGCGCCGTTGCTGGCGTTCGCCAGCTCCCGGGACCCTTAGCGCTCGCGCGGTTTCAGCCCCCCTGTGCCTGCGGCCAGGGCATCACCGGCACCGCGGTGACCGAGTTCTGCGGCGAGCCCTCGACCAGCTTGTCGCTGTAGACCAGGTAGATCAGCGCGTTGCGTGTCTTGTCGAGGAAGCGCACCACGCGCAGCTTCTTGAACAGGATCGAGCGGCGCTCGGTGAACACTTCCTCGCCGTCCTTGAACGGTTCGCGGAACTTGATCGGGCCGACCTGGCGGCAGGCGATGCTGGCATCGGAGGTGTCCTCGGCCAGGCCGAGGCTGCCCTTGATGCCGCCGGTCTGGGCCTTGGCGATGTAGCAGGCCACCCCCTCGACCTTCGGGTCGTCGAAGGCTTCGACCACGATCTTGTGGTTGGCGCCGAGCAGCTTGAACACGGTGTCGACGCTGCCGACCTGCTCGGCGGCGGCGCTGCCGGCCGCGAGGCAGGCGAGCAGCGCGAGGGCGGAACGGATCATCAGGACATCCTCCGGGGCGCATGGATGGCGCAATGGTAACAAACCGTTGCCATCGCGCCGATCGGGGTGGGCCGCGTACACTTGATAATCGCGCGCGAGTGTCACAGCGGAGAGGTGGATGTCTTCCCAGCACGAGTCCCTGCCGGCGGCGGTCTATGTGATCGACGCCGAGCCCGAGGCCGCGCGGGCCCTGGCCCGCGGGCTGGCTGCGCGCGGCCTCGAAGCCGAAGCCTTCACCGACTGGAGTGGGCTCGAGGTCGCGCTGCGGACGCGCCCGCCGCGCGCGCTGGTGCTCGACCTCGACGCCGTCGGCCCCGAGCGCCTCGCGGCGCTGCGCGGCCAGCCGCTGGTGTGCCTGACGGCGCAGGCCGACGGCCGCCTGCGGCTGCGCGCGCTGCGCGCCGGTGCCAGCGCCTGTCTGGGCAAGCCGGTCGATGTCGAGCTGCTGGCGGCGCGGCTCGAGCTGCTGCTCGCCGACCCGGCGGCGTACCGCGTGCTGATGGTCGACGACGACCGTGCCTTCCTCGAGCTGCAGGCGGGCCGGCTGCGCGCCGCCGGCTTCGACGTGCTGGCGCTGACCGAGCCGCTCGCCGCGCTCGAAGCCGCACCGGGATTCGCGCCGGATGTGTTCGTGCTCGACCTGTACATGCCCGAGGCCGACGGCGCCGAGCTGACGCGGCTGATCCGCGACGATCCGCGGCTGCGCGAAGTGCCGATCGTGCTGCTTTCGGGCGAGCGTGACACGGGGCAGCACGCGCGCGCGATCGCCGCCGGCGCGGTCGATTTCCTGCTCAAACCGCCCGAGTTCGAGCACTTCGTCGAGCGCCTGCTGGCGCGCGCGGCGCAGCGCCGCGGCGAGGTGCTGCGCGCCGCCGCGCTGCCCCCCGCACCGACGCTCGCCGACGAT
>JBDHRG010000008.1:0-43967 GCA_039807445.1 Candidatus Competibacteraceae bacterium
TGATGTAAGAACGGTGCCCGCGTCTTCACGCTTCACGTCCTCACCTCATTCCCCATTCCCCATCACTCATCACTCAGCTCGTATGCCCCGATTAGAACCGATGATGGCTCCCGCCGGAGGAGCCACTTTCGTACAATCGCAGGAGCCACTTTCCGGGAGACCACACGTGGAAACCACGCTGGTCAGCGACCCGGGTACGCGCGGCTGATGCAGTACGCCGCCGGCGGCTACGGACCGCTGAAGGCGGCACTGGCCGAGCACTTGCGCGTCAGCCGGCTGATCAGCTGCGACCCGCGCCAGATCCTGATCCTCGGCGGTGCGCACCAGGCGCTGGATCTGTGTGCGCGGATGCTGGCCGACGTCGGCGATACGGCGTGGATCGAAGACCCCGGCTACTGGGGGGCGCGCAACGTGTTCCGCGCCGCCGGGTTGCGGCTGTACCCGGTTGCGGTCGACGCGCAGGGGCTCGCGCCGACCGAGGCCAACTGGTGCGGCGCGCCGCCACGGCTGGTGTTCGTGACGCCCTCGTACCAGTACCCGACCGGCGCCGTGCTGAGCCTGGCGCGCCGGCGGGCGCTGCTCGAGCGGGCCGCCGCCGACGGTGCCTGGATCGTCGAGGACGACTACGACAACGAGCTGCGCTACCACCGCGAGCCGCTGGCTTCGCTGTTCGGGCTGGCGCCGGGGGGACCGGTGCTCTACCTCGGCACCTTCAGCAAGGTGATGTATCCGGGGTTACGGCTGGCTTACCTGGTGGTGCCGCCGGCGCTGGTCGAGGCGTTCGCGGCCGGCAACGCCGAGCTGTACCGCGAGGGGCGGCTGGTCGAGCAGGCGGCGCTGGCCGACTTCATCGTCGAGGGCCACCTCGCCGCGCACATCCGCCGGATGCGCACGGTCTACGCCGAGCGCCAGGCGGTGTTGCGCACGCGTCTGGGCGCGCACTTCGGCGATGCGCTCGAGCCCTCGGGCGGGCAGGGCGGCATCCACCTGCTGTACCGCTTCCGCGCTCCGGCCGACGACCAGCGCCTGGTACGCGAGGCGCTCGCCGAAGGCATCGTCACGCGGCCGCTGTCGATCTACTGCGCCGACGGCGCACGCGGCGAGCAGGGCTTGCTGCTCGGCTACGCCGCGGTGCCGACCGAACAGATCGCGCCGGCGGCGGATCGGCTGGCGGGCGTGATCGAGCGCCATCTGGTCGCCGCCGGGCGGAGGTGATGCTGGCTTTCAGGCCCAGACCTTGGGCAACACGCACAGCATCTCGTACAGCAGATTGGCGCCGAGCAGCGCGGTGTTGCCGGTAGGGTCGTAGGGTGGCGAGACTTCGGTCAGATCGCAGCCGACCAGGTTCAGGCCCTTGCAGCCGCGGATGATCTCGAGCGCCTGGATCACGGTCAGCCCGCCGATCTCGGGGGTGCCGGTGCCGGGGGCGTAGGCGGGGTCGATGCCGTCGATGTCGAAGCTCAGGTACACCGGCCCGTCGCCGAGCTGCGCGCGCACCTCGGCCATCAGCGGTGCCAGCGAGCGGTGCCAGCATTCCTCGGTCTGCACCACGCGGAAACCCTGCTGGCGCGACCAGTCGAAGTCGTCGTCGGAATAGCCGGTGCCGCGTACCCCGATCTGCACCACGCGCCGGCAGTCGAGCAGCCCCTCTTCGGCGGCACGGCGGAAGGTGGTTCCGTGGGCGATCTTCTCGCCGAACATCTCGTCGTTGATGTCGGTGTGCGCGTCGACGTGGACCAGCCCGACCGGACCATGCTTGCGCGCGATCGCGCGCAGGATCGGCAGCGTCATCGTGTGGTCGCCGCCCAGCCCCAGCGGGATGCACGGGTGGCTCAGGATCGCGTCGTAGGCCTCCTCGATCAGCCGGACGCTGTCGAGCAGGTTGTAGGGGTTGGTGGCGATGTCGCCGAGGTCGGCGACCTGCATCCGGTCGAAAGGCGCGGCGCCGGTGCCCATGTTGTACGGACGCAGCAGCACCGATTCGGCGCGGATCTGGCGCGGCCCGAAGCGCGTGCCGCTGCGGTTCGAGGTGCCGATGTCGAGCGGGATGCCGACGAAGGCGGCGTCGAGACCGCGGGCGTCGGCCTGCTGCGGCAGGCGCATCATCGTCGCGATGCCGGCGAAGCGCGGCATGGTGTTGCCGCCGAGGGGCTGGTTGAAATCCATCGCTGGGTCCTCGCGGAAGGCTGGGGCGTGGTCGCAGCATAGGTCCACCAGACATTGACAGGAATCAAAACCTGGCGATGCTGACATCATCGATTATCGATGGATCGGGGCCGCCGGATGCTCAGGAACGTCACCGATCTCGACCTGCGACTGCTGCAGATCTTCGCGACCATCGTCGAGTGCGGCGGCTTCTCGGCGGCGCAGGCCGAGCTCAACATGGGACAGTCGACGATCAGCACCCACATCGCGACGCTCGAAACGCGGCTCGGCTACCGCCTGTGCGAGCGCGGCAAGGGCGGCTTCAAGCTGACCGAGAAGGGCCAGCGCGTGCTCGCGGCGAGCCGCGCGCTGTTCGGCTCGATCGACCGTTTCCGCGACGAGGTGCAGTCGCTGGCCGGAAGGCTGGTCGGCGAGCTGGCGGTCGGGCTGGTCGACAACATCGCGACGCTGCCCGGGGCGCACGTCAAGGAGGCGATCGCGCGCTTCTGCGCACGCGACCAGGAAGTGAAGCTGAACTTCTTCGTCAATTCGCCGACCGAGCTCGAGCGCGCGGTGATCGATGACCAGCTCGACCTCGCGATCGCGTATTTCGGCCGGCGCCTGCCCAGCCTCGAGTACATCGACCTGTACACCGAGCGCGTCGTGATCTGCTGCGGCGCGCGCCACCCGCTGTTCGGCCGGGTCGATGCCACGGCGGCCGAGATCGAGGCCGCCGACTGGGTCAAGCGCGGCTACGTCCTGCCCGGCACGCTGCTGCCGGTGTGCCCGGCGCGCTTCAGCGCCATCGCCCACCACATGGAAGCGGTGGCGCACCTGATCCTGGCCGGCACGCACATCGGCTACCTGCCCGAGCACTACGCCGCGCAATGGGCTGCATGCGGCGCGATGCGCACGCTCGCCCCCGAGACGCTCGGCTACGATGTGGTCCACAGCCTGATCACCCACACCGGCCGCCCGCGCAGCGAAGCGCTGCAAGCGCTGATCGACGATATCGTCGCCGTGCACGCTGCCGGCGCCTGAGCCCGGGGCACGGAGAAGGGGCGGGCGTCGCCAGGCGCTGCCATCGAGGCGCCGAGGCGAGCCGCCCTATGCGCGGACTCCGCGCCGCCCTACCATCGGCACTCAGACGCGGCGCTTCGGCGTTTTCGCGCTGCCGGCCGGGGCGCCGCTTCGTGGCGTTTCGCCCGCCAGGCGGCACGAAGCGGCCCAGTCGCGCTTGCCGGATCACTGCCCGAGGAGCTCACGATGAACGCAGGCCGCTCGATCCACGCCCTGGAGCTGGGGCCGTACGAAAATTTCATCTACCTGATCCACGACCACGCCAGCGGCCGCGCCGCCGTCGTCGATCCTGCCTGGGACGTGCCGCGGATCCTGGCGCTGGCGGCCGAGCGCGGCGTGCGCATCACCGACATCCTGCTGACCCACAGCCACCACGACCACATCAACGGCATCGAGCAGGTGCTCGCCGCGACCGATGCCCAGATCCATCTGCTCAAGGCCGAGGCCCGCTTCTGGGACCGCTACCTCGACCTGCCCACGCTGCACCACGGCGGCGACCGGATCGAGCTCGGCGAAACCACGATCGAGGTGCTGCACACCCCCGGCCACACGCCCGGCTCGGCCTGCTACCGGCTGGACACGGACCTGATCACCGGCGACACGCTGTTCGTGTTCGGCTGTGGCCGCTGCGACCTCAAGGGCGGCGACCCCGGGCAGATGTTCGACACCCTGCGCCGGCTGGCCACCGGGCTGCCGGCCGATACCGTGATCCATCCCGGCCACAACTACGCGGTAGCGCCGACCTCGACGCTGGCCGAACAGTCGGAGGGCAATCCCTTCCTGCACTTCGACCACCGCGACGCCTTCATCGACTACCGGATGCACCTGCACGACCGCGAAACGCCCTACACCGCGGTGCACAGGCACAAGCACTGAGAGCGGTCGCGCAGCCCGCAGGCCTTGTCGTCGTACCGGGACGGGCGCGGGCACGCCCGTCCCGTTCAGCCTTCAGGCCGCACCCAGCGCCGGGTAGTCGGTGTAGCCTTCGGCGCCGCCGCCGTAGAAGGTCGACGGGTCGGGCTCGTTCAGCGGCGCATCGCGGCGGATGCGCGCGGGCAGATCGGGGTTGGCGATGAAGGCGCGGCCGAAGGCGACCAGCTCGGCGCGGCCGGCCTCGATCGCCGCCGCGGCGCTCGCCGCGGTCTGGCCGGCGGCGAGGATCAGCGCCCCGCGCCAGCGTGTGCGCAAGTGCGCGAGCATCCGCGCCGCGGTGTCGGCATCGGCTGCGCCGGTGCCGGCCGGGTCGATCAGATGCAGGTAGGCGAGTCCGCGCCGGTCGAGTTCGGCGACCGCGTAGCCGAAAGTCTCTTCGGGGGTGTCGTCGTGCATGTCGCCGAAGCTTCCCAGCGGCGACAGGCGCACGCCGACGCGTTCGCGCCCCCAGACGTCGGCGACCGCGTCGACCACTTCGAGCAACAGCCGCGCGCGCCTGGCCACGCTGCCGCCGTAGGCATCAGTACGCACGTTCGAGCCGCTCTGGAGGAACTGGTCGAGCAGGTAGCCGTTGGCGCCGTGCACCTCGACGCCGTCGAAGCCGGCGACCTTGGCGTTGCGCGCCGCCTGGGCGTAGTCGGCGACCACGTCGGCGATCTCGGCCAGCGTCAGCGCGCGCGGCTCGGCGGTCGGCGCCTGGCGCGGGCCCTGCGCGTCGACGATGAAGCTCGTGGTGTTGCGGGCGCGGATCGCCGAGGGGGCGACCGGCGTCTGGCCGTGCAGCGCCGGGTGCGAGATGCGCCCGACATGCCAGAGCTGCAGCACGATGCGCCCGCCCCGGGCGTGGACCGCATCGGTGACGCGTTTCCAGCCTTCGACCTGCGCGGCGCTGTGGATGCCCGGCGTCCAGGCGTAGCCCTGGCCGAGCGGCGAGACTTGCGAAGCCTCGGTGACGATCAGCCCCGCCGAGGCGCGCTGGACGTAGTACTCGGCATTCAGCGGCGTCGGCACGTTGCCGTCGCCGGCGCGCGAGCGGGTCAGCGGCGCCATCACGATGCGGTTGGGCAGTTCGAGCGCGCCGGCGCGCAGCGGCTGGAACAGGGTATCGGTAGCCATGGCGTAATCTCTGCTAGTAGAGGGGATTGCAGTGATAATGATCTTTGCGATTAAAATAGCAAGTACATACTATATTGGTATGTAGTAACCATATAGAGACTATTACCATGAGCGACAACGGCGATCCGAGCGGCTTCCAGTGCCCGGTGGAAGCGACACTCGAGGTGATCGGCGGCAAGTGGAAGGCGGTACTGGTGTGGCACCTGCTCGAAGACGGCGTGCTGCGTTTCGGCGAGCTGAAGCGGCTGGTGCCGGGCATCACGCAGAAGATGCTGACGCAGCAGTTGCGCGAGCTCGAGGCCGCCGGCGTGCTGACGCGGACAGTCTACGCCGAGGTGCCGCCGCGGGTCGAGTACACGCTGACCGAGCACGGCCGCAGCCTGGGGCCGGTGCTCGAGTCGATGCACGGCTGGGGCCGCGCGCACTGTGCGCAGTTCCACGACGCCGAGGCCGCCGCGGGCGGCGCAGCCCTGTGACGCAGGCGTGTGGCTCGGCACAGCGAGAAAAGCCGACCCCGGAAGCCTCGGTCGGCTACCTTTGCTGGCGAGCCCGCCATGGGGCTCGCGAGGGGCGGCCGATGCCGCGGGGAGGGCTGATGAAACGCAAGGCTTCGGCCGTCTGGAAAGGCGATCTCAAGCACGGCAAAGGCACGATCTCGACCGACAGCGGCGTGCTGGTGGACACGCAGTACTCCTTCAGCACGCGCTTCGAGCAGGGTAGCGGCACCAACCCCGAGGAACTGATCGCCGCCGCGCATGCGGGCTGCTTCTCGATGGCGCTCTCGGGGCAACTGGAAAGCGCCGGCATGACCGCGGAGCGTATCGACACGACCGCGACCGTCACTCTGGACAAGGTCGACGGCGGCTTCGCCATCACGGCCGTCCATCTGGACGTCAAAGCGAGGATCCCCGGCGCGGACCGGCAGGCCTTCGAGACGGCGGCGAACAATGCCAAGGCCGGTTGTCCGGTCTCGAAGCTGCTGAACGCGCAGATCACGATGGATGCCAGGCTCGAAGCCTGATACCGGTTCTATCAGACTCTCGCGGATTGGCTAGACTCTCCCCGGAGTGACCATGGCCCAGGGGGAATCCGCCATGGCGCGCGCCCGATTGCCTGTCAGCAACCACTTGTCGGCCGAAGACCTGGAGGCGGCCGCCAAGGCCGAGCCGGTGGGGCGGGTTCGGGCGCGCATTCTGGCGATCCGCCACCTGTGGCGCGGTCACAGCCTCGCCGACACCGCCGGGCTGTTTGGCCTGCGCGAGACGCAGGTCCGTGCGTACCTGCACCGCTACAACGCCGAAGGGCTGGCGGGCCTGCGCGATCGGCCCCATCCCGGCGCCCGGCCCAAACTCGATGCCGAACAGACGGCGCGCTTCCGCCAGCGGGTGCTGGACGGGCTGCCCGCGGCGCTGGGCGTCTCGGCCTGGCGCGGCGCGACGCTGCGCGCCTGGCTGCGCGAGACCTTCGCCGTCGAGTACTCCACCCCGGGCATCTACGTGCTGCTGCGCCGCCTGGGGCTCGCCAGCCTGATGCCGCGCCCGCATCACCCCGAGCGCGAGGTCGAGGCGTAGACCGAGTTCAAAAAAAACTCCCGACGGTGATTGCCGAGCAGCGCTAGGCCCATCCCGGCCAGCGCCTCGAGCTGTGGTTCCAGGACGAAGCGCGCTTTGGCCAGAAGGGCAGCAACAGCGGCGTCTGGGCCGCGCGCGGCAGCCGCCCGAGCGCCCCGCGCCAGACCCAGTACGACTACCTGTACCGGTTCGGCGCGGTCTGCCCGCGCAGTGGCCAGACTTACGCACTGCTGCTGCCCGGCGTCAACACCGCGGCGATGCAGTGGTTCCTCGACGGGCTCAGCGCCGAGCTCGCCGCCGACGTGCACGCGCTGCAGGTGCTGGACCAGGCCGGCTGGCACGTCACCGACCAGCTGCAGGTGCCGGCCAACCTGACGCGGCTGGCGCTGCCGCCGTCAGGGTGACGGCTTCTGCGAGAGGCTTCTTCGGGCGCCGAGATGGAGCATCAAGCAGCGTGTCGCCGCTGCATCTGGCCGGCACATTCATCCCGATCGGCGACGAGTTCGACAGCGATGCCGGCGGCTTCTGACTACAGGCGAAGCTCGGCTTTCATCACATCATAGGGCACGCGCACGCCGTGGCTGTCGCGGCTGATCAGCCCGCTGGATTCGAGGATCACGACATCCTCGTGGACACGTTTGTAGTCGCGAGCCAGCCGCTCGGCCAAGGCCTTGACCGACTTCTGGGGCTCGCGGTGGACCAAGCGCAGTAGGTCGAGTCGCTTGGGGGTCAGCGCCTCGAGCAGCGACTCGAGGTCGGGGAACGTGATGTGCACCTCATCGACCTCTTCGCCTTGCTCGGCGCGATGCCAGGCATCGACGAAGCGCTTGCCCATGTCGTCGAGGGTGCCGATGTGCAGATCGACCTTGCTCATGATTCACCTCGCACGCGGCGCACGTCCGCAAGAAAGTCGGCAACTAGCTGCTCCGGGGTGGTGAACATGTAGGGCAGCTCACCATTCTCGGTATGATGATGGTCGCCCTTGCCGCGCTCGTTGTCGTAGCCGATCACACGAACGCCGTTCACGCCGTAGAACAGACGGTACTTGAAAGCGTGCAGGCTGCCGGGGACAGGGGTTGGTACCCGCCACAACACCATTTCGACGATGGCGCCGTCGGGCAGGATCTGCTTGTCGTAGTACAGCCGCGTCGCCTTCATGCAGTGCACGATAGTCAGGAATATGGTATGGCATCAAGAGCCATAAATCCTGACCACAGCCGCCCGAGATTCACGGCCTCAGCCTCAGCCTTCCTCGTGCAGGAACGCCGCGTCTTCGTGCACTTCGATCAGCGTCGGCACGCGCCTGGCGGCGGCGTCGCGCAGCGCCGCATCGAGCGCGTCCCAGCCCGCGACGCGCGCCGCGGCGCAGCCGAAGCCGGCCGCGAGCCGCTGGAAGTCCGGCGTGTGCAGCTCGACGCCGATCGGCGCGATGTGGCGCTCGACCATGTAGCGGCGGATCTCGCCGTAGCCGCCGTTGTTCCACAGCAGCACGACCACCGGCACCTCGGCCTCGACCGCGCTGGCGAGTTCGGACAGCGTGAACAGCAGTCCGCCGTCGCCGACCAGCGCGACCACCGGTTGGTCCGGCCGGCCGAGCTTGGCGCCGATCGCTGCCGGCAGGCCGTAGCCGAGCGTGCCGTAGCCGGTCGAGGCGTTGAACCAGGTCCGCGGTGCCTCGGCTTCGAACACGTGGTTGCCGCCGTACACCGGCTGGGTCGAGTCGCCGGCGAAGATCGCGCCGGGCAGCGCCGCGCGCACGGTCTCGAGCAGCCGCCGCTGCGCGCGCTGCAGCGGGCTCCACTGCGCCTCGAGCGTTGCGCGTACCCGTGCGGCGCGGCGCGCACCGGGGCTGTCGCCCGAGGCTTGCGGAGCGGGGCCGAGCGCGCGGACCAGCGCCTCGAGCGCCAGGCGCGCGTCGCTCGCGATCGCCAGCTGCGGCGGGTGATTGCGCACCAGCTGCTCGGGATCGAGGTCGATGCGGATCAGCGCCCCCGGGATGCGGAAACCGCCGTCGAACACCACGTCGTAATCGGTCTCGCCGAGCTCGGTGCCGACCGCGAGCACCACGTCGGCCGCGGCGACCAGCTCGCGCACCGGGGCGAGCGACTGGTTCGAGCCCAGGCTCAGCGGGTGCCCGGGCGGCAGCAGGCCCTTGGCGTTGATCGTCAGCGCGGTCGGCGCATCGAGCCGTTCGGCAAGCGCCTGGAGCGCCTCGCCGGCCTCGACCGCGCCGCCGCCGGCGAGCACCACCGGCGCCTCGGCCGCCGCCAGCCGCCGCGCGGCCTCCTCGATCGCGGCCGGGCAGGGGCCCGGGCGGCTGGTCCGCACCGGCGCGAAGCGCAGGTGCTCGGCCGGCATCACGATCACGTCGAGCGGGATCTCGAGGTGCACCGGCCGCGGCCGGCCGCTCGCGAACAGCGCGAAGGCGCGTGCCAGCACCTGCGGCAGCTCGTCGGGGCTCATCAGCGTGTGGCTGAAGGCGGGCGAGCCCGGCGGCGAGCAGCCGCTGCGAGGGTAACTCGTGCAGCCGCCCGTCGCCCGAGCCGAGCTGCGCGCGCGGGTTGACCGACGAGATCACCAGCATCGGCACCGAGTCGGCGTAGGCCTGGCCCATCGCGGTGGCGATGTTGGTCAGCCCTGGGCCAGTGATCGTCAGGCACACGCCCGGCTTGCCGGTGGCGCGCGCGTAGCCGTCGGCCATGAAGCCCGCGCCCTGCTCGTGGCGCGGGGTGATGTGGCGGATCGTGCTGTCGGCGAACCCCCCCGGTACAGCTCGACCGTGTGCACGCCGGGGATGCCGAACACGCACTCGACGCCCCAGGCCTCGAGCCCGCGGATCAGCGCTTCGCCGCAAGTGGTCATTAGTCGTTTCTCCGCTGCGGGGGCGTCAGCGCGCGGCCCAGGCATTGAAGCGTTCTTCGAGCTCTTCGGCGTGCTCGTGCCAGAACTGCGCGTCGAAGGCCAGGCTGTCGGCCATGTTGGCCGGCTCGGTCGGCAGGTCGGGGATGCGCGCAGTGCTCAGCGCCTGCGCCGCCGCCTGGTTGACCGGGCCGTAGGCGGTGAGCTTGGCGAAAGCCTGCTGTGGCTCGGACTGGCTGGCGAACTTCAGGAAGTCGTAGGCGCGCTCGCGGTTCGGGGCGCCCTTGACCAGGACCCAGTAATCCATCACGCGGATGTTGCCGGCCCACGCCAGCGCCAGCGGCTGGCCTTCCTTCTTCACCGCGGCGATGCGGCCATTGTAGACGTTGCTCATCGCCACGTCGCCGGCGGCGAGCCACTGCGGCGGTTGCGCGCCGGCTTCCTACCACTGGATGTGGGGCTTGATCGCGTCGAGCTTGCGGAAGGCGCGGTCGACACCCTCCCGGGTGGCCAGCAGCGCGTAGACGTTCTTGGCCGGGACGCCGTCGGCGAGCAGCGCGATCTCGAGCGTCATCTCGGCGCGCTTGCGCAGGCCGCGCTTGCCGGGGAATTTCTTCACGTCCCAGAAATCGGCCCAACCCTTCGGCGCCTCGGCGAGCCGGGCGGCGTTGTAGCCCAGCCCCATGGCCCAGACCAGCGTGCCGACGCCGCACTCGGCGGCAGCGCCGTCGATCACCTCCGGCTTGAAACCGAGCCTCGCCCAGTCGGGCTTTTCGAACAGCCCCGCCTCGCAGCCTTGCAGCATCTCGGCGCCGTCGAGCTGAACCAGGTCCCAGCTGACGGTGTTGGACTCGACCATGGTGCTGATCTTGGCCATCTCGCCGTTCCATTCGCCGGCCACCAGCGGCTTGCCGCTGGCCTTGATGAAGGGCTCGTACATCGCCTGGCGGTGCGCGCTCTGGATGGCGCCGCCCCAGTCGATGACGGTCAGGTCGCCGGCCTGGGCCGAGGCGGCTAGGGCCAGCGCGCCGGCGGCCAGGATCGTGCGCAGATACGGGTATCGCATGGCTTCTCCTCCTCTTCTTCGTCGGTCGCCGCGCTGGGTGCGCGGTCGTTCGTGTCGGGCGCGGCGCGCCATCGCGACCGCACGACCCCGAGCATAGCGACGACTACGGCATCGAGGGGCGCACGCTGCTGCTGTACCGGCCGCCGGCCGGTGCGACGAGGGTCGAGCTGCGCGGTGCGCGCGCCGAAGGCTACCGCGAGCGCATGCCGTGCCGGGCGGTGCTCGAACTGGTCGTCTGGGCGCGCACCCCGGCCGAGGCCGACGCGCTGCTGGCACCGGCGCTCGGCGCGGCGCTGGCCGATTTGGTCGGGCTCGACGTGCTCGAACTCGCGCGCGAAACCGGCTTCACGCTGCGCCTGCTGAAGCCGCAGGCGCGGCTCGCGGCGCTCGAGCGCGGCGCGCAGTCCGGGCAGCCGGGGCGCAGCCTCGCGCGGCTCGTCGTCGACGGCGAGCTCGAACTGACGCTGGCCCGCGGCGTGCCCGAGCCCGAGGGGCGCATCGAACGCATCGAGATTTCCCGGCGGCGCTAGGGCCCTCCGGCCGAGTCCGTGCGCGGCTTGTGTTTTTCGTGTCGCTCCGTACCCTTGAGCGGCTTCGGCCCCGCCCTGGGGCGACGTTTCCAGGTTCACCGGTATGGCACGTTTTTCCCGCAAGGCCCGGCTCCCGCAGGAAGCCTTCCCCGCCCGCATCGACGACCTGGCCCACGATGGCCGCGGCATCGCCCACCTCGACGGCAAGGCGGTGTTCATCGAGGGCGCGCTGCCCGGGGAAACCGTGAGCTTCCGCTACACCGCGAAGCACGCCAGGCACGACGAGGGCCGCGTCGAGGCCGTCGAGCTCGCCTCGCCGGAGCGGGTGGTCCCGCGCTGCGCGCACTTCGGCGTCTGCGGTGGCTGCAGCCTGCAGCACCTGGCCGCGGCGAAGCAGATCGAGTTCAAGCAGGCGCAGCTGCTCGACAACCTGGCGCGCATCGGCAAGGTGAAGGCCGAACGTGTGCTCGAGCCGCTGACCGGGCCGTACTGGGGCTACCGGCAGAAGGCGCGCCTCGGCGTCAAGGACGTGCCGAAGAAGGGCCGCGTCCTGGTCGGCTTCCGCGAAAAGCATTCGCCGTACCTGGCCGAGCTCGAGCGCTGCGAAGTGCTGCACCCGCGCGTCGGCGGGCTACTGCGCGCGCTGTCGGACCTGGTCGGCAGCCTCGGCGTGCGCGCGCGGCTGCCGCAGATCGAAGTCGCGATCGGCGAGGACGGCGACGATGCACCGGTGGTGGCGCTGAGCTTCCGCGTGATCGACCCGCCGAGCGCGGATGACCGCGACAAGCTGGTGGCCTTCGGCCGCGAGCACGGCATCCGCATCTACCTGCAGCCCGGGGGGCCCGAGACCACGCAGCGGATCTGGTCCGAGGGCGTCGGCCCCCTGAGCTACCGGCTGCCGGACTACGACCTCGAGCTGGCCTTCGAGCCCTGGCACTTCACCCAGGTCAACGCCGGCATCAACCGCGGCATGGTCGCGCACGCGCTGGCCTTGCTCGACCCGCAGCCGCACGACAAGGTGCTCGACCTGTTCTGCGGCCTGGGCAACTTCACGCTGCCGCTGGCGCGGCGCGCGCGTGAAGTGGTCGGCGTCGAGGGTGAGGCCAGCCTGGTCGAATGGGCGCGCGGCAACGCCGAGCGCAACGGCATCACCAACGCCCGCTTCGACGTCGCCGACCTGAGCGCGGCGATCGAGGGCCAGCCCTGGCGCATCGAGCGCTACGACAAGATCCTGCTCGACCCGCCGCGCTCGGGTGCGCTGGAGCTGATGCCGCACTTGGCCGCGCTCGGTGCGCGCCGCATCGTCTACGTCTCGTGCCACCCGGCGACGCTGGCGCGCGATGCGGGCGTGCTGGTCAACGAGCACGGCTTCACGCTGCGCGCCGCCGGGGTGATGGACATGTTCCCGCACACCGCTCACGTCGAATCGATCGCGCTGTTCGAGCGCTGAGGTCATACGGGTTCCAACAAGTATTTGCGTGCATTGCGGCGGAGCGGGTCGATCAACGGGAACTTTCTGGAATCCATGTCATGGCTTTCATGCTGACGCCGAGCGAAGTGCTGGGTGCGATGATCACGCCGGCGGTGCTGATCTCGGCAGCCGGCACGCTGGTGTTGTCGACCTCGAACCGCCTGAGCCGCGTCGTCGACCGCGTGCGCGTGCTCGGCGCCGAAGCCGAACGGCTGTGCGTCGGGATCGGACCGGCCGACGCGGCGGTGACGGCGCGGATGCGGATGCTGGCCGAGCAGCTCGAGCGCCAGGGCGAGCGCGCGCTGATGCTGCGCACCGCGCTGACGGTGCTGTACACCGCGATCGGGCTGCTGGTGTCGACCAGCATCGGCGTCGGCATAGCCGCGCTGTTCGAATGGCGCTACGGCTGGGTGGCGGTGGTGCTCGGCCTGCTCGGTGCGGGTGCGCTGCTGTGGGCCAGCCTGCTGCTGGTGCGCGAGGCACGGCTCGCGGTCGGCTCGACGCTGCAGGAGCTCGAATGCGCACACGAAGCGGTGTCGCGCAAGGTCGGCGCTCACGGGCGGGATAGCGAGGGCGTCTGAGCGAGAGCTACGGGCACGCCCGCAGCCGGGGGCGTCACTCGTCGAGCGCGTCGAAGCCGAGGCGGTGGCCCATGCGGCGTGCCTTGACGTCGAGGTAGCCGGTGTTGTACGGGTTGCGGCCGGCTTCGATCGCGACGCGCTCGACGACCGCGATGCCGTGCTCGGCGAGCGCCTCGAGCTTGGTCGGATTGTTGGTCAGCAGCCGCACCGCGCGCACGCCGAGCTGCACCAGCATCGCCGCGGCGATGTCGTAGCGGCGCGCATCGGCCGGCAGCCCCAGGCGCAGGTTGGCGTCGACGGTGTCGGCGCCGGCATCTTGCAGGCGGTAGGCACGGATCTTGTTGTGCAGCCCGATGCCGCGCCCCTCTTGCCGCAGGTACAGCAGCACGCCGCGGCCTTCCGCGGCGATGCACCGCAGCGCCGCCTCGAGTTGCGCGCCGCAGTCGCAGCGCAGGCTGAACAGCGCGTCGCCGGTCAGGCACTCGGAATGCAGCCGCACCAGCGGCGGCGGGTCGTCGTCGGCGACGTCGCCGAGCGTCAGCGCGACGTGTTCGCGCCCGTCCGGGTCGTTCGGGTCGGCGAAGCCGTGCATCTGGAACTGCGCCCAGTCGGTGGGCAGGCGGCAGGGCGGGATGTGCTCGAGCTCGATCATCAAGGGGTCACGCGGCCGCGCGCGCCTTCCGGACGGCGCGCGCGGCTCGAATGGGGCCAGATTCAGGCGGCGAGCAGCGCGGGGATCGCGTCGCGGGTCGCGGCGATCGCGGCTTCCGCCGATTCGGCGTCGAGGGCCAGGCCCTCGGTGCGCACGAACTGTACATCGCTCAGCCCGATAAAGCCCAGCATTCCGCGCAGGTAGGGCTCGACGAAGTCCATCGGTCCGCCCTCGTGGAGGCCGCCGGCCGCGGTGAACACGTAGACCTGCCTGTCCCGGACCAGCCCCACCGGACCGCTCTCGGTGTAGCGGAAGGTGCGCCCGGCGCGGGCGATGTGGTCGATCCACGCCTTCAGCGTCGAGGGGATCGCGAAGTTGTACATCGGCGCGGTGATCACCAGGGTGTCGGCGGCGAACAGTTCGTCGACCAGTGCATCGGAGCGCGCGACCAGCGCCGCCTGCGCGGCGCTGCGGTTCTCGGCGGGCGTGAACAGCGCGCCGAGCAGCGCCTCGTCGAGGTGCGGCAGCGGCTCGGCTCCGAGGTCGCGCTCGACCACGCGCCCCTGCGGGTGGGCCGCCTGCCAGCGGCGGACGAATTCGCCGGCGAGCCGGTTCGACACCGAGCCTTCGCCGCGGGCGCTGCTGTTGATGTAGAGCAGGGTAGAGGTGTTCATCGTCGGTCTCCTTCAGTCATTCGGTTGATTGGAACGAATGGCGTCAGGTTAATGGCAGCATCGTTGGGCAGATAGCGGAAATAATCGAGGTATTTATTCAATTTTAATGTTTAATGGGGGATGGGGATGGGGGATGAAACCCACTGGCCTCAGGGGCGGGGCGGGCGCGCGACCGGGCAGTAGCGGTAGCGACCGGCGCCGATGTCGGCCTCGACGTCGGCGCAGCGCGCCTCGACCAGCGCGAGGCCGTACTGCGCCAGCTTGCGGCGCATCTCGTGCGCCTCGGTGGCGATGTAGAGCGCCGCGAGCGGGCCTTCGTGCTCGGCGACCAGGCGGCGCATCAGCGGGTTGAACGCGACCGCGTCTTCCTCGGGCCTGGTGAAGGTCGAGTCGATGCGGATGAAGCGCATGTTCGCCGGAAAGGCCGGCAGCAGGAAGGCCAGCGGCTCGTGCCCGGCGAGCAGCACCAGCGTGCCGCGGGTCTCGCCGAGCGCCGGCAGGTGAACCTCGACCGCGCGGGCGCCGGCGGGCACGTCGCGCCAGGGCACGCGCAGCCAGTCCTGCGGGCGCACCGTCAGCACCAGCAGCGCGAGCACTACTGCCGTGACCCACGCGAACGCTCGGCCGCGCAGCCACAGCCCGAGCGCGGCGGTGATCAGCGCCGGTGCGAGCAGCTCGAGCGGCAGCAGGTAGCGGTAGATGCGGAACTGCGCCAGCCACAGCACCCAGACCAGCGCCGCGACCAGCAGCAGCCAGGCCGTCGGACCGGTGCGTACCATCGGGTTCGCGGGGGGCCGGTACCGCAGCGCGAGGGCGGCCAGCGGCAGCAGTGCATACAGCAGCGGCAGGCGGTAGTCGGTGAACGGGGCTTCCGAGGCGAGCCGCGGCTCGAGCGCCAGGCGCAGCGGGAAGGCGAGCGCTTCGAGCAGCCCCGGTGCAGCCGGCAGGAAGCCGGGGTCGCGGTAGCTCTGCGCCAGCGCCCACGGCGAGCCGAACACATGATTATAGAAGGGGAACAGCGGGTTGCCGTAGGCGCTCCACAGCTTCGCCATCCACCAGCCGCCGCCGAGGGCGATGCCGAGCAGTCCGCCGGCACCGAGCGCCGCCGCCAGCGCCAGGCGTACCCGCCAGCCGCCCGGGGCGAGCGCGAGCAGGCCGAGCCCGGCCGCCAGCGCATACAGCGCCGAGGTCAGCTTGAAGCCGACCGCGAGGCCGAGGCAGGCGCCGGCGAGCAGCACGGTCGGCACCGTCAGCCGCGTCCAGCGCGCGGCGAGCAGCGCCAGCCCGGCGAGCACCGGGATGGAGATCACGTTGTCGTGGAAGGTGGTGCCGAGCTCGCTCAGCATCGTCGCGCCGGTGAGGCCGGCGGTGGTCAGCCCCAGTGCCGCCCAGTCGCGCCACGGCCCCGCGGCGAGCAGCGCGCGGGCGATGAAGAACAGCGGCACGGCGTTCAGCGCGTGCACCAGCCCGAGCGCGTACGCCACGCCGCGCGCCGGCAAGGCCTCGGTCAGCGCGTAGTAGGGGATGTCGAGCACCGGGTTGAAAAAGCTCGGGATCTGCGCGACCAGCAGGTCGACGCCGAAACGCCCGGCGAGCGCCGCCCAGCCGTTGTAGTAGTGGTAGTTGCGCAGGTCCCAGCTGGCGTCGAGCCCGAGCGCGAACACCAGCGTTGCACAGGCCGGGACCAGCGCGACGAGCAGCCAGGCCGGCATCACCGGCCCCGCGCTGCGCGGCGTTCGGTCCAGTACGGCCAGGCCAGCACCAGCAGCATCGCGGCCCAGCCGAGCAGCTCGCGGTTGGCGATCGTCGCCTCGAGCAGCAGCGGCCAGCGCTCGGCCCAGTCCGGGTGCGCGCGCACGAAGTCTTCGCCCGCGGCGAGCGCCCAGGCTTCGCCGGCGAGCACCGCGACCGCGGCCAGCGCCAGCCAGCGGTGCATGAGGGTCGGGCGTGGCGGCTGCGGCGAATCGCCCTCGAACAGCGCGCCCAGGCGCGAGGCTTCCAGCCAGCCCTCGCCGCGCGCGACGCGGCGCAGCGCGGCGAAGCCGAGCACCGCGCTGACCGGCAGCCAGAAGTCGGCCAGCGGGATGTCGAGGTAGCGTCCGGCGCAGGCCAGCATCGCGCTGATCGCGAGCGCGCCGGCGCAGTACACACGGTAGCCGAGGCCGAGGGCGCGCCCCGGCGCCATGCGCCGCGCCAGCGTCGCGCGCATCGCCAGGCCGGCGAGCACCAGCGCGACCGCGGCCGCGCCGATCCGCGCCCAGGTCCAGGCCCAGGCGAGCGCTGCGGCGCTGTCGGCGAGCACCTGCCAGCCGCGGGCGACGGTCGCGGGCGCGAACAGCCCGGCATCGGCGCCGAGGTACAGGAGCTTCTGCGCGGTCCAGGTCAGCGCGGTGGGCACGTAAGCGCGCGTCCACGCGGTGTAGGCGAGCTCGACCGCGCCGAAGGCGAGCGCTTGCGCGAGCAGCGCGCAGGCGAATGCCTGCCCGAAGGGCAGCGTCAGGGCGCGCAGCACCGCAACCGCGAGCAGCGCACCGAGCACGATCGCGCTGCCCGCGCGAAGTCGGGCGTCGGCGAAGGCGGGGACCGGACCGTGGAAGCCGTACTTGACCCGGCGGGCGCTGTCGAGCACGCCCCAGCGCGCGCCGACGGTGCCTTCGAGCTGTGCCTTCCACGGCTGGTCGAAGGCCTCGACGACGTTGTAATCGACGCCGTGCCTGGCGGCGAACTGCGGCAGCCAGCGGTTGAAGCGCGCCGCCTCGGGCAGGCTGGCGACCGCGGGGCCGCGGTTGCGACCCTCGCTCGGCCAGCCGGCTTCGCCGATCAGGATCGGCTTGCCGGGGAAGGCGGCGCGCACGGTGTCGAGGATCGCGACGATGTGGCGCTCGGCGTCGCCGACCGCCGCCGGCTCGTCTTCCCAGTACGGCAGGACGTGGATGGTGATGTAGTCGACGTGCTCGGCCAGCTGCGGGTTTTTCAGCCAGAAGGCCCAGACGTCGGCGTACGACACCGGCTGCTCGACCTCGGCGCGCACGCGGTCGAGGTGATCGATCAGCTGCTCGACCGGCAGGTCGCGGCGCAGCAGCACCTCGTTGCCGACGATCACGCGCTTGATGGTGTCCGGATGCCTGCCGGCGGCTTCGATCAGCGCCTGGACTTCGGCGGCGTTGATCGCCGGGTCGCGGCCGAGCCAGGCGCCGTGCGTCACCGTCAGGCCGTGCCCGGCGGCGAGCTCGGGCACCGCGTCCATGCCTTCGCGGCTGGTGTAGGTGCGCACGCCGGCGAACACGCCGGCGAGCCGCGCGAGGTCTTCGCCGATCTGCTCGCGGCTGGGGTAGACCCGCGCGAGCGGGCTTTGGCCGTCGCGGAAGGGTGCGAACGAAGCGCTGGCGAGCGGGCCGTGCCATTCGACCTCGAGCGTCACCGGGCGCGCGGCGAGCAGCCACAGCAGCAGCGCGAGCAGCGCCGCCAGCGGCAGCGCGAGGAGGGGGGGTAGGGGGCGCATCGTCCTCAATCCTGTTCTTCGAGGCGTTGGAACTGGGGCGGCGGGGGTGCGGCTTCGGGCGGATGCTCGACCAGCGCGTGGCCGCGCAGATCCTTGACCACGGCCAGCGGGGCGCCGAGGCGCTCGACGACGACCGCGTTCGGCAGCGGCAGTTCCCGGTCGCAGCCGTCGTGCGTCAGTGCGATCAGGAAGTCGGCGCGATGCCATTTTTCTTCGTACACCAGCCACGGCGGGAGGTCGCCGGTCACCGCCTGCTCGTTGCCGCACACGGCGACCCGTGCCGGATGCGGCGGCGGGCGGCCGCCGTTTTCGCCGATCAGCAGGGTTTCGAGCCCGCGCACCGCCTCGGGCAGCGAGTTGCCCCAGTAATCCTGTTCCCAGCGCCCGTGCGCGCCGGCGACGCCGCCGGCGAAGGCGTTGAAGTAGATGTATTGCTGCGGGTGCAGCGCGACCACGAGCCCGGCCTGCAGCGCGAGCAGCAGCCCCAGCGCCGCGGCGAAGGTGCGCCCGGCGGTGTGACTGTGCGTCTCGCAGCGTGCCCACAGCCGCTCGAGCGCCAGCGCGGCCAGCAACACCAGCGGCGGCAGCACGAACAGGACGTGGCGCAGCCCGTTGTACGCGGTGGGGCGCGCGATCACGAACACCGCCAGCGGGAACAGCGCGGCGAACGCGACCGCACCGAGCGCCGCGGCGCGCGCGTCGAGGCGGGCGCCGCGGCGCAGCCAAGCGGTGCCAGCGCCGAGCGCCGCGGCGAGCCCCGCCAGCACCACCTCGGGCAGCGTCAGCACCACGTAGGCCGGCAGGTAGAACCAGGGCAGCGAGTCGGCCGGATACCACCGGCCCGCGGCGAGCGTGTCGAGCTCGATCGGCAGGTGCGAAAAAGTGCGCAGCACGCGCCAGGGGTTCAGCGGTGCCTGCCAGGCATAGGGCCAGAACAGCGCCATCACCGCGTACGCCAGCACCAGCGCCGGCAGCAGCACCTTCAGCCCGGCCCACAGCGCCGGGCCGATCGCGCCGCTGCGGCCGTCGCGCGCGCAGCCGAGCGCCCAGAGCAGCACGCCGAAGCCGAGGCAGGGCAGGATCAGCACCGCGCCGACGCGGATCGCCAGCGCCAGCCCCAGCACGAGCCCGAAGCCGAGCGCGGTCGCGAGGCGCGGCTTCGGCAGCTCGTCGAGCAGGCGCGCGATCGCGGCGAGCGCCCAGATCATCGCGGTCGCGAACGGCGCATCCTTGGGGTTGTTGAAGCTGTGGCCGACGAAGGCCGGCGTCAGCAGTAGCAGCACCAGCGCCAACCACCCGGCGCGCTCGCCGCCCAGGCGCCGACCGAGGCGCCAGACCCCGGCGAGTCCGGCGACGCCGATCAGCCCGCCGAGCAGATGGCGCGTCGGGTATTCGCCCAGCGGCGAGAAGGCGTTCAGCCAGGCGGCGCTCAAGTCGAACAGCCCGCCGTAGCGGTACAGGTCGAAGTAGTGCAGCGCCGAGCGGTCCTGGAAACCGCTGGCGTAAAAGCGCGCGAGCAACCGGCCGTAGGTGCTCTGGACTTCTTCATCGTTGGTGATGCCGTAGTCGCGGAACACCAGACAGACGGCTACGGCAGCGAGCGCGAGCAGCGCCCAGGCGGCGCGGCGGTACGGCGATGAGCGTTCGGGTCTCGGGGGCATGCGGCTGGTCACGGAGGTTCACGGGCCGGGACCCGGCCGGCGGGGCGGCCAAGGATAGCGGCGGCAGCGGCGGCGAGGCAAACGTGTGTTAGCCTGCGAGCGGGGGATGGTGGTGGGTGATGAGGAATGAGAGATGATGTTCGGCTCCCATTCCTCATCACCCATCACCCGAGTAGAGGTACTGCATGGACCTGGAACTGATCAGCTTTCCCCTGTGCCCCTTCGTCCAGCGCGCGGTGATCACGCTGCGCGAAAAGGGCGTGGCGTTCGAGGTCAGGTACATCGACCTCGAGTCGCCGCCGGACTGGTTCGCCGAGGTTTCGCCGATGGGCAAGGTGCCGGTGCTGAAGGTCGACGGCACGGTGCTGTTCGAATCCGCGGTGATCGCCGAATTCCTCGACGAGACGCACGCGCCGGCGATGATGCCGGCCGATCCGCTGACGCGGGCGCAGCACCGTGCCTGGATCGAGTTCGGCTCGAACCTGCTCGGCCGCCAGTACCGGATGCTGACCGCCGCCGAGCGCACCGGCTTCGAGGCCGAACGCGATGCGGCGCGCAGGGAACTCGCCTTCTTCGAGGCCGTGCTCGGCGAGGGGCCGCTGTTCGCCGGATCGGCGTTCTCGCTGGTCGATGCGGCGTACGCGCCGTTCTTCGTGCGCCTGGCGCTGATGGAAGCCGCGCACTCGTTCGGCCTGCTCGAAGGCTTGCCCAAGCTCGCCGCCTGGGGCGAGGCGCTGCGCGCGCGTCCGGCGGTCGAAGCGGCGCTGCCCGAGAACTTCGCCGCGCGCTTTCGCGAGCGCTTCGCCGGTGCCGGCGGCTGGTTCGGACGCTTCTTCGCGTAATGCGGCGTTACAGCCGTTCGCTTGGCGCGCTGCGGGGCGCCCGATAACATGCGCGCATCCGCGCGGGCCGAGCCACTTCGCGCTCCGCGCGGCGTATCTCCTGTGACGGAGCCTCCGGCGGGCCGTTGCCCGTGCGGAAGACCGATGACAATCCGCCTGCACCAACGACAACACCGGGGGCGAGCGCGCTTGCAATCCCGCGCAAGCCGCGCCTCGCGCGACCATGGGAGGCCCACATGTTCCTGTTGTTACGCCTGTCCGGCGCGATCGACCGCTTCAATGCGTGGATCGGCCGCATCTCGATCTGGCTGATCCTGCTCAGCGTGATCGTCAGCGCCGTCACCGCGACGCTGCGCTATGCCTTCGACTGGGGGGCGAACTGGATGCTGGAGAGCCAGTGGTTCATGTTCGGCCTGGTGTTCCTGTTCTGCGCCGCGTGGACGCTGCAAGACAACGGCCACGTGCGCATCGACATCGTCTCGAGCCGGCTGTCGCCGCAGGCGCGGCTGGTGATCGACATCTTCGGCGGGCTGCTGTTCCTGCTGCCGGTGTGCCTGCTGATCGTCTACGACTCGTGGGGCTATTTCCTGATTGCCTACGCCCAGAACGAAGCCTCGCCGAACCCGGGCGGCCTGATCTGGTGGCCGATGAAGCTCGTGATCCCGATCGCCTTCGCGCTGCTGGCGCTCCAGGGCATCTCCGAGATCATCAAGAGCCTCGCTTCGCTGACCGGCCACCGGCCGATGCCCGAGTTCCACAAGGGAGGCCACTGAGATGGCCGAGTTCCTGATCGCCAACATGGCGCCGGTGATGTTCACGGCGCTGATCGTGTTCCTGCTGCTCGGCTATCCGGTAGCCTTTTCGCTGGCCGCGGTCGGCATGGTGTTCGGCTGGCTCGGCATCGAACTCGGACTGCTGACGCCGGCGCTGCTGCAGGCGCTTCCGGACCGCGTGTTCGGCATCATGAAGAACGAGATCCTGCTCGCGGTGCCGTTCTTCACCTTCATGGGGCTGATCCTCGAGCGCTCGGGCATGGCCGAGGAACTGCTCGACACCATCGGCCAGCTGTTCGGCGGCGCGCGCGGCGGCCTGGCCTACGCGGTGATCTTCGTCGGTGCGCTGCTCGCCGCGACCACCGGTGTGGTCGCCGCCTCGGTGATCGCGATGGGGCTGATCTCGCTGCCGATCATGCTGCGCTACGGCTACGACAAGCAGATCGCCTCGGGCGTGATCGCCGCCTCGGGGACGCTGGCGCAGATCATTCCGCCTTCGCTGGTGCTGATCGTGATGGCCGACGTGCTCGGGCGCTCGGTCGGCGACATGTACAAGGGCGCGTTCATCCCCGGGCTGCTGCTGACGCTGATGTACGTCGGCTGGATCATGTTCAACGCGACCGCGCGCCCGCACACCGTACCGGCGCTGCCGCCCGAGGCGCGCACGCTGCAAGGCGCGGCGCTGTTCAAGCGCGTGATCGTGACGATGGTGCCGCCGCTGGTGCTGATCTTCCTGGTGCTGGGGACGATCTTCATCGGCTGGGCGACGCCGACCGAGGGCGGCGCGATGGGCGCGGTCGGCGCGCTGATCCTGGCGCTGGCCAAGCGCAAGCTCGATCGCGAGCTGCTGACGCAGGCGATGGCGGCTACGGCGAAGATCACCAGTTTCGTGATCTTCATCCTGATCGGCTCATCGGTGTTCAGCCTGACCTTCCGCGGCGTCGACGGCGACCTGTGGGTAGAGCACCTGCTGCTCGACATGCCCGGCGGCGCGATCGGCTTCCTGATCGTCGTCAACATCATGGTGTTCCTGCTGGCGTTCTTCCTCGACTACTTCGAGATCGCCTTCATCATCCTGCCGCTGCTGGCGCCGGTGGCCGAGAAGCTCGGCATCGACCTGGTCTGGTTCGGCGTGCTGCTCGGCGTCAACATGCAGACTTCGTTCATGCATCCGCCGTTCGGCTTCTCGCTGTTCTACCTGCGCTCGGTGGCGCCACGCGAGATCAAGACCACCGACATCTACTGGGGTGCGATCCCGTTCGTCGCGATCCAGGTGGTGATGGTCGGCCTGTTGATCGCCTTCCCGCAGCTCGTCAGTGTCGGTATCGGCAAGCACGAGGTCAGCGACAAGCCGGTCGAGATCATCCTCGAGGAGCAGCCCTCGGGCCTGCTCGACGGCGGCCAGAACCTCGACGAGCTGTTCAAGAAGCAGGAACCGCCCAAGCCCTGAACCGCGGCTGAGCCCGGCGACATGCAGACCCTGGTGGGGCAGCCCGCCGGGGTCTGCCTTTTGATGGCCTCGCGGATGCCGCCAAGCGCTTCCATATGCTCATTCGCAATAAAATATGAGCCGTAAATTCTTTCGGTGAATAAATTGGCGCGGGTATGCTGGCCGACGTTCGCTGCGCCGCTGGCGCCGGTGCGTTCCAGCCGGCACGCAGGCTTGACGCGTCTCGAGTCTCGGGTGCGGCGCAGGCATTACGATACGAGGCCGCCCGCGCGCGCGGGCCTGCACCAGGAAGCCGATGATGACGCTCGCCATGCCCGAAGCCGCTCCCGTACCGACCGAAGACTGCCACGCGCTGACCATCCGTTCGGTGCGCTGGTGGTCGCCGACGCTGTTTTCGCTGGTGATGGACCGACCCGAGAGCTTGCGCTTCATCGCCGGGCAGTTCGCGCGGCTGGGGCTGCCGGTCGACGGCGAGTGGGTGTGGCGCGCGTATTCGATCGTCTCCTCGCCCTACGACGAACACCTCGAGTTCCTGTCGATCGTGGTCGAGGACGGTGTGTTCACCCAGGCGCTGAAGCAGATTCGCGAAGGCGACACGCTGTACGTCGACAGGCGCAACTTCGGCACGCTGACCTGCGACCGCTTCCGCGGCCAGCCGGACCTGTGGCTGTTCGCGACCGGTACCGGGCTGGCGCCGTTCGTGTCGATCCTGCGCGATCCGTACACCTGGGAAACCTTCGGACGGCTGGTGCTGGTGCACAGCGTGCGCAACACCAACGAACTCGCCTACCGCGAGGCGTTCGAGAACTTCCGCGACGACGCGTGCTTCGGCGAGTTCGCCGAGCGCTTCCACTACGTCAAGGTGGTCACGCGCGACGATTGCGCGGGCGCCTACCAGTTGCGCATCCCCGAGCTGGTGCAGACCGGCATCCTCGAGAGCGGCGTCGGCTTCGAGCTTTCGCACGCGCGCTCGGCGGTGATGATGTGCGGCAATCCGGCGATGCTGCGGCAGATGAAGACCGTGCTCGCCGACCGCGGGCTGACGGTCAACCGCAAGGCTTCGCCGGGCAACATCCTGTGGGAAAACGGCTTCCTGCCCGAAGACAACAAGCAGCTCGATCTGTGATCGGGTGATGGGTGGGGAGGGATGGGGAATGGGAAAATGACGTGAAGCGTTAGACGTGAGGTGGGAACCGTGCCACTGTCTTCACGCTTCACGCTTCACGCTTCACGCTTCACGCTTCACGCTTCACGCTTCACGCTTCACGCTTCACGCTTCACGCCCATTCCCCATTCCCCATTCCCGCTCACTCGTCTTACTTGCGCCGGCGCACGGCTTGCATGAAGTTGGCCAGCGGCACTTCGGCGACGCCGTTCCACAGGTCCGAGGGCTGCTGGAAGGCGCGCATCGAGTCGAAGATCCTCTTGAAGTCGGGGTTCTTGGCCGACTCTTCCTCGTAGAGCTTCTGTGCGATCTCGTAGCCCTTGACCAGCACGTCGTCGGGGTAGCGCTTCAGCTGGGCGCCGGCCTGCACCAGGCGCTGCAGCGCCGGCGGGTTCTTGGCATCGTAGGCCGCGACCATGGTGACGTTGGCCTCGGCCGCCGCCGCTTCGAACGCCGCCTGATAGGGTTTGGGCAGCTTTTCCCACTGCTCCTTGTTGACGTAGAACGACAGCGTCGGCCCCGGCTCCCACCAGCCCGGGTAGTAGTAGAACGGCGCGACCTTGTAGAAGCCGAGCTTCTCGTCGTCGTAGGGCACGGTCCACTCGGCGGCGTCGATCGCGCCGCGCTCGAGCGAGGGATAGATCTCGCCGCCGGGCAGCGACTGCGGCACCGCACCGAGCTGCGACATGATCTCGGCGCCGAAGCCGGGGATGCGCATCTTCAGGCCCTTGAGGTCGTCGAGCGACTTCACTTCCTTGCGGAACCAGCCGCCCATCTGCGCGCCGGTGTTGCCGCCCTGGAAGTTGACGACGTTGAACTTGGCGAACAGCTCACGCAGCACGTCGCGCCCGCCGCCGTAGCCGAACCAGGCGTTCATCTGCCGCGCGTTCAGGCCGAAGGGTACCGAGCAGTCGAGCGAGAAGGCCTTGTTCTTGCCGTGGAAGTAGTACGAGGCGGTGTGGCAGAGCTCGACGGTGTTCTGCTGTACCGCGTCGAGCACGCCGAACGGCGGCACGATTTCGCCACCGGCGAACACGCGTATCTCGAACTTGCCGCCGGTGATTTCGGCGATGCGCTTGGCGAGGACTTCGCCGGCGCCGTAGATGGTGTCGAGACTCTTCGGGAAGCTGGAAGCCAGGCGCCACTTGATGGTCGGCAGCTCGCCGCTTTTGGCTTCTTGCGCGAGCGCCGGGGTGCCGACGGCGGCCGCGGCCAGGCCGGCACCGGCGGACTTCAGGAACTGGCGTCTTTCCACTGGGTTCTCCTCTTGTCGGGAAGGCTGTCGTTCGTTCCACGTGGAGGGCGTGCGGCCCGGTTCCCACGGCGCGTATTATTGCCAGATACGCCTGTACGCCGCCAAGCGGCTTCCCAAGCATCGGGCTTTGCGGGATCATCCGCGCTCCGCGGCGGGCCGAGGTGGGGATGATGGCAGAAGCGACGAAGACCTCTCTGGACAAACGCGACATCCGCATCCTGCTGCTCGAAGGCGTGCACCGCAGCGCCGTCGAGACGCTCGAGGCCGACGGCTACACCAACATCGAGTTCCACGACCAGGCGCTGGCCGAGGGCGCGCTGGTCGAGCGCCTCCGCGAAGCGCATATCGTCGGCATCCGCTCGCGCACGCAGCTGAGAGCGCCTGCGCTGGAGCAAGCCGCGAAGCTGATCGCGATCGGCTGCTTCTGCATCGGCACCAACCAGGTCGATCTGGGGGCGGCGCGCGCGCTCGGCGTGCCGGCGTTCAACGCGCCGTTCTCGAACACGCGCAGCGTCGCCGAGCTGGTGGTCGCCGAGATCGTGATGCTGATGCGCGGCATCCCGGCGAAGAACGCCGCGTGCCACCGCGGCGGCTGGATCAAGTCGGCGGCGGGCAGCGTCGAGGTGCGCGGCAAGACGCTCGGCATCGTCGGCTACGGCCACATCGGCACCCAGGTCGGCATTCTCGCCGAGGCGCTCGGCATGCGCGTGCTGTACCACGACACCGAAACCAAGCTCGCGCTGGGCGGCGCGCAGCCGGTGCGCTCGCTGGCCGAGCTGCTCGCGGCGGCCGACGTGGTGACGCTGCACGTGCCCGAGACGCCGCAGACGCGGGACATGATCGGCGCCGCCGAGCTGGCGCGGATGAAGCCCGGCGCGCACCTGATCAACGCTTCGCGCGGCACCGTGGTCGACATCGAGGCGCTGGCCGCCGCGCTCGATGCGGACCACCTCGGCGGGGCGGCGATCGACGTGTTCCCGGTCGAGCCGCAGTCCAACGCCGAGTCCTTCGTCTCGCCGCTGACGCGCTTCGACAACGCGCTGCTGACACCGCACATCGGCGGCAGCACCGCCGAGGCGCAGGAGAACATCGGCTACGAGGTCGCCGGCAAGCTGGCCAAGTACAGCGACAACGGCTCGACGCTGTCGGCGGTCAACTTCCCCGAGGTCAGCCTGCCCGAGCACCGCGGCAAGCGGCGCCTGCTGCACATCCACCGTAACCAGCCCGGCGTGCTGTCGGCGATCAACGAAGTGATGGCGCACCGCGGCATCAACATCGCCGCGCAGTACCTGCAGACCGACGAGGCGATCGGCTACGTCGTGATCGACATCGACGACGATGCGGCCGCCGGCAAGCTCGCGCTCGCCGACCTGCGCGCGGTCGCCGGCACGATCCGCACCCGCATCCTGTACTGAGGGCAAGGCATGGCACCGTTCGACAGCGCGCCAAGTGTCGCCCTCGGGCTCGAACTGCTGAGCCGCCCGGCGCACGGGACACCGCGCACGCCGCTGCTGTTCGTGCACGGCGCCTTCGCCGGCGCCTGGTGCTGGGCCGAGCACTTCCTCGGCTTCTTCGCCGAGCACGGCCATCCGGTGTACGCGCTGAGCCTGCGCGGCCACGGCGCCAGCCTCGGCCACGAGCGCCTGGCCTGGCTGGGGCTGGCCGATTACGTCGACGACCTCGAATCGGCGCTCGCCACGCTCGGCGAATGCGTGGTGGTCGGCCACTCGATGGGCGGGCTGGTGGTTCAGCACGCGCTGGCGCGCCGCGCGCGGCCGCTGCCGGGCGCCGTGCTGATGGGGTCGGTGCCGCCGACGGGCCTGCTCGGCGTGAGCCTGGCGATGCTGATGGACGACCCACTGCTGTGGGGCGAGATCGGCTGGCTGCAGCTCTCGGGTGGGCACAGCGCCAACCTGCCGCTGGCGCGCAAGACGATGTTCAGCGAGCGGATGGCCGAGGCCGAGGTCGCGCGCCACTTGGTGCGGATGCAGCCCGAGTCGCAGCGCGTGGTGTTCGACATGATGTGGCACGGTGCGGTCGACGTTGAGCGCGCCGGGCGCACGCCGCTGCTGGTGCTCGGCGCCGCCGACGACGGGCTGGTGCCGCGCCGTGCGGTCGAAGCCACGGCGGGCGCCTATGCTGCCGAGTACGAGATCTTCGATTCGATGGCGCACGCGATGATGCTGGAGCCGGGCTGGCGACGGGTCGCCGAGCGCCTGGGGGTCTGGCTGCGCGGGCGCGGTTTGTGAGCCCGGAGGAAACCAAGCGATGTCGCTGCGCGATCAACTGTTGAAGGCCGGGCTGGTGTCGGCGGACGCGGTCAAGAAAGCCGAGGCCGGCCAGCGCAAGCAGTCCCACCAGGCGAAGAAGGGCAACGAGCAGGCGCGTGCCGCAGAGGCGCGCAAGGCCGAAGAGCAGAAGGCGGGCCAGCAGGAGGCCGAGCGCAAGCGCAGCCGCGACCGCGAGATCGAGCGCCAGCGCGCCGCCGAACGCAAGCGCCAGGAAGACCTCGCGCGCGCGCGCCAGCTGATCGAAGCCAACCGCGTCAACGACCGCAACGCCGAAGACCGCTACAACTTCCAGGAAGGCCGCTTCGTGCGCAGCGTCCGCGTCAGCGAGCCGCAGCGCCGGCAGATCGCGATGGGCAAGCTCGGCATCGCCAAGATGGACAGCAAGGGGCTCGACTTCGCGATCATCCCGCGCGAGGTCGCGCTGAAGCTCCAGGACTTCGTCCCCGACCGCGTGCTGGTGCTGCTCGACGAGACCGACCAGTTCGACGACGATCCGTGGGCGGGGTGGGACAGCGAGTGATGCGGATTCCATCCGGATAACCGCCGATGGAAACCCCGGTCCACCCTGCCAAACTACGGGTCTGGAAGCAGTGGAGGTGGGCACACATGCACAAGACGAAGAAGGAAGTTGTCGGCCGGTACGAGATCTCTTCGAGCGCGTGGGAGGTGCCCGACACCGACAAGTGGGAAGCGCGGGTATCGATCGTCGAGGTCGTGCTCGAAGGCGGTGTCTATCGGCACGTCGGTGAGGCGATGCTGCTCGGCGGCGTGCACCCGTACGGCGATTCGCCGGACGAGGCCATCCATATCGGCCTGCGGGCCGGCAGGGCCAAGCTGGAAGGCCATTGACGCGTTGCGGCCACGGTCGCGGCATTCCGCGGCCGTGGCCGCGACATGCCGCGGCAGCGCGCCGCGACCGCGGCGCCTGACCCCGTGAATCCTCCGTCCCGCCGCCACCGCAAGGGCGGAAAACCTGCCAGGATCGCGCTCGAAGCCCGCTGACGGCGCTTCGACGACAGTTGGCACGGTGTGTGCTTCTGAGAAAGTGTCCGACCCGCCGGGTCGGGCCTTTCGAGATCAGGAGTACACGCCATGAAGACCCAGACCATCCTCCAGTCCGCCCTCGCCACCGTGTTCGCGCTCGGCGCGGTCGCCGCCAGCGCCGGCCCGGCCGAGGCGCCGAGCTACGCCGCCGAAAAGTGCTTCGGCGTGGTCAAGGCCGGCAAGAACGACTGCCAGACCAATCTGCACGCCTGCGCCGGCCAGGCGAACATGGACGACCAGGGCGACTCGTGGCTCTTCGTGCCCAAGGGCACCTGCGAGAAGCTCACCGGCGGCAGCCTGACGAAGAAAGCCTGAGGAGGCGGCCGTGTACGCGCGGACCCCGAATTCCGGCGCCATCGCGGCGGTGGCCGGGATCGGCCTCAGGGCCGGGCACTACGAAGCGGTGCTGGAAGCGCGCCCGGCGCCGGGCTGGGTCGAGGTGCACAGCGAGAACTTCTTCGGCGCGGGCGGACGGCCGCTCGCGGTGCTCGAACGGGTCCGCGCCCGCTGCCCGATCAGCCTGCACGGCGTCGGGCTGTCGCTGGGCTCGACCGATCCACTGGATCGCGGGCACCTGGACACGCTCGCGGCGCTGTGCCGGCGCTTCGAGCCGGGGCTGGTGTCCGAGCACCTGTCGTGGGGCTCGGCCGGCGACGTGCACCTGAACGGCTTGCTGCCGCTGCCGTACACCGAGGAAGCGCTCGCGCACGTTTCGGCGCGGATCGAGCAAGTGCAGCAGACGCTCGGCCGGCAGTTGCTGGTCGAGAACATCTCGCGCTACCTCGACTGGCGCCACTCGACGATCGCCGAGGGCGAGTTCATCGCCGAGCTGGTGCGCCGGAGCGGTTGTGCGGTGCTGCTCGACGTCAACAACCTGTACGTCAACGCCTGCAACCACGGCCAGGACCCGGCGGCCTTCTTCGAGGCCTTGCCCGCCGCGGCCGTCGCCGAGATCCACCTGGCCGGGCACACGGTCAAGACCGTGGCGGGGCAGCCGCTGTTGCTCGACACCCACGACCGCCCGGTGTGCCCCGAGGTGTGGGCGCTGTACCGCGAGGCGCTGGTGCGCTTCGGGCCGCGGCCGACGCTGATCGAGTGGGATTCCGCACTGCCGCCGCTCGCCGTGCTGCTGCACGAGGCGGCGCTCGCCGACGCCTTGCTGGAGAACCGTGATGAACCCGCGCTTGCGTGAGCTGCAACTGGCCTTCGTCGCGGCGGTGTACCGCGGCGACACCGCGGCGCTCGAGCCGCTGGTGCGCGCCAGGGGCCTGCCGCCGGCGGCGCGGCTGGCGGTGTACCGCAACGACACCGTGCTGAATCTGAGCGGTGCGCTGGCCGCGGCCTACCCGGTGGTGCAGCGCCTGGTCGGCGAAGGCTTCTTCGCCTTTGCCGCCGGGCGTTACGTCGAAGCGCAACCGTCGACCAGCGGCGATCTGCACGGCTACGGCGCGGGCTTCGCGGCCTGGCTCGAGGCGCTGCCGCAAACCGAAAGCCTGGCGTACCTGGCCGAGGTCGCGCGGCTCGAGTGGGCGCTGCACGAGGCGTACTTCGCCGCCGAGGCGCCGCCGCTCGTGCTCGACGCGCTCGCACGCCTCCCGGTGCAGGCGCACGCGCGGCTGCGCGTGCGCCTGCACCCGAGCGCGCGCCTGCTCGCATCGAGCTTGCCGGTGCTGGCGATCTGGCAGGCGAACCAGCCGGGCGCCGACGGCGGCGGGGTCGATCTCGGTGCCGGGGTCGAGCGGCTCCTGGTGTCGCGGCTCGCCGGCGAAGTCGGCGTGGCGCGGCTCGGGGTCGGCGAGTTCGCGCTGCTCGCCGCCCTGGCCGACGGCGCGGCGCTCGCGCGCGCCTGCGCCGAGGCGCTGGAGGCCGAGCCCGGCTTCGATCCGGGTCCGGCGCTGGGCATCTGGCTGGCGCGCGGCCTGGCGGTCGACGCGTATTTCGTCAACAACGACGAGGAGGACTGACCATGAACATGCCGATGAGCCGGATCAACGTTGTCGATGCGCTGGCGCGCCACCCGCTGGTGATGCGCGGCCGCCGGGCGCTGGATTGGCTGAACCGCGCACTGACGCGACTCGCGCCGCCGGTCGACCTGCTGGTGCGGCTGTGGGTCGCCGAAGCCTTCTTCAGGTCGGGGCTGACCAAGATCGCGAGCTTCGACTCGACCGTGCTGCTGTTCACCTACGAGTACCAGGTGCCGCTGCTGCCGCCGTACTGGGCGGCGCTGTCGGCCACCGCGGCCGAACTGGTGCTGCCGGTGCTGCTGGTGCTGGGGCTGTTCGGGCGGCTGCCGGCGCTGGGGCTGTTCTTCGTCAACATCGTCGCGGTGATCTCGTACCCGGCGCTCGAGGGCGCCGCGCTGCGCGAGCACCATCTGTGGGGGCTCCTGCTCGCGGTGACGCTGGTGCACGGTCCCGGCGCGCTGAACCTCGACCGGCTGCTGACATGGCTGCGCAGCAGGTAATCCGGCCGCGACCGGCCTATGCTGCCTCCTGTGCCGGCGGTGCACGGGAGGTGGCGATGGGGCGGCTCGACGAGCTCGATCCGGGGTTGCGGGCGCTGGTCGAGGGCACGGCATCGGCAACCGGCAAGGCCTTCTTCGAGGCGCTGGTCAAGGGGGTCGGCGAAGCGCTCGGCGTGCGCGAAGCCTTCGTGTCCGAGTTCGCCGACTCGAAGACGCGAGTGCGGATCCTCGCCGACTGGGATGCCGGCCACTTCATCGCCTGTGACGAGTACGATCTCGAAGGTACCCCCTGCGAAGCGGTGCTCGGCGGCGAGGTCAAGCATTACCCGCGCGGCGTCGCGGCGCTGTTTCCGCACCACGGCTACCTCGCCGAGATCGGCGCCGAGAGCTACCTCGCGATCCCGCTGGTCGATGCCGCCGGAGCGGTGCTCGGCCATCTGGCGGTGATCGACGTGCGGCCGATGCCGGCCGAACCGCGCGAGCTGGCGCTGTTTCGGGTGTTCGGCGCGCGCGCGGCGGCCGAGCTCGAGCGCCTGCGCGCCGAGCAGGCGCTGCGCGACAGCGAGGCGCGGCTCGCCGCGGTGCTGGATTCGGCGCTCGACGCGGTGATCTGTGTCGACGAGCAGCGCCGCATCACGCTGCTGAACCCGGCCGCCGAGCGCGTGTTCCGCTGCGAAGCGGCGGCGATGACCGGGCTGCCGATCGACCCGCTGCTGACGGCGCCGCTGCGCGCGCTGCTCGGGCGCGGGCCCGACGAGCCGCATCTGTGGGCGCCGCAGGGGCTGAGCGCGCGGCGCGCCGGCGGCGAAGAGTTCCCGGTGGAGCTGACGCTGTCGAGCTCGAAGGTCGGCGGACGCTGCCTGCACACGCTGATCCTGCGCGACCTCGACGAACGCCGTGCCGCCGAGGCGACGATCGCCCGGCTGGTGCAGGAAAGGCGCTACCTCGAAGAGCAGGTGATCGGCCCGGCGGCCGAGATCGTCGGCGAGTCGGCGCCGATCCGCGAGGTGCGCGCGCAGCTGGCCAAGGTCGCGGCCACCGACAGCACCGTGCTGCTGCTCGGCGAGACCGGCACCGGCAAGGAGCTCCTGGCGCGCTACCTGCACCAGGCGAGCCCGCGCAGCGCCCGCCTGCTGGTGAAGATGAACTGCGCGGCGCTGCCCGCGGAGCTGATCGAGAGCGAGCTGTTCGGCCACGAGAAGGGCGCGTTCAGCGGCGCGATCGCGCAGCGCAAGGGCCGCTTCGAGCTCGCCGACGGCGGCTCGCTGTTCCTCGACGAAGTCGGCGAGCTCAGCCTGCCGGCACAGGCCAAGCTGTTGCGCGTGCTGCAGGAGCGCGAGTTCGAGCGCGTCGGCGGCACCCGGCCGATCCGCGTCGACGTGCGCGTGATCGCCGCCACCAACCGCGACCTCGAGCTGATGGTCGGCGAGGGGAGTTTCCGCGCCGACCTCTATTACCGGCTCGACGTGTTCCCGGTGCGCGTGCCGCCGCTGCGCGAGCGTGCCGGGGACGTCGCGCTGCTGGCGCGCGCCTTCCTCGGCGGGCTGCAGCGGCGTCTCGGCAAGCCGGTGCACGGGCTCACCGAGCGCGCGCTCGCGCGCCTGTGTGCCTACCCGTGGCCGGGCAACATCCGCGAGCTCAACAATGTGCTCGAGCGCGCGGCGATCCTCGCTGCCGGGCCGCTGATCGATGCCGAAGACCTGGGGCTGGCGCCGCCGCGCGCGCCGATCCGCGCCGCCGAGAGCGCCGATGCCGATGACGGCGCCAGCCTCGAGGCGCTCGAGCGGCGCCACATCGAGCGCGTGCTCGAGGCCTGCCGGGGCGTGATCGAGGGCCCGCGCGGCGCCGCCGCGGCGCTCGGGCTGAACCCGAGCACGCTGCGTTCGCGGATGCAGAAGCTCGGCATCCGCGCCAGGCGGTGAGCGAGGCGATGGGCGGCATCGCGGTCTGGCTCCGGCGCCTGCGCCCCCCGGCGCTGCCGCCGCACCTGGTGCCGATGCTGCACGAGCACCAGCGGGCCAGCGAAGAGCTGATCGGCTGGGTGCAGCTCGGCGTGGTGCTGACCTTCGCGACGCTGTACGCGATCGCGCCCAAGACCGCGCCGGTCGGCGGCATCCAGCCGGTGCCCTGGGTGCTGGCGGCGTGGCTCGCGTTCACGCTGGCGAGGCTCGCCGCGGCGCGGCGCGGCTGGCTGGCCGCGGCCTGGCTGTCGATCGTGGTCGACATCGGCTTGCTGTACGGGCTGATCTGGAGTTTCCACGTGCAGTACGGCCAGCCCCCGGCCTTCTATCTGAAGGTGCCGACGCTGCTGTACGTGTTCATCTTCATCGCGCTGCGGGCGCTGCGCTTCGAGGCGCGCTACGTGCTGGCCTGCGGCGTGGCCGCCGCGCTCGGCTGGCTGATGATGCTGGGCTACGCGATCGGCCGCGACCCGCAGGCGATCACGCGCGACTACGTGCACTACCTGACCTCGAACACCGTGCTGCTCGGCGGCGAGTTCGACAAGGTCATCACGCTGTTGACCGTCACCGCGATCCTGGCGCTGGCGATCGCGCGCGCACGGCGCCTGCTGCTGGCCTCGGTGCGCGAGTCGGGCACCGCGCGCGAGCTGGCACGCTTCCTGCCGATGGCGGTCGCGAGCCGCGTCGCCGCGTCGGCGACGCGGCTCGAGCTCGGCCAGGGCGAGCTGCGCGCGGCGACGATGCTGTTCATCGACCTCGAGGGCTTCACCGCGCTCAGCGAACGGCTGGCGCCCGAACGGCTGATCGCGACGCTGAACGATTACTTCGCCGCGGTGACCGAGCCGATCGAGCGCCACGGCGGCACCGTCGACCAGTTCATCGGCGATGCGGTGATGGCGACCTTCAACCTGCCCGAAGCCCTGCCCGAGCACGCGGCGTGCGCGCTGCGTGCCGCGCTCGAGATCCAGGCGCTGTTCGAACGGCGCACCTTCGGCGAGGGCCTGCGCCTGCGCGCGCGCATCGGCATCAACAGCGGGGTCGTGATCGGCGGGCTGGTCGGTGCCGGCGAGCGCCTCGCCTACACCGTCTACGGCGATGCGGTCAACCTCGCCGCGCGGCTCGAGCCGCTGAACAAGGATTTCGGCACCTCGATGCTGGTGTCGGAAGACACGCGCCGGCACGCCGGCCCCGAGCGCTTCGCCTTCCGCCGGGTCGGCGAAGTGCGCGTGCGCGGGCGCAGCGAAGTGACGCCGATCTACACCGTCGATGGCGAGACGCCGTCCGGAGCGGCGCCATGACGCGCGCCGAAAGCCGCTTCCGCGCGCTGTGGCAGCGCCTCGGCGGTGCGGAGGCCGCGCACGTGCACGCCGAGCTGGCGCGGCGCTACGCCGAGCCGCAGCGCCATTACCACACTGCGGCGCACATCCACCGCTGCCTGCGCGATTTCGACCGCGTCGGCGGCGTGGTCCCGCACCCCGATACGGTCGAACTGGCGTTGTGGTTCCACGACCTGATCTACGTGCCCGGCGCGTGCGACAACGAGGCGCGCAGCGCCGAACGCCTGCTCGAGTTCGCCGACGGGCGCATCGCCTGCGCCGCGCACGCCGCGACGCTGATCCGCGCGACCACGCATTGCACGCCGCCGTCCGATCCGGACACCGCGTACACCGTCGACATCGACCTCGCCGGCATGGGGCGCGACTGGCGCGCATTCGTGCGCGACGGCGAGCGGCTGCGCGCCGAACGCCCGGAACTGGCCGACACGCGCTACGTCCCCTGCCTGCGGTCCTTCCTGGCGATGCTGCTGGCCCGCCCGCGCCTCTACCACACCGACTTCTTCTTCGCCCGCTGCGAAGCCCGCGCCCGCGCCAACCTGGCACGGCGGCTGGCGCAGCTCGGGGCCGCGGGGTGATGCGGGATCCATCTGCAAGACGCGGATTCGTGGATTCGTAGTAGGGTGGGCTTCGTGAAGCGATGCCCACCATGAACGGCTGATGGGCAAGCGCGGGGCGCTTGCCCATCCTGCATCCGGGATCAGCCGCCGCCCTCCTGCTGCTGCGCCGCGTCGCGCTCGCGCTCGGCGTCCCGCTTCTCCTGCTCGAGCGCTTCCTTCTGGCGGCGCAGCTCCTCGAGCTGCTCGCGCAGCTTGCGGAGCAGGTCATCCGCCTCGCGCCTCGCCTCGGTATCCTCGATGCCTTCGAGCTCTTCCTCGGCTTCGCTGATCTCGTTCTGGATGGCGAGGATCGTGGCCGCCAGGGCGTCGATCTCGGCGGTCAGCGTCGCGATCAGCCCGGCGAGCTTCTTGATGTACTGCGCGCGCGACATGGCCCCGGCGGCGACGTCGGCCGCCCACTGCCCCCGCAGCCGGTTGGCCGCCGCGACCCGCTTGCGCAGGCGGAACAGGTTCTTGAGTGCCTTCCACAGCAGGCGCAGCAGCCGCAGCAGCAGACGAACGATGATGCCGATGGCAGGCACCGCCACGCCGATGCGGAAGTGGGCCGCGGTCGCGACGAACAGCGCCGTGTCGGCGCGCGCGGGGACCAGCGCGAAGGGGCCGGCGTTGTCGGCGACGATTCGCGGCACCGCCGCGGCAGCGCGGATGGCGAAGTTCGCGGCCTCGAACTCGGCAACGCTCAGATCAATGGCATCGGCGTCGTCCGACCCCAGGTGACACGGCGCCCCGCCGTCGAAGTGCAGCCGCGACGCCAGCGCCGCCGCCAGGCCCACGACCCTGGCCACGTCGTCGGGTGCGGTCGCCGGCGCGCCGGGGCGCGCCAGCAGGCCGGCGATCCGGCGGGCGAGCGAGCCGCGATCCGGGATGCCGAGCTCGAGCTCGAGCTCGAAGCGGTCGAGCGGATCGATCAGCTCGCCGGGATCCATCAGGAACTCGACGGCTTCGGGGGCAGGCGCCGAAGCCATGCAGCTCGTACCGTGCCACGCTGCCATCGGCTGCGGCAGCAGGATCGCGGCGAAGGCGTGCTGGATCGCCGCATCGTCGAGCATCATGGTCTGCTTCTTCATCGCGTCATCTCCTTACCGGTGTACGACCATCGGCTCGGCCATGTCCTTCGGCAACGCCGTGGGGCCTCTGAACCATGCCGAGTGCCGATAGATGCGCGGCAGGAGCGTCGACGGATGCACGATCATGCGGATTCCAGGAATGTTGTGCGCATTGCGGCGGAGCTGGCCAGTCGGCGGGAATTTTCTGGAACCCGCATCAGCCGTCGCGCTCGCCGGTGATCAGCCGCGTGCCGCGGCGCAAGGTCAGGTAGGCCCAGAACCACTCGATCGCCACCGACACGCGGTTGCGCATTCCGGCCAGGAACAACACGTGGACCGCGCCCCACAGCCACCAGGCCGGCGCCCCGTGCAGGCGCAGCCAGCCGAAGTCCGCCACCGCGGCCTTGCGGCCGATCGTCGCCAGGCTGCCGAGGTGGTGGTAGCGGAACGGCGGCGGCGCGGCGCGGCCTTCGAGACGGGCGCGGATCACGCGGGCGACGTAGTCTCCGCCCTGCTGCGCGGCCGGCGCCAGCCCGGGGACCGGCTTGCCGCCCCAGGCTTCGCTGCAGGCGGTGTCGCCGATCGCGAACACTTCGGGCAGGCCCGGCACCGACAGCGCGGGGCCGACCTTGAGCCGGCCGGCGCGATCGGCCTCGCGGCCCAGCCACTGCGCCGCCGGCGAAGCGGCTACCCCGGCGGCCCAGAACACGGTGCGCGAGCCGACGCGCTGGCCGCTGACCACCACCCCCTCGGCGTCGACCTGCTCGACCCGCCCGCCGGTCAGCACCTCGACGCCCAGCGCCTCGAGCGCCGCGCGCGCGTTCGCCGACAGCGCCGGCGGGAAGGCGGCGAGCAGCCGCGGGCCGGCTTCGATCAGCAGCACGCGCGCCGCAGACGGGTCGATGTGGCGGAACTCGCCCTGCAGGCCGTGGCGGGCCAGCTCGGCGATCGCACCGGCCAGCTCGACACCGGTCGGACCGCCGCCGACGATCACGAAGCTCAGCAGGCGCGCGCGCTCGGCGGGGTCGTGGCAATCCTCGGCGCGCTCGAAGGCGAGCAGCAGGCGGCGGCGGATCGCGGTGGCGTCGTCGATCTGCTTCAGCCCCGGCGCCCAGGGCTCCCAGTCGTCGCGGCCGAAGTAGCTGTGGCGCGCGCCGGTGGCCAGCACCAGGAAGTCGTAGGGGATGCGGCGCTCGTCGAGCAGCACTTCGCGGCGCTCGGCATCGACGCCGCCGACGGTGCCGAGCAGCACGCGGACGTTGGACTGGTCGCGGAACAGCGCGCGCGTCGGCGTGGCGATGTCGGCCGGCGACAGCGACGCGGTGGCGACCTGGTACAGCAGCGGCTGGAACAGGTGGTAGTTGCGGCGGTCGATCAGCGTCACCTCGCAGGCGCTGTGGCGCAGGCCGCGCGCAGCGCGCACGCCGCCGAAGCCGGCGCCGACCACCACCACCCGCGCCAGGCGCTCGGAGCCCACCTCGGCGAACCCCAGGCGCCGCAGCCACCGCCACAGCGGCGCATCGAGCGCCAGCCCGCCGCCGCCGCGCAGCGCGAGCCAGCCGGCGAGGAACAGCGGATAGGGCAGATCGGGCAGTGGCAGCGCGAGGGCCGGCACGAGCACCGCCAGCGCGGCGGGTCGTGTCGCGAAACCGAGAACGAGCGCCGCCGCCAGCGGCAACGCCGCGTCGGGCAGCAGCGCGGCGAGCCAGACGCGCATGGCCAGCAGGCAGACCGACCCGATCCAGCGCGTCAGCGCCGCGTACAGCCGCGACAGCGGCTGCGCCAGCGGCAGCGCGGAATCGGCCAGACCCGGGGCGAGCATCCGGTCGAGCGACAGGGGGCCTGCGCCCATCACCAGGTAGCCGCCGAACAGCAGCGCCCAGTGCCAGTGTTCGGCCAGCGCGCGGTACTCGAACTGGATCACCAGCGCCAGCGCCAGCAGCGCAGCCGCTGCCAGCCGGGTGGCCAGGCCCAGCGCCAGGCACAGCCCGCCGAGGACTTCGACCGCGATGCCGAGTGCGGCGGCGGTTTCCGGCGCCAGCCACGCCACCGGGTACTCGTGCGTGGCCAGGGTCACGGCGGTGTGCCAGTCGAGCAGCTTCAGCAGCCCCGAGGCGAGGAAGATCTTCGCCAGCCACAGACGCACGACCAGGTCGAAGACCGGGTAGACGCCCCGTTCGGCCAAGCGCAGCGCGTCCTCGAGCCCTTGCAGGGAGCGGCCGAGGCGTCGGCGGCGGCTGACGCGCAGCGCGGATGCAGCGGTGAGCTCGTTCATGGCGGACTCCTCACATGAAGGTGGTGGCGATGTCGGTCGAGGATTCGCGACCGACCTGCTCGAAGTGCGCGTCCAGCCAGGCACCGGCGCGTTGCCGGCCGAGCTCGAACAGGTGGCGCAGGAAGTCCGGATCGGCGTTGAGCTTGCTGGAGACGCCGAGCTTGGCCATCTCGTCTTCGGCGCCGATCGTGTGGATGTTGATGCGCTTGTATTCGTTCGGGTCGAGCTTGCCCTGGTCGATCAGCCGGGTGACGAAGTGGATCGCGCGCATCTCGCGCATCAGCGACGAGTTGAAGCTCAGCGTGTTGATGCGGTCGAGGATGTCGCGCGCGCTGGTCGGCACTTCGGGGATGTTGATCGGGTTGATCTGGATGATCAGCACGTCGCGGCAGCCGGTGCCGTAGATCAGCGGGTAGATCGGCGGGTTGCCCATGTAGCCGCCGTCCCAGTAGTGCTCGCCGTCGATCTCGACCGCCTGGAACAGGAATGGCAGGCAGGCCGAGGCCAGCACCGTCTCGGGCGTGATCTCGTGGGTTTCGAACACGCGGATGCGGCCGCTGAGCACATTGGTCGCGCACAGGAACAGCTTGACCGTGGTGCAGCCGCGCAGGCGGTCGAAGTCGACCACGTCGGTCAGCACCTCGCGCAGCGGGTTCCAGTTCCAGGGGTTGAGCTGGTACGGCGACAGCAGTTTGGACAGCAGATCGAACCAGACCCAGGCTGGCGAGTGATCCATGTTGCCGGGGCTGACCAGCTTGTCGAGCCACGAGGGCTGCAGCGGACCGAGCCGGGCGGCCTCGGCGGTACGGCTCCAGAATTCGGCCAGCGCCGCGCGCGCGCCGGCGTTGCCACCTTCGGCCAGGCCGCTGGCGGTGACGGTGGCGTTCATCGCGCCGGCGCTGGTGCCGCAGATGCCTTCGATCTGCAGCCGGCCGTCTTCGAGCAGCCGGTCGAGCACGCCCCAGGCGAAGGCGCCGTGCGCGCCGCCGCCCTGCAGTGCGATGTTGATCGTCCGGGTCTCGTGCGTGTGGCCCGGGTTCGGTTCGGCCGGGCGGTGGGTATGGGGGGCGCCCCCGTTGCCGTGGTTTCTGTGCCTGCGCATGGTTCACCCCCTCGGGTTGCTCGCGCCGGCCGGTGCTGGTCGGCGTCGAGTGCTTGCAGGGTTGATGGTGGCTGGTTTCACCGCGCGGTCCAGCCGCCGTCGACCGCGATCGCCTGGCCGGTCAGTTGCGCGGCGGCGGTCGGATGTCAGGAATGTGGCATGGCGCGTTCCCCCCCCACGGGGTGGTCGATCGACACCAGGGGATGAGCAAGCATCGTGCCGATTTATTTTCTTTTTATAATTCAATTGCTTGTGTTCTGTCCGGCGATGCCGGCCGCGAAAGACCGCAGCCGGGCCGCGGCATGTCGCGGTTCGGCAGGCGGGCGATCGCTGTCGAGGTGTCGGATTTCTTTACATCGGCCACCGCCCCGGCGCGGCGCAGCAAGCCAAGCGATTGAGTTGCCGATCAAATCAGAACATTGGCATTGGATTTGCTTAGAAATTGAATCGCCTGGGCCGGGTTCAGGCCGGCGTGCCGGAGAGGGCGGGAGCGTCGAAGGCGGCGCGGTGCTCGGCGGCCAGATGCGGGCGCAGCAGCGCGAGTGCCTGGCGCGTGCCGCGCCTGCCGCCGTCGAGTTCGATCCCGCAGCACTCGGCATGGGCGAGCCAGCCGTTGGCGAGCAGCTGCAGGTTGTCGACCAGCGGCTCGAACTCGGCGGCGGCGAGGCGCAGCACGCCGGCATCGGCGAAGCCGCGCAGACGCTCGAGCCAGTCGGCGCGCTCGAGCTGTTGTGCGGCGCGGAAGCGCCGGGCGAGTTCGGGGTTGCGCGCCAGCAGCTCGGGCAGCGCGCGGAACAGGAAGCGGTACTCGTGCCGCGCCGCCAGCCCGGCTTCGATGCGCGCGTGCAGGCCGGCCAGCGTCGGCACCTCGGTGTCCGGAAGGCGGGCTTGCAGCTGCGCCTCGTAGCCGTCGAACAGGCGCAGCACGATCGCTTCCTTGTGGCGGAAGTGGTAGTAAAGGTTGCCGGGGCTGACGCCGGCCGCGGCGGCGATGTGGTTGGTGCTCACCTCGCGTTCGCCCTGTTCGTTGAACAGGTGCAGGGCGGTGCGGATGATCTTGTCGACGGTCTTCATCGTGCTGGCTCGCGCGTGCGCGGCCCGGTGCGGCGGGCGACCGGACCCGAGGAATGGGGATGATGATAAACAAAGTGGTGCAGTTGCCGGTCGAGGAGCGCGGACACCGCGTTTCGTCGCGCCGCCACCGCAGCGCGCACGGCTGGAGCCGGCGCAGCCGCGGCTTGCTGGCGACGCTGGTGGTCATCGGGCTGATGGCGCTCGCGCTCGGCGTGTTTCTCGGCTTGCGCGTGTTCACGCTGGAAGAGGCCAACGAGGCGCTGCGTGGCAGCCTTTACCAGCGCGAGCACGAGCTCGAGCGGCTGAAGCCGGAGCTCGAGCGGTTGCGCGCCGACGTCGACGCCCTGCTGAAGGGCCGCGTTCCGGGGCTGCAGCCGCTGGTGCTCGACCAGGTCGTGAACCTCGACCAGGCCTATCTGCGCAACGTCGTGTTCACGCTGGTCAAGCGCGGCAGCCAGGTGCGCTATGAATACCGCCTGGCGATGGGCAACGACACGCTGCAGATGGTCGAGCCCAAGGTCAAAATCAACCTGTTCGACCGCCACGGCGTGCACGTCGGCTCGGCGCGGATCGGCCTCGGCGACAAGGTCGAGATGGAGCTCGGGCCGGGCGAGATCGTGTCGAGGACCGGGCTGATCGACCTCCCCGAGGGCGAGGAGGAGCCGGTCTATTTCACCGTCAAGGCGGTCGTCGCGCTGCCGGCGGCGGCGGGCTGAGGTCGCGCGCTCAGCGCCCTCGCAGTGCGCGGCGGGCGTCGGCGCTGTAGAGCGCGAGCGCTCCCCAGATGCAGGCGAAGGTGAGCTGGTGCGCCGGCGTGAACGGCTCGTCGTAGGCGTATACCGCCAGCGCCATCTGGCAGCTCGGCGCCAGGTACTGGAACAGCCCGAGCGTCGAGAAGCGCAACCGCTTGGCGGCGTTGGCGAACCACAGCAGCGGCAGCGCGGTGATCAGCCCGGCCGCCATGATCAGCACATCGCGCACCCAGCCGCCGTGCAGGAATGCGCCTTCGCCGCGGACCTCGAGCAGCGCCAGGTAGCCGAGCGCGACCGGCAGCGCCAGCAGTGTCTCGATCGTCAGCCCCACCAGCGGCTCGACCGGCGCCATCTTGCGGATCAGGCCGTACAGGCCGAAGCTCAGCGCCAGGCTCAGCGCGATCCACGGCAGCGCCTGCAGCTGCCAGCCGAGGTTCACCACCCCGAGTGCGGCGATGCCGACCGCGAGCGCCTGCCAGCGCCGCAGCCGCTCCTTCAGCAGCAGCAGACCGAGCAGCACGTTGAACAGCGGGTTGATGAAGTAGCCCAGGCTCGCCTCGAGCACGTGCCCGGCCTGCACCGCCCAGACGAAGATCAGCCAGTTGCCGGTGACCAGGATCGTGGTGGTGGCGAGCACCGCCAGCTTGCGCGGCGAGGCCAGCGTCGCGCGCAGCGCAGGTCCGCGCCGGAACCAGGCGATCAGTCCCAGCGTCACCACCGCCGACCAGAGCACGCGGTGCGCGACCATCTGCGCCGGCGACACCTCGCCGACCGCTTTCCAGTAGATCGGCATCAGGCCCCAGGCCAGGTAGGCGAGCACCGCGTACGCGCCCCCGACGAAGAAGCTGCGCGGCAGGCGGGGGGACTCGGTGGCGACGGCGGACATCGGGCGGCTCCGGAAGGCGGGACCGGCAAGTGTGGTCGTCCGGGTCGGTGCGGCGCAAGATACAGCCGGCGCCGGCGGCGGTGGCCGCTGTACCGTTCAGCGCCCGGTGCATGCCCGCAAGGGGCCGCCGTGGCAAGGCCCGCGCTGCCCGGTCTATAAGACACGGTAGGGGGAGACCGCACCGTGATCCCGATCCACGAACTGCTGAACCGCATCCGCTGGGACGAAGCCTTCGGCGATGCCCGCTTCGCGGTCGGCTACTGGGACCGCGTGAGGCGCGAGATCGTCGTCGTGCCGCTTGCGCGCAGCGCGCTCGAGCACCGCGACCACTACTTCGTCGAGCTCGCCGGCACCGATGGCGAAGCGCACGGCGTGCCGCTGCACCGTATCCGCACCGTGTTCCGCAACGGCCGGCTGATCTGGCAGCGTCCGGGCCACGACGCCCCGGAGGCGGGCGCGTGATCGACGGGGGCGCTGCGTCCCAAGGGTTCTGCGCGCATTGCGGCGGAGCGAGAGGGATGCTGCTGCGCTCATTCTCGGCATACATCCCTGTATGCCTCCGAGGTACGGCGCCGCTCCGCGCTGTCCATGCGCACGCGGCGCGCGTAATCCGCTCCGCAGCATCCCTCTCGCTCCGCCGCACCGGAGCTGGCCAATCAGCGGGAACTTTCTGGAGCCCGTATCAGCCCCGCGCTTGCCGCCAGGCGGCGTGCCTGGCGCGCATGTCGGCGAGCACCTCGAGGTCGATCAGCCCGTCGTCGCGGATGCGCTCATCGTAGTTCTCCCAGCCCATGAAGTCGTGCAGCGCGTGCCGGGTGTCGGCATCGAAGACGCCGGGTGTGCCGCCGGCGAGGAAGCCGCGCTCGCGCAGCAGCGCCTGCAGCTCGGTCGCCAGCGCGGAGTCGATCGCGACCAACTGCTCGGGCTCGCTCCTGAAGTACGTCAGCCGGTGCAGCGCGTACAGCCGCGATAGCTCGGCAATCGGGCTCGGGTGGTCGTAGACCGAGATGTCGACGTAGCGGTCGTCGTGGCCACCGTAGCCGCCGCCGGCACGCACCACCTTGACGGCGGCCGACTGCTGGCCGCGGCGGTCGCCGCCGGCGGCCTGGCCGGCTTCGAGCGCTGCGATCAGGCGCTCGACCAGCGGCTGTCCGGGCGTGGCGCGAAAGCGCTCCAGCATCGCATCGACGACCGCTGACCCCGTCAGCGTGTTGCCCTGTACCGCGACGTGCTCGGCGCAGCGTCCGCCGGCCCAGTCGAAGCCCTTGGCGCCGGTGAAGCTCGCCGAGCGCCCGCGCGCGTCGACGATGCCGAGCTGGCGATAGTCGCGCTCGGGGTCGGTGCCGGTCAGGATCGCGACGGCTTCGTCGGGGCTGGCGCCGTTGTCGAGCAGCGCCAGCCCGCGCGGGCCGAAGCTGGTGTTGCAGTAGCACTGCGTCGCGACCGCACCCACGCCGGCCCTGGCGTAGGGGATGGTGACGCCGACGTTGGGGAACTTCGACTGCACGGCGATGCCGAGATCGCCGTTGTCGGGGTCGAAGGCGACGATGGAAAAGGTCATAGCGGATCTCCCTGATCTCGACGCGGGGTCGGGACAAGGAAACGGGGCCATGGGCGCGGCGTCAAGCCCGGTGCACGACGGCTTCGGCGGCTTCCCGGTGGCGCTGGGCTCAGCCCGCCAGCCGCTGCCCCAGGCGCACCGCGCTGCCGGCGCGGATCGCGGCGTCCCATTCGAGGCGGCCGTCGGCGAACAGCACGATCACGGTCGAGCCCATGTTGAAGCGCCCCATCT